>NZ_JBFBGS010000076.1:0-36516 GCF_040684795.1 Kitasatospora sp. NPDC089797 | reverse complement strand
GTCGGCAGGTCCGACTCCCCGCTCCGGGGCGGTGGCACGTCCGCTACGCGAGGACGGCCGAGGGCACCCGGCTCCCGTCCCGCATCCCGATCCGGCGCGCGGGCACCCCGGCCCAGACCTCGCCGGGGCCGGTCGAGCGGGTGAGCACGGCGTTGGCGCCGACCACGGTGCCCGCCCCGACGGTCAGCACGCCCGTCTTGCACACCACCTTGGCGCCCGCGCAGAGCACCGCGCCGTCCCCGACCACCACCCGCCGCATCGCGCTGAGTTCCTGCGGCACCCACGGGTCGGCGCGCCCGACGGTGACGCCGTTGTAGAGCGTCACGTCCGCCCCCAGCGTGGTGTACGGGTGCAGCACGGTGCCGAAGCCGCGGTGGAACACGATGAGTCCGGGCCCGATCTCGCAGGCGGCCGGCACCTCCATCCCGTAGAGCGCGAGCGCCTCCTGGACCAGGCGGCCCAGGAGGCGGTGGCGTCGACGGTAGACGAGTGCGGTGACGAGTGACATCCACCCATTGTGTCCGGCCGGTCACCCGTGGTCGCGACTACTTGACGTCCGGCACGGTGGTGTCGTTCTTGAAGGCGTCGAAGACCTGCTTGGACTTGGCGGCGTCCCACTGGACCGCCGACTCGCCGGTCTTGGTGTGGTAGTCGGCGTTGCCGATCGGGACGGTCAGGGTCTTGCCGTCGCCGCCGTTGACGTCCTTCATGGCGAGGAAGAGCGAGCCCAGGTCGGTCAGTCCGCAGTCGTCGTCGACGATCAGGGTGCCGAGCGCCGAGTCGACCAGCGGGTAGAACGTGAACGGGTCGAGCACGGTGCCCGGAGAGGCGGCCTGGTGGGCGAGGGCGCCGAGGAACTTCTGCTGGTTGCGCATCCGGCCGAGGTCCTGGTCGGCCATCTGGTGGCGCTGGCGGACGAAGGCCAGGGCCTGGACGCCGTTGAGGGTCTGGTCGCCGGCCTTGAGGTCGAGCCCGGAGTCCCGGTCCTTGATGTCCTGGTCGATGTGCATCTCGACGCCGCCGATCGAGTCGACGATGCCGGCGAACCCGGCGAACCCGATCTCGGCGTAGTGGTCGATGCGGATGCCGGTGTTCAACTCGACGGTCTGCACCAGCAGTCGGCCGTTGCCGTTGGCGAAGGCCGAGTTGATCTTCGAGGTGGTGGCCTTGACGGTCTTCCCGGAGCTGGTCTTGAACTCGGGGATCGGCACCCAGGAGTCGCGCGGGATGCTCATCAGGGTGTTCCCGTGGTCCCCGACGTGCAGGATCATCATCGAGTCGCTGCGCTTGCCCTCGACGTCGTGCCCGGTGTGCATGGTGTCCATCTGGGACTCGCTCAGGCCGTCGCGGCTGTCGGAGCCGACGATCAGCCAGTTGGTGCCCTTGCCGGCGGCCGGCCGGCCCGGGTAGTCGGCCAGCACGTTCTCGTGGTTGAGCTTGGAGTCCGCCCAGAACCAGGTCGACACCGAGGTCACCATGACGGCGATCAGCACGCCGAAGACCGTCCACTTCACGATCCGCCGCCGCGGCCAGCGCCGGGCGCCAGCCGGGCGGGCACCGCCGGGACCGCCCGGGCCACCGGGCCGGCCGGGGCCACCGGGGCCACCGGAGCCGGGCCGGCCGGGGCCGCCGGGGGCGTGCTGCGGCGGGACGCCGCCGAGGCGGGACGACTCCGGCTGCCGCGGGGCGGGCGCACCGGGCCCGCGCGGGTTCAGCGAGGCCGGCAGCGGCCGCTCGGCGGCACCGCCGCCGTTGCCTCCGTAGGGGTTCCCTCCGCCGCCGGGGCGGCCCTCCTGCCACGTGTTCATGCGGTGAAGGATGCCCGACACCCGTCCGGCTGACTCCCCCCGGGGGGCCTACCGGGCCTCTTGTAGCAGTTTTGATGCACGTACCGGATCGTTCCGGCGCGAAACGTGTCCGTCACCCCTGTTCCGGTTGCTGAAACGATTCTTGACCGCTTCGAACGCACCGTGTTTGCATTTCGGACATGGATCAGAGTTGGGCACTCACGCGTCGGCGGCACGTCGACCTGCAACGTGTGTCCGGTTCGCTCTGTCGTCGCTGAAGCGCGCCCGTCGAGATCGCCGAGAACGTCGAACACCGTCGAGCACCGACCGCGGCGGCCCCGCAGCGGCCGCTGCGAAGCACCCCCGCTTCCAGCCAGAGGTGAACCCATGGCCACCGTCCTGTCCGTTTCCGGCTCCCCCTCCGCCACCTCCCGCACCACCCGGCTGCTGCGCCACGTCGACGCGCGCCTGGTGGACCGCGGCCACCACGTCATCCCCTTCGAGGCCCGCAGCTTGCCCGCGCACGCGCTGCTCTCCGGCGACTTCGACCACCCCGGGATCGTCGCCGTCACCGAACTGTTCGCCCGGGCCGACGGCGTCGTCATCGGCACCCCCGTCTACAAGGCCGCCTACTCCGGCCTGCTCAAGGCCCTGCTGGACGTGCTCCCGCAGTACGCGCTGGCCGGCAAGGCCGTCCTGCCGCTGGCCACCGGCGGCTCGCCCGCGCACGTCCTCGCGGTGGACTACGCGCTGCGCCCGGTGCTCAGCTCGATGGGCGCCGGCCACATCACCCAGGGCTGGTTCGTGCTCGACCGCGACATCACCGCCGCCGAGGACGGCACCACCCTCGTCGAGTGCCGGACCGACGCCCAGCTCGTCCCCGTGGTGGAGGGCTTCGCCGACGCCCTCGAACGGCTCGCCGCACCCGTCCTGACCGGCTGAGCCGCCGCCGCCCGACCCCGTACGGGGCGACCCCGAGAAGGCCCGCGGCACCCCTTAGGGGGAGGGGGTGCCGCACCCGTAGAACCTTGGTTGCAGCGCTTCATTCCGACGGAGGACGAGCGCCCGCGAGCCGACTCCTAACGTGGTTCTCACGTCCCCGCCCGCCCGAACACGGCCCGGTTCCGTCGGGTCCGCGACCCGACCGGGTCGGGAGGGTGGGGGCCAACGGGTGGGCCACTTCTGAGGAGAATCCAGTGACGACGGCAACGGCCGTGTACGACCCCCAGCTTCCCGGCGGACCGTCCGCCGTCGCCGCCTCGGCCCGCCAGGTGACCAAGGCCTACGGATCGGGCGAGACCAGGGTGACCGCGCTCGACGCGGTCGACGTGGACATCCAGCGCGGTCGCTTCACCGCGATCATGGGCCCCTCGGGCTCCGGCAAGTCCACCCTGATGCACTGCCTGGCGGGGCTGGACACGGTCAGCGCCGGGCGGATCCGGATCGGCGACACCGAGATCACCGGCCTCAAGGACAAGCAGCTGACCAGGCTGCGCCGGGACAAGATCGGCTTCATCTTCCAGGCGTTCAACCTGCTCCCGACCCTGAACGCGCTGGAGAACATCACCCTGCCGATGGACATCGCGGGCCGCCGCCCCGACCAGGCCTGGCTCGACCAGGTGGTGGAGACCGTCGGCCTGGCCGGCCGGCTCAAGCACCGTCCGACCCAGCTCTCCGGCGGCCAGCAGCAGCGCGTCGCGGTGGCCCGTGCCCTGGCCGCCCGACCCGAGATCATCTTCGGCGACGAGCCCACCGGGAACCTGGACTCCCGGGCCGGAGCCGAGGTGCTGACCTTCCTGCGCCGCTCGGTGGACGAGCTGGGCCAGACCATGGTCATGGTCACCCACGACCCGGTCGCCGCCGGCTACGCGGACCGGGTGCTCTTCCTGGCCGACGGCGTGATCGTGGACGAGATGCACGCCCCGACCGCCGACTCCGTCCTCGAACGCATGCGCCGCTTCGACGGCAAGCGGACCAGCTGAGCGGCGGGCCGACGAACCATGCTGCTCAAGACCTCCCTGCGGAGCTTCTTCGCCCACAAGGGGCGGATGGCGCTCTCGCTCGTCGCCGTCGTGCTGTCGGTCGCCTTCGTGTCCGGCACCCTGGTGTTCTCCGACACCGCCACCAGCACCTTCTCCAAGCTGTTCGCCGCCACCGCCTCCGACGTCTCCGTCCAGCCGCCCAAGCCGGCCGACGACGAGGACGCGCAGCCCGGGGACAAGCCCGCCACCGTCCCGGTCGCACTGGCCGGGCAGATCGCCGCGCTGCCCGGGGTGAAGACCGCCGTCGGCCAGGTCATGGTCGGCGACGCGATCCTGGTCGACCCGGCCACCGACAAGCTGATCGGCCCGACCAGCGGGGCGCCGACCCTGGTCGGCAACTGGACGGACACCCCGCGCAACCCGGTGCGGATCACCTCCGGGCACGCCCCGCAGACCTCCGGCGAGCTGGTGCTGGACGCCGACACCGCCAAGAAGGCCAAGCTCGGGCTCGGCGCCGCGGTCCGGCTCGACAACGCCGGCGGCAAGCACGAGTTCACCGTCGCCGGCATCGCCACCTTCACCACCACCAACCCCGGCGCGGCCCTGGCCTTCCTGGACACCCCGACCGCCCAGCAGGTGCTGCTCGGCGAGCAGGCCTACACCTCCGTCGAGGCCTTCGGCGACGGCAGCCGGAGCGACGACCAGCTCAAGGCCGACGCCCTCGCCAAGGTCGGCGGCGGCTACCAGGTGAAGACCGCGGCCGAGCAGAAGGCCGACAACACCAAGGCGATCGGCAGCGGCCTCGACTTCATGAAGTACGCGATGCTCGGCTTCGCCGGGATCTCGCTGATCGTCGGCGGCTTCCTGATCATCAACACCTTCTCGATGCTGGTCGCCCAGCGCACCCGTGAGATCGGCCTGCTCCGGGCCATCGGCGGCAGCCGGGCACAGGTGAACGGCTCGGTGCTGGCCGAGGCGCTGATCCTGGGCGTGCTCGGCTCCACCCTCGGGGTCGCCGTCGGCCTCGGCGTCGCGTTCGGCCTGATCAAGCTGATGAACGCGGTCGGCATGGGCATCAGCGCGAGCGACCTGCAGATCGGGCCCGACGTGTTCGCGGCCGGCTACGCGGTGGGCATCCTGATCACCGTCGTCGCGGCCTGGATCCCGGCCCGCCGGGCCAGCCGGATCGCGCCGATGGCCGCCCTGCGCGACCACGGCACCCCGGCCGAGGCCCGGTCCAACCTCGTCCGCAGCATCCTCGGCCTGCTGCTCACCGCGGGCGGCGCCGGACTGCTGGTGCTCGCCGGCACGGCCGACAAGGCGGGCGTCGGCGGGCAGTACCTGGGCCTGGGCCTGCTGCTCACCCTGATCGGCTTCGTGGTGCTCGGCCCGCTGCTCGCCACCGTGGTGATCAAGGTGCTCGGGGCGCTGCTGCCGACCGTGTTCGGCCCCTCCGGGAAGCTCGCCCAGCGCAACGCGATGCGCAACCCGCGCCGTACCGGCGCCACCGCCGCCGCACTGATGATCGGGCTGGCGCTGGTGATCGGCTCCTCGGTGTTCAGCTCCTCGGCGGTCAGCTCGGCCAGCGCGCAGATCGACAAGTCGGTGGGAGTGGACTACATCATCCGCGGTGACCGGACCGGTGTCACCGCCGAGATGGCCGACGTGGTGAAGCGGACCCCGGGCATCGACCACGTCACCACCGAGAAGGACCTCGAGGTCAAGTTCCAGCTGCCGGACGGCACGTCCAAGCGCACCGGGGTCGCCGCGGTGCCGGAGGCCTTCTTCCGCACCGACTTCCGGCTGCCGGTGAAGTCCGGTTCGACGGAGGCGATCGCCCGGGGGGCACTGGGGATCGGCGAGGCCTTCGCCACCGACCACCACCTCGAGGTCGGCGACAGCATCACCGTCCGCTACCCCAAGGGCCAGACCCAGGTGCTGCCGGTGGGCGTCGTGTTCGCGAAGGGCTCGCTCTACGGGGACGCCTCCTTCGTGGACGTCGCCACCATGGCCAAGGCCGTCCCGGCGGGCGACCAACTGGACCAGGTGATCTACGCCAAGGCCTCCTCCGGCACCGACGTCGCCAAGACCCTGACCGCCCTCCAGGACGCGCTCAAGCCGTACCCGCAGCTGACGGTCAAGGACCAGGCCGGCTACAAGGAGCTGGTCCAGTCCCAGGTCAACACCCTGCTCTACCTGATCTACGGCCTGGTCGGCCTGTCGATCACCGTCGCGGTGCTCGGTGTGGTCAACACCCTGGCGCTGTCGGTGGTGGAGCGGACCCGCGAGATCGGCCTGCTGCGGGCGATCGGGCTCTCCCGCCGCCAGCTGCGCCGGATGATCCGGCTGGAGTCCGTGGTGATCGCGGTGTTCGGCGCGGTGCTCGGCACCGGGCTGGGCCTGGCCTGGGGCGTCACCGCCCAGCGGGTGCTGCGGGACCAGGGCCTCGGGACGCTCACCGTCCCGACCACCACGGTGATGGTCACGCTGGTCTCCTCCGTGGTGATCGGCCTGGTCGCCGCCCTCGTCCCGGCCTTCCGGGCCGGACGGATGAACGTCCTCGCGGCCATCGCGACGGACTGACCCGGCGACGGGGGACGTCGGGTCGACCCACGGGGGACGGGGGGACGGGGGGACCGGGGGAGCGGGGGAACGGCAGGGGTCGGGTGCTCACGGGCGCCCGGCCCCTGCTGTCCGGGGCCGGCGCGGGTCCGGTCCGGCCCGGTCCACGGCCGTTCACCGGATGCGCCGAACCTGCGCCGAACCTGCACCGTTCCCCCGCCGATTCGGGCTCGGGGCGGCGGGACGGTACGGTGGTGTTGATCACAGTGCCGGTGCCGCCCTTGGGGGGACCGGGAGCCGCTGAACCGGGACAAGACGGAGGGACGTCGACACCGGTACGGTTGGCCCCGATGAACACCAAGGCTGCTGAGGAGCTGCCGGCTGTTTCCGTGATCATGCCGGTGCTCAATGAGGAACGACACCTGCGCACGGCGGTCCGGCGCATCCTGGACCAGGAGTACCCCGGGCCGATCGAAGTGGTGATCGCCCTCGGCCCCTCCACCGACCGCACCGCCGAGATCGCGGCCGAGCTGGTGGCCGAGGACCCGCGGGTGCGCACGGTGGAGAATCCCACCGGCCGCACTCCCGCGGGGCTGAACGCCGCGATCCGGGGCTCACAGCACCCGATAGTGGTGCGCGTGGACGGCCACGGCCTGCTCACCCCCGGCTACATCACCACGGCGGTCCGGCTGCTCGGCGAGATGGACGCCGCCAACGTCGGCGGCATCATGCACGCCGAGGGCGAGACCGAGTGGGAGAACGCGGTCGCCGCCGCGATGACCTCCAAGATCGGCGTCGGCAACGCGGCCTTCCACACCGGCGGCCTGGCCGGCCCGGCGGACACCGTCTACCTCGGGGTGTTCCGGCGCGAGGTGCTGGAGAAGCTCGGCGGCTACAACGAGGAGTTCATCCGCGCCCAGGACTGGGAGCTGAACTACCGGATCCGCCAGGACGGCGGGCTGGTCTGGTTCACCCCGCAGCTGAAGGTGACGTACCGGCCGCGGCCGTCCGTCCGGGCGCTGGCCAAGCAGTACAAGGACTACGGGCGCTGGCGCCGGGTGGTCACCCGGTACCACCGCGGCTCGGTCAACCTGCGCTACCTGGCCCCGCCGAGCGCGCTGCTGGCGGTGCTGCTGGGCCTGGTGCTCGGCGTCGCCGTCCACCCGGCCTTCCTCGCGGTGCCCGGCGTCTACCTGCTGGGTATCCTCGGCGGTTCGGCGGTCGAGGGCCGCGGACTGTCGCTGCGGGCCAAGGCGCTGCTGCCGGTGGCGCTCGCGACCATGCACCTCAGTTGGGGCTTCGGATTCATCACCTCGCCCCGCTCACTGGCCCGCCGGGTGATAGGGAGCGTCCGCCCGTCCTCGAAGGACGTGCTCTCCCAGGCGGGTTGACCCTCACGGTGCGCCCCGGACCGGCTACCGTCGGTCCGCATGGGGACAGTTGAGGACGGAGCGGCCGCGGCCGCGGCTCGGACCGAGTCGGCCGCGGCCAGGATCGAGCCGGGCGCGGACGTCGACGAGCGGGCCGCGATCGGCGCCGGGACGAGGGTCTGGCACCTGGCCCAGGTCCGCGAGGACGCGGTGGTCGGTGCGGACTGCGTGATCGGCCGCGGCGCCTACGTCGGCCCCGGTGTGCGGATCGGCGACCGGGTCAAGGTGCAGAACCACGCGCTGGTGTACGAGCCGGCGGTGGTCGAGGACGGGGTGTTCATCGGCCCGGCCGCCGTGCTGACCAATGACCGCCACCCGCGCGCGGTCACCCCCGACGGTCGGCCGAAGAGCCGACTCGACTGGCGGGCCGAACCGGTGACGCTCCGTCAGGGATGCTCGATCGGCGGCCGCGCGGTGCTGGTCGCCGGGGTGACGGTCGGCCGCTGGGCGCTGGTCGCGGCCGGCGCCGTGGTGCACCGGGACGTCCCGGACTTCGCCCTGGTGGCCGGGGTGCCCGCGCGCCGGATCGGCTGGGTCGGCCGGGCGGGCGAGCCGCTCCGACCGGCCGGCGAGGGGCTCTGGAACTGCCCGCGGACGGGCGAGGGTTACCGCGAGACGGACGGAACGCTCAGCCCGCTCCGGTGACGTGGCGGGCGGTTGCGCGCGGCCGCTGCTCAGCGGCAGCTACTCGGCGGGCCGCTACGTGGTGGGCAACTCGGCGGGCCGCTACTTGGCGCACGCGTCGACGTCGTCGGCCTGGACCCGCTGGAGGTCCTTGGGCGCCTCGGTCGGTGCCTGGGCCGGGGCCGCGAGGACGTCCTTGCCGAGCACCAGCAGCAGCGGGTCCTTCGGGGCGGCCTTGGGGTTCGGCCGGACGGCCTCGGCGGGCAGTCCGAGGGCGGCGGCCAGCGCGGCGGCCTCGGCCTCCCGCCCGGCCGGGTGGGACACCGTGGTGGTCGCGGCGGGCGCCGCGTCGGAGCCGACCGAGGCCCGGGCGAAGCCCTTGGCCTTCAGCTTGTCCACCGTCGGCCCGGACTGCCCGCGGGTCCCGCTGCCGTTGCGCACCGTCACCGTGACGTCCCCGGTGTCCACGGCCGGGGCGGTGGCGCTCGGTGCGGCCGGGGTCTCCGGGGCTGCCGGGGCGGCCTGCTGTTCGGTCAGCGAGCGGTCGCCCGCGATCATCGAGAACACCTGACCGGCGTCCGGCTGCCGCAGGACCAGCCGGTCGTCGTCCTTGGGGTCGTCCAGCACCGGCACGGTGGTGAAGGTGATGTTCTTGGTGTCCACCTTGCTGATGTCCTGCGCCAGGTCCTTCAGCTTGTCGACGCTGCCGATGCCGGAGTCCACGGTGAGCGCCTTGGTGGCGGCGTCCGCGAGCTGGTAGAGCTTGCCCGGGTTGGTCAGGGTGCCGTCGCTCTTGATCTTGCGGATCATCGAGCTGATGAACTGCTGCTGGAGCGGGATCCGGGTGAGGTCGCCGCCGAAGCCGACCGCGTGCCGGGTGCGGACGAAGGCCAGCGCCTCCTCGCCCTGGACGACGTGCCGGCCCTTGGACATCTTCAGGTGCGAGCCCTTGTCGTCGATGTCCTTGGCCGCGCAGACCTCGACCCCGCCGACGGCGGTGGAGAGCGTCTTGACCGCCTCGAAGTCGACCTGCACGAAGTGGTCGACCCGGATGCCGGTCACCTTCTCCACGGTCTTCCAGGTGCAGCCCGCGTCGCGGCCGTCCTGGCCGAGGCTGTTGTTGAACATGTCCCGGGCCGATCCGGGGATCTTCTTGCCCTGGACGTCCTGGCACTCCGGGATCGGCACCATCAGGTCGCGCGGGATGCTGACCACCGTCGCGTTGGAGCGGTCCTTGGCGACGTGGAACAGCAGCGTGGTGTCGGCGTGCCCGGTGCTGCCCTCGTCGCCGTACTCGCGCCCGAGACCCTGCCGGCTGTCGGTGCCGATCACGAGGATGTTCAGCGCGTCCCCGGCGGCCTTGGGCCGCTCCGCCTCGTCGCCCAGCTGGACCTTGACCGAGGTCAGGTTGGAGTTGAAGTGCCGGTACAGGTAGTACGCCCCGCCGCAGCCCGCGACCATCACCAGCGCGCCGGTCCCCGCCGTCCACCTGAGCACGCGGCGGCGCCGCCTGCGCTTGGCGGCGGCGGCCGCCCGTCGCCGGGTCTCCCGACGGCCTTCCCCGTTGAACTGGCCGGTGTTCGGTTGTTCCTGCTGCACGGGATTCCCTACGTCCGGCCGGTCACGGGCGGCGGCCCACCCGGGCGGTGGGTCGGTCCGGACACACTAGACGAGCCGAACGGGGGAATCGTTCCGGGTATGAGATCCGTCACGGAAAAGCAATGGAAGGGCAAAGTGCGGGCGGGGGCGTCAGTGCTGGGTGCAGGAGTCCACGTCGGCGGTGCGTCCCTCGAAGGTGGGCGGGTCGCCGGCCGGGGGTGACGCCGTCGCCCCCGCCGTGGCCCGGTCGGAGCCGGTTCCGGCGGCGGCCCCCGCCCCCGGCGCGGGGGCCGGGTCGGGCGGCCGCACGGTGATCGGCCGGTCGCCGCGCAGCGCGTCGAACAGCTGGCCGGTCTGCGGCTGCACGAACTCGTCCCGGTCCGAGTCGTAGCGGTACGGGCGGCGCGGCGCGGTCAGGAACACCACGTCCGGCGAGGGGATGCCGCGCAGGTCCTGGGTGAGGTCGTACAGCGCGCCGAGCGAGGACAGCCCGCCGTCCGCCTTCACCGAGGAGGTGGCCGCGTCCAGCACCGGCCACAGCTTGGCCGGGTTCAGCAGCACCCCCTGCGACTGCACCTTGCGGATCAGCGAGGCGAGGAACTGCTGCTGACGGCCCATCCGCTGGGTGTCGCTGCCGTCGCCCAGGCTCTCCCGGGCCCGGACGTAGCCGAGCGCCTGCTCGCCGTGCAGCACCTGGCGCCCGGCCGGGAGGTCCAGCTTGGCCTCCTTGTCGTGGATCGGCTGCGGCACGCACACCTCGACCCCGCCGACCGCGTCCACCATGGTCTTGAAGCCGCTGAAGTCGAGGATCACGTAGTGGTCGATCCGGATGCCGCTCAACTGCTCGACGGCGCGGATCGAGCAGGCCGGACCGCCCAGCTCGAACGCCCAGTTGAACTGCATGGTGCCCGGCTTGCTGCGGCTGCCGTCCGGCTTCTGGCAGGACGGCACGGTGACCATGACGTCCCGGGGGACGGAGACCGCCGTCGCGTGCTTCCGGTCGGCGGCCAGGTGCAGCAGGATCGTGGTGTCCGAGCGCTGGGTGCCGGCCTCGCCGCCGTACCCGGCGTTCGGGCCGGAGCGGTCGTCGCTGCCGATCAGCAGGATGTTCCGGGCGCCGCCGGCCCCCGCGGTGCGGCTCGGCCGTTCGGCCTCCAGCTTGGCCAGCAACTGGTCGGTGGCCGAGTCGGTCCTGATGTTGCCGTCCAGCTTGCGGTACGCGATCCAGAGCAGCGCGCCGGTGGCGACCAGCAGGAACGCGACGACGCCGGCGGTGATCATCAGCCACCGCCGGCGCCTGCGCGGGCGTCCGGGTCCGCCCGGAGGGGCGGTCGTCGGGGGAGTTCCGTCGGTCGGGGGGTGCTCGGTGTCGTCCTCGGCCATGGCAGGGATCCCTACCCGCCGGGACGGCGCCGGGGGTCAGCCCAGGCGCACAGTCACCCGTTCGGATTCGGCCCGCTTCTCCCACTGCCCGGCGTCCAGGCCCTGGGAGTTGCGGCAGAGCACCACCGAGGCGCCGGCCGCCAGCGGGGCCAGCAGGCCGGCCTCCAGGCCCGCCCAGTCGTCGAAGGACAGGGTGGACAGCACCCGGTCGCCGGGCTTGAGCCCGAGGCGGACGGCGCCCTCCCGGGCCAGCGCGACGGTCTGCTCACCGGTCAGCTTCAGCGGCAGCCCGTCCACCGAGGTCTCCAGCGCCGGCCCGTCCGGGGCGACGGGGGAGTACGGCGCGAAGCGGTCGCCCTGGCCGGGCACCTCGGCGGCGTAGTCGAGGAAGCCGTCCGGGCGCTGCGGGAAGCGTCCGCCGAGCGGGCGCAGGGCGAGGGCCACCCGCTCGCCCTCGCAGGCCTGGGCGGCGTCCAGACCGTCCGGGCCGCTCACCACGAGCTCGGTGGCGGCCGGGTCGCCGCCCGGCACCGCCGTCACGCCGACCGACCAGCAGGCCAGCAGCCAGACGGCGCTCTGCCAGTGGGCGGGCAGCAGCAGCGCGGCGCGGTCGTCCGGGCCGGCGTTCAGTTCGTCCTGGAGGAGGTTGGCGGTCTTGGCGACCCAGTTGTCGAAGGTCCGGGCGGACAGCTCGACCCGTTCGCCGGTGGCGTCGTCGTAGAAGGTGACCAGCGGGGCCGCGGGATCGACCGAAGGGGTGCCGCCGCGCAGGTATGCGTGCAGCAGCTCGACGGGGGTGCGGGCATCGGCAGCGAATGGCGCAGTCATGGTGCGACCAGCCTACGGCCTTCGGGTGGACGGCCGGGAGGGGCGGCCGGGAGGGCGCGAGGCGGCGTGGCGGGCCGTCCGGTTTGCGGCGACGATCCCCTCTATGTACCTCTCCGACAAGGCCGCGCGCCTCTCCGACCGGGCCGTGCGCCTCCCGTTCCCGGCCGCGCTGCTCGCCGGCTGCACCGCCGCCCTGCTGCTCCAGCCCGCCCCCGGCGCCTCCGCCGCGCCCCTTGCCCCCGCCGCCGCCGCGCGCCGCGACTTCCCCGGCGGCGGCAGCACCGTCGCCCTGCCGCTGCCTGCCGGGGCCGGGCTCGCGCCGCGGACCACCCGACCGTTCGAACTCCTCGGCGTCGGCTGGGACGGCCCGGCCGGGGCACTGGCCGACGGCGCCGTCCGGGTCCGCACCCGGGACGCGG
The DNA here is from genome assembly GCF_040684795.1 of Kitasatospora sp. NPDC089797. NCBI lineage: Bacteria > Bacillati > Actinomycetota > Actinomycetes > Kitasatosporales > Streptomycetaceae > Kitasatospora > Kitasatospora sp. NPDC089797. The sequence goes on along the minus strand of NZ_JBFBGS010000076.1, from coordinate 23,902 downwards.
CCACCGGCCGCTGGGGCGACTGGCACACCCTGGAGGCCGACACCGAGGACGGCCCCGACCGCGCCCGGCACGGCGCCACCGCCCCGTTGTGGACCGGCCGCAGCGACGGCGTCGCGGTCGAGGTCCGGCCCGGCCCGGCCGGACCGCTGCCCGGACTGCGGCTCGAACTGGTCGACCCCGGCGCCGGGGCGCCCGCCCCCGCCGCCACCCGCACCCTGCCCGCGGCCGCGCGGGAGGGCCACCAGGCCCCGCGCCCGGGCATCGTCACCCGCGCGGGCTGGGGCGCCGACGAGTCCATCCGTGAGCCCGGCTACGAGTACACCGGCCCGGTGAAGGCGGTCTTCGTCCACCACACCGCGACCGCCACCGACTACGCCTGCTCCGACGCCCCCCGGGTGATCCGGGCGATCTACCAGTACCACGTGAAGACCAGCGGCTGGCGGGACATCGGCTACAACTTCCTGGTCGACCGCTGCGGCACCGTCTACGAGGGCCGGGCCGGCGGCATCGACCAGCCCGTCCACGGCGCCCACACCCTCGGCTTCAACACCGACTCCTCCGGCGTCGCCGCGATCGGCACCTACGTCGACGCCGACCCGCCGCAGCCCCTGCTCGACGGCCTCGCCGCCCTCGCAGCCTGGAAGCTCGGCCTCACCGGCCAGTCCGCCGACGGCCGCACCAAGCTGACCTCCGCCTCCGACGCCAGCCGCTACCCCAAGGGGACGGCGGTCGACTTCGACGCCGTCTCCGGCCACCGCGACGCCTTCAACACCGAGTGCCCGGGCAAGGCCCTCTACGCCCGGCTCCCCGCGCTGCGCGCGGCCGCCGCCAAGCTCCAGGCCCCGTAGGGTCAACCACCGCCCCCGGCACGGCCGTTCAGCGTGCTTTCCGGCTCCGCCCGGCCCCCGCGTATCGTTCATGGCCCCGGGCGGCACAGGCAGCACCGGCGGCACGGACGGCACAGGAGGCGACGGCGGTGACGGGCGGAAGCGAGGCGGTACGGCGCTGGCGGCCGGGCTTCCCGCTCGACGTGGCGCGGACCCTGCTGCCGCTGCGCCGGGGCCCCGCCGACCCCTCCTACCGCACCACCGGCGACGGCGCCGTCTGGCGCGCCTCCCGGACCCCGGCCGGGCCCGGCACCCTGCGGGTGCTCCCGCGTCCCGGCGCGGGCGAGGTGGAGGCGAGCGCCTGGGGGCCGGGGGCGGCGTGGCTGCTGGAGCGGCTGCCGGTGCTGCTGGGCGCGCAGGACCACCCGGAGGAGCTGGTCCTGCCGCCCGGGCCGCTGCGGGACGCCCAGCGCCGTACGGCTGGGGTGCGGCTGACCCGGACCGGGCTGGTCCTGGAGTCCCTCGTCCCGGCGGTCCTGGAGCAGAAGGTCACCACCGACGAGGCCTACCGTGCCTGGCGCACCCTGCTGCGGGACTTCGGCACCCCGGCGCCGGGCCCGGCCGAGGGCATGCGGGTGGCGCCGTCGGCCCGCGAGTGGGCGATGGTCCCGAGCTGGGAGTGGCACCGGGCCGGGGTCGACCCCAAGCGCTCGGCCACCGTGCAGCGCGCGGTGCGGCTGGCCCCGCGCCTGGAGGAGGCCTCGGCGATGGGCCACGAGGAGGCTTTTGCCCGGCTGACGGCCGTCCCGGGCGTCGGCATCTGGACGGCCGCCGAGACCCTCCAGCGCAGCAACGGCGACCCGGACGCGGTCTCGGTCGGGGACTTCCACCTCCCCGACCTGGTCGGCTGGGCGCTGGCCGGCCGCCCGCGCAGCGACGACGCCCAGATGCTCGCCCTGCTGGAGCCCTACCGCCCCCACCGCCACCGGCTCTGCCGCCTCCTCCTGGCCACCGGCGCCCATGCCCCCCGCTACGGCCCCCGGCTGGCCCCCAACGACCACCGTCGACGCTGACCGGAACCCGCTGCGGCGCGCGCTGCCCACGCCCGAACCGTGGCCGACGACCTGGACATCCGGGCAGCGGAGGGCGGACTCCTGGCCCCGGAGGCGGAGGAGCGCTGCGCCGCTACCGCACGGTGATGAAGGCCTCGGCGTTGCGGTCCAGGCGTTCCGGCGGGAGTTCGGCGGGGCGGCCGACGGCGACGGCGCCCATCGGGTCCCAGTGGTCGGGCAGGTCCAGGGCGGCGCGGACGGTGTCGCGGCAGAACATCGTGGAGGACACCCAGGCGGAGCCGTAGCCCTCGCCGGTCAGGGCGACCAGCAGGTTCTGCACGGCGGCGCCGGCCGCGACGGTGAACATCTCCCGTTCGGCGGCGGCCCGGCGCGGGTCCGGGTAGTCGTGCGAGCCGTCCGTCACCAGGCAGGGCACCACCAGGTACGGGGCGTTGCGCAGCACGTCGCCGCGGGCGGTGCGGCGGGCGATCCGGGCGTCGTCCCAGCCGTCGAGCTCGCGCAGGTCGCGCCGCCAGGCGGCGAGCATGGCGTCGAGCAGCCGGGTGCGGGTGTCGGCGGACTCCAGCAGGACGAAGCGCCACGGCGTGGTGTGGTGCGGGGCCGGCGCCGTGATGGCGGCGGCCACCGCGCGCCGGACGGCGGCCGGGTCGACCGGGACGTCGGTGAAGGAGCGGACGGTGCGCCGCAGGGTGACGGCCTGGCGCAGCGCCTCGGAGGTGCCGAGCCGGAACATGTCGTTCTCGGCGGGCCGCACCAGCGGCCGGGTGCCGGCGCCGTCCTCGGCGGTGACGAGGTGGCCGAACCCGCGCACGACGGCCACCGGGACACCGGTGGCCTTGCCCTTGACCAGGTCGGCGGCGGCGGCGAGTTCGTCGGCAGTGGCGGTGACGGTGATCGACAGCTCGTTGCCGTGGCTGTCGGTGCGGCCCCGGTGGTCCTCCAGGACGGAGAGTCCGGCGGCGCCGATCGCCACATCGGTGAGCCCGTTGCGCCAGGGCCGTCCGAAGGTGTCGGTGACGATGACGGCGAGCCGGCGGCCGGTGAGCTCCTGGAGCCGGGCGCGCAGCGCGCGGGCGGAGGCGTCCGGGTCCTCGGGCAGCAGCAGCACGGTGCCGGGGGCGGTGTTGGAGGCGTCGACGCCGGCGGCGGCCATCACGAAGCCGTTGCGGTTCTCCACGATCCGGGCGGGCCCGCGCCGGGCGACCACCCGGACGGTCTCGGCGTCGATCGCGGCCTCGCGGTCGGCGGCGTGCAGCAGCCGGCCCTCGGCCTTGCTGACGACCTTCGAGGTGACCACCACGATGTCGCCGTCCAGGTACGTCCCGGCCTTGGCGATCAGGCCGGCGAGGTCGGCCCCGGCCTCGATCTCCGGCAGCCCCTCGACCCCGAGGACGGTCAGCGTCACTTCCGCACCTGCTCGGCGAGGTCCAGCGCGGCCCGGGCCATCGCGGCGGTGGCCTCGACGTCGGTCATCAGCAGCGGGACGGCCCGGCAGGCGATCCCGGCGGCCTCGACGGCGGCCACGGCGGCGTCGTCCGCGGTGTCCACCAGCCAGCCGTCCAGGAGCGCGGGGCCGTAGTTCAGCGCGACCGCCTCGGCGGTGGCCTCGACGCCGACGGCGGCGAGCACCTTGTCGGCCATGCCCCGCACCGGCGCCCCGCCGATGATCGGGGAGAGCCCGACCACCGGCGCCGGGGCGGCGGCGACGGCCTCCCGGATGCCGGGGACGGCGAGGATGGTGCCGATCGAGACGACCGGGTTGGACGGCGGGAAGAGGATGACGTCGGCCTCGGCGAGGGCCTCCAGCACGCCGGGCGCCGGCTTGGCGGTGTCCGCGCCGACCGGGATGATCGCCTCGGCGTCGACGGCGGCGTGCAGCCTGACCCAGTACTCCTGGAAGTGGATCGCCCGGGTGCCCTGCTCGTCGGTGATCCGCACGTGGGTCTCGACCCGGTCGTCGCTCATCGGCAGCAGCCGCACGCCCGGCTGCCAGCGCACGCACAGCGCCTCGGTGACCTGGCTGAGGCTGTACCCGGCGGTGAGCATCTGGCTGCGGACGAGGTGGGTGGCGAAGTCCCGGTCGCCGAGCCCGAACCACTCGGGGCCGACGCCGTACTCCTTCATCTCGGCCTTGATCGACCAGGTCTCGTCGGTCCGGCCCCAGCCCTGCTCCTCGTGGATGCCGCCGCCGAGGGTGTACATCACGGTGTCGAGGTCGGGACAGACCTTGAGGCCGTAGAGGTGGATGTCGTCGCCGGTGTTGCCGATGACGGTGATCTCGTCCTGCGGTCCGACCGCCGCGAGGAGCCCGCGCAGAAAGCGCGCCCCGCCGATTCCGCCTGCCAGTGCCACGATGCGCATGGGGTCATCCTGCCACGGTCGGACTGCCCGTCAGCCCGCCTTCAGGGCCGCTGCGCGGGGGCCTGCGGGTGCTGCTCCGGGACGGCGCCGGCGGTGCCGTACTGGTTCATCTCGGTCAGGCCCGGGGTGTAGAGGTGGATGGAGACGGCGGGTTCGAGCGCGCCGTTGACCACCTCGTGGAGGTAGCCGGAGGAGAACACCCGCCGGCTGCCGGGGCGCAGGGTGCGGGCCTCCTCGCCGCTGTGGCCGAGGGAACGCTCGATCAGCTCGCCCCGGACGACGGTCATGACGCCGGAGGACGCGCCGTGGTCGTGGAAGCCGCTGCTCTGGCCGGGCAGCCAGCTGAGCAGCCAGACCTCGTAGCCGGGGCCGGTCTCCAGCCGGGCGTACCAGCGGGTGAGCGCGTCGTAGCGGACCAGCGGCTCCCAGCGGGCGCGGTCGGCGGCGATCTCGCGCACCAGCCGGGCGTACTCGGCGACGGTGGTGGGATGGCCGGGCAGGTCGGTGCGGGCCAGGTGCGGGAAGGCGAGCGGGTCGCCCGCGATGGAGACGTCGCTGAGGCCGTCCGCCCAGCGGGCGGCGGGGGCGGAGCCACGGCGGGCGAGCTTGTTGCGGTCGCGGTTCCGCTTGCGGATGCGGATCATGCGCACGGGAGTCGTCCTCGGATGGGTCGGCTGGTCGGGGAGCAGCCGGATCCGGGATGTCCTGGGGCGGGAGTCGCGGGCGGCCTCTGTGCTTCCTGGTGGCGGCGCGCGGTGGGACGCGGGCGCCTAGATACAGCAGGAACAGAGGCGACAACAGGAGTTCACGGCACGACGGAGCGTGGAACCGCTCCGGGGGCTGGAGAACTCTGACATGGAAGAAAGGACATCGCATCCGTGGGGTCGGTGTCAAACCGATGGATGCGGCATTCGAGTGGGTTAGGTCCGGATCCATCCCGGATGGGGTGATTCATCACTCTCTATGTTTCGATGGGAAGATCGCCGGGAAGGCAGGCCGATGACCGGCCTGTGACGGTGACCGAGCGTCATCCCACGAATGGTTGCGGGCGTTTCGACGCCATCCGAGGCTTTCGGGCTGAAGGTCCGATGTGTCCGGATATGTACACTATTCGTAACGGCTTGGTGCCAGGGAGTGAATCCCGGCCCCAATACCAGAGCTCGGCTTGACTGGGCCAGAGTGACGCAACTGTAATTTCACTCGTGTCGTCAGCCGCACGAGGCAACGGCAACCACGGGGACGCCAAGTAGGGGCAGAGGAGGCGCGCCACATGAGCGAGCTCTTTGAGCTGTTGATCGGGGACGGCATCGCGGAGGAAGAGGAGGAACTCGGCTGGCAGGAGCGCGCGTTGTGCGCCCAGACCGACCCCGAGTCCTTCTTCCCCGAGAAGGGCGGCTCGACCCGCGAGGCCAAGAAGGTCTGCCTCGCCTGCGAGGTCCGCTCGGAGTGCCTGGAGTACGCCCTCGCCAATGACGAGCGCTTCGGCATCTGGGGCGGCCTCTCCGAGCGCGAGCGCCGCCGGCTCAAGAAGAGCGCGGTCTGACCGGGGCGGAGCGCCCCGACCCGCTGACCCTCCGCCAACGGCGGACGGCCACACAGCTGTACGAGCGCCTCACCGCGACGGTGGGGCGCTTTCGTGTTCCCGGGCCGCCCGCCCGCCCCGGGCCGCCCGCCCCGCCCGGGGCGTTCCCGCCGGTCCCGGGCCCCTTCTTCACGGTCTCCGCACCGGCACCGGGCACGAGGCGGCCATCCGGAGCCGTTAGTGTGGTGCGCCATCCGGTTGCCGTTCACCGGCTGTGTCCACCGAGAACTGGGGCCCGCGCACTCGATGACCGTCTACAGCCACCAGAGCGGCTTCACCGCTGCCAGGCCGCCCGCCTACCCGCGTCACCTGGTCACCGCGGTGATCGTCTCGCACGACGGCGCCCGCTGGCTGCCGCAGGCCCTGGCCGGCCTGCTCGGCCAGGACCGCCAGGTCCAGCGGATCCTCGCGGTCGACACCGGATCCACCGACACCTCCCCGCAGCTGCTCGCCGACACCCTGGCCGACTGGCTGCCCGAGAGCGGCCCGCTGGTGCTCGGCCGCCGGGCCGGCTTCGGCACCGCCGTCGCCGAGGCCGTGGCGGGCAGCCCGCCGCTGCGTCCCGAGGACCTCCCGTACCGGCTCGACCCCTCCGGCTACGACCCGGTCACCGGCGGCTGGGACGACTTCGGCGACCCGCTCTCCCAGGAGGACGACCTCGGCCGCGGCGGCCCGCGCGAGACCCAGCCGGTCGAGTGGCTCTGGCTGCTGCACGACGACTGCGAACCGCAGACCGACGCGCTGCGCCGGCTGCTCCAGGTCGCCGACTCCACCCCGAGCGCCGCCGTGGTCGGCCCCAAGCTGCGCAGCTGGTACGACCGTCGGCAACTGCTGGAGGTCGGCGTCACCATCGCCCGCTCCGGCCGCCGCTGGACCGGCCTGGACCGCCGCGAGCAGGACCAGGGCCAGCACGACCAGGTCCGCCCGGTGCTCTCCGTGTCCAGCGCGGGCATGCTGGTGCGCCGGGACGTCTTCGAGGAGCTCGGCGGCTTCGACCGGGCCCTCCCGCTGATGCGGGACGACACCGACTTCTGCTGGCGGGTCAACGCCGCCGGCCACCGCGTGGTGATCGCCCCCGACGCCGTGCTGCGGCACGCCGAGGCGGCCAGCCGCGAGCGCCGGGCGATCGACTGCGGCGCCTCCCACCCGCACCGGGTGGACAAGGCCGGCGCGGTCTACACCCTGCTCACCAACTGCAAGGGCGCGCTCTTCCCGTACGTGCTGCTGCGCCTGGTGCTCGGCACGCTGGTCCGGGCCGTCACCAACCTGCTCGGCAAGGACCCGCGCCAGGCGGTCGACGAACTGGCCGGCCTCGGCCACGAACTCGTCCGCTTCCCAAGGCTGTTGGCCGCCCGCAAACAGCGCGCCCGGACCCGCGCGGCGGACGCCCTGGACGACCGCACGCTCTTCCCGGCCCCCGGCGCGACCACCCGGCTCGCCGTCGAGGGCGTGATCGGCTCGCTCGGGATAGGGGGCGGCGACGACTCCGGCAGCCGGCACGGCTCGGTCGAGGCGGGCGGCGACGAGGACGGCGAGGACCTGGTCGTCGAGCAGTTCGCCCTGCTCAAGAAGCTGGCCCGGCGCCCCGCGCCGGTGCTGTTCGCCGCACTGCTGGTGTTCGCCCTGATCGCCTGCCGCAGCCTGTTCGGCAGCGGCGAGCTGTTCGGCGGCGCCCTGCTGCCCGCCTCCGACGGCGCGGGCGGCCTGTGGGCGATGTACGCCGACGCCTGGCACCCGGTCGGCACCGGCTCCGCCGCCGCCGCACCGCCGTACCTCGGCGTGCTCGCGGTGCTCTCCTGGCTGCTGTTCGGCCACGCCGACCTCGCGCTCACCCTGCTGGTCGTGCTCACCGTCCCGCTCGCCGCGGTCAGCGCCTACCTGGTCTCCCGCCCGCTGCTGGACTCCAAGCTGGTCCGCGCCTGGGCCAGCGCCACCTACGCGCTGCTGCCCGCCGCGACCGGCGCGCTCGCCCAGGGCCGGATCGGCACCGCCGTCCTCGCCGTGCTGCTGCCGCCGCTGGCCCGCGCCGCCGCCATCGCGGCCGGCCTCGGCATCCGCCAGGAGAGCGCCGCCAAGGGCGCCCGCCCGGGCTGGCGGCCGGTCTGGATGACCGTCCTGCTGCTCACCCTGGCCACCGCCTTCGTCCCGCTGACCTGGGCGCTCGCGGTACCGCTGTGCCTGGCCGTGCTGCTCCTCGCGGTGCTGCGCGGCGGCGCCTTCAGCTCCGGCGGGGCGGCCCTGCGACTGCTCGGCCTGCGCGTCCTGGTGATCCTCGCGGTGCCGGTCGTGGTGCTCGCCCCCTGGTCGCTGTCGGTGCTCTCGCACCCGCAGTGGCTGCTGCTGGAGGCCGGTCTGCCCGGTCTGCACGGTGCCGGGGCGAGTGCGGCCGGCCTGCTGCTGGTCAACCCCGGCGGCGCCGGGGTGCCGCCGGTCTGGCTGTCCACCGGTGTGGTGCTGGCCGCGCTGGCCGCGCTGCTGCGCGCCGACCGCCGACGCGCGGTGCTCGCCGCCTGGGGCGCCGCCGGGGCCGGCCTGGTCTTCGCGGTCGCGGTGGCGGGCACCTCCGTCACCCCCGCCTCCGGCGGCCAGCCGGTGCCCGCCTGGGCCGGCCCGGCCACCCTGATCGCCGGGATCGCCCTGCTCGCCGCCGCCGCGATCGGCGCCGACGGCGCCAACGCCCGCGTCGCCGGGATCGCCTTCGGCTGGCGCCAGCCGGTGGCCGCCCTGGTGGTGGCCGCCGCCGTGCTGGCCCCGCTGGGCACCGGCCTGTGGTGGGCGCTGACCGGCGCCGGCGGCCCGCTGCAGCGGGCCCAGAGCGGCCAGGTGCCCGCCTTCATCGCCGAGGAGGCCGGCACCAGCGACCGGTCCCGCACCCTCGTGGTCACCGGCCAGAAGGGCGCCGTCCGCTACACCGTGGTGCGCGGCGCCGGGCTGACCCTCGGCCAGGCGGAGTCCACCGTCGACCCGGCCACCGGCACCCAGGACGGCCTGAACAAGATGGTCGGCAGCCTGCTGGCCGGCTCCGGCGCCGACCAGGCGAACGCCCTGGCCGGCTACGGCATCGCCTACGTGCTGGTCGAGCGTCAGGCCGTCGACGCCTTCAAGGACGTCCTGGACGCCACCCCCGGCCTGGTCAAGGCCAACCAGGACCGCGACGCCGCGCTCTGGCAGGTCAACGGCGCCCCCGCGGTGCGCGCGGTGATCACCGCCCCGGGGGCCAACCCGGTGGTCGTCCCGTCCGGGGCCCGTGACCTCACCGCCACCGTGCCGGCCGGCCCGGACGGCCGGGTGCTGCGGCTCGCCGAGTCCGCCGCCCCCGAGTGGAAGGCCACGGTCGGCGGCACCGCCCTGGAGTCCGTCACGGTCGACGGCTGGGCACAGGGCTTCAAGCTCCCGGCCGCCGGCGGCAAGCTGAGCGTCACCCGGGAGGGCGGCCTCGCCCACACCGGCTGGATCTGGGCCCAGGTGCTGCTCGGCCTCACCATCCTGGTGCTGGCCCTGCCCGGCCGCCGCAGCCACAAGGACGACGACCTGCCCGAGGAGGTGGTGGCCGCCGCCGCGCTGGCCGCCGCCGCCCAGGCGCAGGCCCCCGCCCCCGGCAGCCGCCGGGCCCGCCGGATGGCCGAGCGCGGCGAGGGCGGCGAGCCCGGCGCCGAGGAGCCCGGCGTCTACGAGGGCCGGCCGGGCGCGATCCCCGCGCAGCCGGCCGGCGAGCCGGTGACCGAGGCCGTCCAGGCGGCGGCCGCCGTCCAGGAGGCCGAGCCGTACACCGACCCGTACCAGACGTACCAGCAGGCCGACCCGTACAGCTACGACCAGTACGCCGCCCAGCAGCCGGCCGCCGCGCCGTACGGCGGCCAGGGGTACGACGGGCAGGGCTACGGCGGCCAGGGCTACGACGGGCACCAGCAGCAGGGCTACCCGCAGCAGGGCTACGGGGAGCAGGGCTACGAGCAGTACCCGCAGGAGCAGTACGGCTACGACCCCTACCAGCAGCAGCCCGGTCAGCCCCAGCAGGCCTGGCTGCCCGGCCAGCAGCAGGGCGAGCCGTACTACGACCCCAACGACCCGGGCGGCACCGGCCACTCCGCTGGGGACCACCGTCCGCACCAGCACGGATCGGGGAGCTGACCCGCGATGAGGAAGCCCGCTTTCAGGAAGAAGTCCGGCGCCGGGGCCGAGGAGCCCTTCGAGCCCGCCGGTGCCGCCGGCGGCACCGAGCCGGCCGGGGCCGCCGAGGCCGACCGCCCGGCGGTGCGGATCCCCGGCCGCTCCGCGGGGAAGACCACCCAGTCCCTGCTCGCCGCGGCCGTGGTGCTGGCCGCGGTGTTCGGGATCGCCGAGGTGCGCCCCCCGGCGAACCCGGCCGCGGCGGACGGCGGTGCCGCCCCGAGCACCGCCCAGGTCGAGCGGACCGCGGCGGTCTGCCCCCAGCCGTTCCAGGGCCTGACCGGCTCCACCACGCTCACCGCCTACACCCCGCCCGGCACCGGCTCCGCCACCGGCGGCGCCGGCTGGCTCTCCGAGGAGTCCGCCCCGGCCGTCCCGCCGAGCGCGGCCCCCTCGGCCCCGGCGCAGTCCGGATCGCCGACGGCGGCGCCGAACCCCGCCGCGCCGGCCACCCCGGCCCCGGACAAGAACGCGGCGCCCGCCGACGCCAAGCTGACCGTCACCAAGCCCGGCACCCCGGTCACCGGCCCGGCGAGCAACGGCGACAACGCGCCCGGCCTCGGGGCCGTCGCCAACGGCGCGCTCGCCCCCGGCTTCACCGTCTCCCAGACCACCGTGGTCACCGAGCAGCGCGGCATGGGCCTGTCCGGTCTCACCTGCACCCCGGAGAGCACCAACTTCTGGTTCGCCGGGGCCAGTACGGCCGGTGACCGGGTCGACTACCTCAGCCTGGTCAACCCCGAGTCCTCGGCCGCCGTGGTCGACATCAAGCTGTACGGCGACAAGGGCCTGATCGACAACGACGCCGCCAACGGCATCACCGTCGCCCCGGGCAGCTCGCAGTCCGTCCTGCTGTCGACCCTCAGCAAGGGCGCCGTCACCGACCTCGCGGTGAACGTGGTGGTGCGCTCCGGCCGGATCGGCGCCGCGCTGCACGCCGCCGACGGCAACAAGGGCGCCGACTGGATCCCGGCCTCGGCCGACCCGGCCCCCACCCAGGTGATGGCCGGCCTGCCCGCCGACACCTCCGCGGCCCACCTGGTGGTCTGGGCGCCGCCGGAGGACGACGCCGACCTGAAGATCCAGCTCTCCGGCAAGAACGGCTGGTTCACCCCGGCCGGCAACGAGACGATCCACGTCAAGGCGGGCATGGTCGCCGCCGTCGACCTCGGCAAGGTCACCCGCGACGAGGTCGCCGGACTGCGGCTCTCGCCCAGCGACGACAAGCACCCCACCCGGATCGTGGCCGGCCTGCGGGTCGACCGCACCGGGGGCAACGGCAAGAGCGACGCGGCCTGGCTCAGCGGCAGCGCCCCGGTCGGCGCCCGCGCCACCGTCGCCGACAACCGGGCCGGCGCCTCCACGCTGTTCCTGACCTCCAGCGGTGACGCCGCCACCGTCAAGGTCACCGCTTCGGCGGGCAGCGGCGGCGGCACCCCGGCGACCAAGGAGGTGCAGGTCCCGGCCGGCGGCACCGTCGCCATCCCGGCTCCGGAGCCCGCCGGGCTGAACGGCACCTTCGCGCTCACCGTGGAGACCGAGTCCGGCGGCCCGGTGGTCGCCGCCCGGATGCTCTCGATCCCCACCAAGGACGTGCCGATGTTCACCGTCCAGGCGTTGCGCGACGACCGCAGCACCGTCCAGGTCCCGCGGGCCGCCCAGGACCCGGGCGTCGTCCTGCGCTGACCGTGCTCCCGGGGCCCCGCGGGGCCCCGGGGGACTCGGCGTCAGGGGCCCGGGGTCACTCCTCGTCGTAGCGCGGGTCGATCGCGTCCGGTGACAGGCCGAGCAGCTCGGCCACCTGCTCGATCAGGATCTCGTGCACCAGCGCCGCCCGGTCCTCCCGGGTCTTCGCCCGGATCTCCACCGGCCGCCGGTACACCACGATCTGGCTCTTGCGCCCCTTCTGACCCGGCAGCACCCGGCCCAGCGGCACGCCGTCCTCGGTGTCGGAGCCGTCCGCCTCGTGCAGCGGAACCTCCTGCACGGCGAACTCCACCTCGATCAGCTGCGGCCACCGCCGCTCCAACCGCTCCACCGACTCGCGCACGTAGTCGTCGAACAGTTCGGAGCGGGTGAGCGAGATCGGCACCTGGGGCGGCGCCAGCGGGCCGCGCAGCCCCCTGCCGTGCCGGTCGCGGTGCCGCGGGCGGCGCGAGGGCCCTGTCGATGACTGCGGTGCGGAGCTGTCCATATCACTGCCGAGAGTAGTCCTTGGCGGGTCGGAAGTGGACCACTCCGACGGGGGAATCGCCGGGGCGGCGGCGCGTGCCCGAACCGCCGGAGCGAGCCGGACGGCGGGAGCCGGGCGGCGCGCCGGGGGCCGCGGGCGGGGCGGCGGAGCACGACACGGCACCCCCGTCGGGCAGGCGGTCTTCGCTCCCCGGCGGGGAGTGCGGTACCGTCCACCTTCGTGAGCTCTGTACGTCGTTGTTCGCGGACCGCGTGCGGCCGACCGGCCGTCGCGACGCTGACGTACGTCTACGCGGACTCCACCGCCGTCCTGGGCCCGCTCGCCACCTACGCCGAGCCGCACTGCTACGACCTGTGCGCCGAGCACGCCGAGCGGCTGACCGCCCCGCGCGGCTGGGAGGTCGTCCGGCTCGCCGCCGAGGCCGGGCCGCTGCGCCGCAGCAGCGACGACCTGGAGGCCCTGGCCAACGCCGTCCGCGAGGCCGCCCGCCCGCAGACCCCCCGTCAGGGCCGGGGCCCCGAGGCCGATTCCACCGAGGGCGGCCGCCGCGGCCACCTCCGGGTGCTGCGCTCGCCCGACAACTGATCCGGGCCCCCGCCCCTCACCCGGCACGGCGAGTTCGCCCGGCCCGGGTACGCTGCCCGTCTGACCCACCGCGCCCCGTCGACCGGACGGGCGGGGTGGCCCGACGTATCGATCAGCACAGAACCAGGGTGGAGCCGCAGTGCGCGACCTCAAGCAGCTCGTGAAGGCGTACGACGTCCGAGGTGTCGTCCCGGACCAGTGGGACGAGAGCCTGTCCCGGGCCTTCGGCGCCGCGTTCGTGCAGGTCACCGGCGCGTCCGCGATCGTGGTCGGGCACGACATGCGCCCCTCCTCGCCGTCGCTGAGCCGGGCCTTCGCCGAGGGCGCGGCGGCCTACGGCGCCGACGTGGTCGAGATCGGCCTCTGCTCGACCGACCAGCTCTACTACGCCAGCGGCAAGCTCGACCTGCCCGGCGCGATGTTCACCGCCAGCCACAACCCGGCCCAGTACAACGGCATCAAGCTCTGCCGGGCCGGCGCCGCCCCGGTCGGCCAGGACACCGGCCTGTCCGAGATCCGCGAGCTGGTCGAGTCCTGGACCGGCGAGGACGACACCGTCACCGTTCCGGCCAAGGACGTGAAGCCCGGTGCGCTCTCCGCGCAGGAGACCCTGCGCGGCTACGCCGACCACCTGCTGGGCCTGGTCGACCTCACCGCGATCCGCCCGCTGAAGGTCGCCGTGGACGCCGGCAACGGCATGGGCGGCCACACCGTGCCGACCGTCTTCGACGGCCTGCCGATCGAGCTCGTCCCGATGTACTTCGAGCTGGACGGCACCTTCCCCAACCACGAGGCCAACCCGCTCGACCCGAAGAACCTGGTCGACCTCCAGGCCAAGGTCCGCGAGGTCGGCGCCGACCTCGGCCTGGCCTTCGACGGCGACGCCGACCGCTGCTTCGTCGTCGACGAGCGCGGCGAGCCGGTCTCCCCGTCCGCGATCACCGCGCTGGTCGCCGCCCGCGAGATCGCCCGCGCCCAGGCCGCCGGCGAGGCCGAGCCGACGATCATCCACAACCTGATCACCTCCTGGACCGTCCCCGAGGTGGTCCGCGAGCTCGGCGCCACCCCGGTGCGCACCCGGGTCGGCCACTCCTTCATCAAGCAGGAGATGGCCGTCACCGACGCCGTGTTCGGCGGCGAGCACTCCGCGCACTACTACTTCCGCGACTTCTGGCGCGCCGACACCGGCATGCTGGCCGCGCTGCACGTGCTGGCCGCGCTCGGCGGGCAGCCGGGCACGCTCTCCGCCCTGACCGCCGAGTACGACCGGTACGCCGCCTCCGGCGAGATCAACAGCACCGTCGCCGACCAGGCCGCCAGCACCGCCGCCGTCCGCGCCGCCTACGCGGGGTCGGAGGGCACCACCGTCGACGAGCTGGACGGCCTCACCGTGGCCGGCCCGGACTGGTGGTTCAACCTGCGCGCCTCCAACACCGAGCCGCTGCTGCGCCTCAACGTCGAGGCCAAGGACCCGGCGAAGATGGCCGAGCTGCGCGACGGCGTGCTCGCGATCGTCCGCGCCTGACCGTCGCCGGTCGTCCGGCCCGACCGCCCGGGCCGATCGTCTGCGCCTGACCGCGGGCCCCGGTGCCCCGGCCGGTAGGGTTGCCTATCGGCCGGGGCACCTCCGTGCCACCCCCGAACTCTGGAGAGCCCCATGAAGCTCGAATCCTTCCTGCTGGAGATCCTGGTCTGCCCGCAGTGCCGGGCCGCGCTCGTCGAGGGCGGCACCGAGGAGCAGCCCGAACTGCTCTGCACCGGCGCGGACTGCGGCCTCGCGTACCCGGTCCGCGAGGGCATTCCGGTCCTGCTGGTGGACGAGGCGCGCCGCCCGGCCTGATCCTGTTGGGGCCGCACGCCCCACCCGCGCCCGCCGACCACAGGACAGCCGGAGGCCCGCCGCATGCTCGACGACACCCTGCTCGACGACCCGGCCGCCCTCCAGCGCGCCGACCGCGACCGCGCCCTGCTGGCCCTGGCCGGCGCCGGGGCACGGGTCCGTACCGCGCTGCGGCAGTCCGACGCGGCCGGCCTCGACCGGCTGCGCCCGGACGGCCGACCGCGCACCGTCCTGGTCGCCGGGCACGGCAGCGCCCTGACCGCGGCCGAGATCCTCGCCGCGCTGGCCGGCTCCGCCACCCTGATCACCCCGCTGCCGCCGACCGAGGCCGTCGCCCCGCGCGTCGACCGGGCCGGTGCCCCGCCGGTCCTCACCGCCGGACTCGGCTGGCAGCTGCCCGGCTGGGCCGGCCCGCTCGACCTGCTGGTGGTCAGCTCCGCCGACGGCGGGGAACCGGGCCTGATCGGCCTCGCCGAGCAGGCCTACGCGCGCGGCTGCGCGATCGTGGTCACCGCCCCGGCCGGCAGCCCGCTGGCCGAGGCCGCACTGCAGGTGCGCGCCCTGCCGCTGCCCTTCGTCGCCGGGGCGCTGCCCGACGAGGGCCGGCCCGCCGAGCCGGCCGCCGAGCCGGACCTGCCAGCCGAGGACCCGGCCGCGCTCTGGTCCCACCTGACCCCGCTGCTGGCGCTCACCCAGAAGCTCGGCCTCACCCAGCTGCCGTACGACGCGCTGCCCGCCGTCGCCGACCTGCTGGACGCCGCCGCCGTGCGCTGCCGCCCGGACGCCGCCGCGTACACCAACCCGGCGAAGGGCCTGGCCGCCCGGCTGGCCGGGACGGTCCCGCTGCTGTGGGCCGAGGGCCCGATCGCCGGGGCCGCCGCCACCCGCTTCGCCCTCCAACTCGCCGACCGGGCCGGCCGCCCGGCGCTGGCCGGGTCGCTGCCGCAGGTGCTCACCGCCCACCGCGGCATGTTCACCGGCCAGTTGGGCGCGGGCGCGGACCCGGACGACTTCTTCCGCGACCGGGTCGAGGAGCCGGACCCGCTGCACCTCCAGGTGCTGCTGCTGCGGCACGTCCCCGGTACCGCGGGGGAGGGGGAGCAGGACGGCCCCGCCGAGGTGACCGAGGACGACGAGCGCCCGCGCAGCTTCGGGGCGAACCGCGCGCACCGGCTCGCCGCCGCCCACGACGTCCGGCTGACCGAGTACGCGAGCACCGTCCCTGACCCGCTGCACGCGCTGGCCGACCTGATCGCGCTGACCGACTTCGCCGCCGTCTACCTGGGGCTCGCCGCCGCGCAGTCCTGAGCACCTTGCCGTTAGCGTTCTCCGGAGGAGGGAGCTCCCCGTACGAGGGAACTCCCGGCACGAGGGGACGCCCCGGAGGAGGGAGCTCCCCGCAGGGGTGAGCGGAACGAGCGCGGTGAGGCGGGCGGATGAGCACTGAGGGCGGGACGAAGGCACTCGTCGCGGCACTGTCCGCGAACCTGGCGATCGCGGTGGCCAAGTTCACCGCCTTCGGCTTCACCGGCTCCTCCTCGATGCTGGCCGAGGGTGTGCACTCGGTGGCCGACTCCGGCAACCAGGTGCTGCTGCTGATCGGCGGCCGGCGGGCGCGCCGGGCGGCGGACGAGGAGCACCCGTTCGGGTACGGGCGCGAGCGCTACGTCTACGGCTTCCTGGTGGCGATCGTGCTGTTCAGCGTCGGCGGGCTGTTCGCGGTCTACGAGGGCTGGCACAAGGTCAACCACCCCGAACCGCTGGACTCCTGGGGCTGGGCCGTGGGCGTGCTGGTCTTCGCCGTCGGGATGGAGGGCTGGTCCTTCCTGACCGCGCTGCGCGAGTCCGCCAAGGCCAAGGGCGGCCGGGGCTGGGTGCAGTTCATCCGCACCGCCAAGGCGCCGGAGCTGCCGGTGGTGCTGCTGGAGGACACCGGAGCGCTGGTCGGCCTGGTGCTCGCGCTGATCGGCGTCTCGCTCACCGTGGTCACCGGGAACGGCGTCTGGGACGGCGTCGGCACCCTGGGCATCGGGGTGCTGCTGGTGCTGATCGCCGTGGTCCTCGCGCTGGAGACCAAGTCGCTGCTGCTCGGCGAGTCCGCCGACCGGGACTCGGTGCGCCGGATCCGGGACGCGCTGGTGGACGGCGAGTCGGTCACCGGGGTGATCCACATGCGCACCCTGCACCTCGGCCCGGAGGAACTGCTGGTCGCCGCGAAGATCGCCGTCAACGCGGAGGACAGCGCCGCCCGGGTGGCGCGGGCCATCGACGAGGCCGAGGAACGGGTCCGGGCCGCCGTCCCGATCGCCCGGGCGATCTATCTGGAGCCGGACGTCTACAGCGCCGAGAAGGCCGCCGCGGGCGAGGACCCGGCCGCCACCCCGGGCGGTCCCGGGCCGGGCCCGGCGCGCTGAGCGGCTGTTCCCCGCCCGGCCCGGCGCGCTGAGGGGCCGTCCGGCGTGCGGCCCGGCGCCGGACTCCGGAGCCGGTGGAGCGGCGCTCGGGTCCCCGACCGAAATCCGTCATCGGCGGACGGCCGGTGGGGCCGCCGGTGTAGATTCGTCACCAGAGCCAGAACGTCGCTGCTGATGGCGGTCGATCGGCGGTCCGCGCCCGTAGGGTGCGCCCCGGTCGAGGGAGAGAGGTCCTCCGACGGTTTGTGCTGCGCAGTGGGGTACCGGTCCGCACCACGGGACCAGCTTGCCCCGGCGTAGCCGTGCACCCGTACGGCCCGCCATGCGCACCGCACATCCGGACCTTTGGCCGTGCCCCACCCCATCAGCGAGGAGCAGACGCATGTCGACCGACAACACCGGTGACTTCAAGGTCGCCGACCTTTCCCTGGCGCCGTTCGGCCGCAAGGAGATCCAGCTGGCCGAGCACGAGATGCCCGGCCTGATGTCCATCCGCGCCGAGTACGCCGAGTCGCAGCCGCTGGCCGGTGCCCGGATCACCGGCTCGCTGCACATGACCATCCAGACCGCGGTGCTGATCGAGACCCTGACGGCGCTCGGTGCCGAGGTCCGCTGGTGCTCCTGCAACATCTTCTCCACCCAGGACCACGCGGCCGCCGCCATCGCCGTCGGCCCGGAGGGCACCCCGGAGAACCCGCAGGGCGTGCCGGTCTTCGCCTGGAAGGGCGAGACCCTGGAGGAGTACTGGTGGTGCACCGAGCAGGCGCTCACCTGGCCCGACGGCAAGACCCCGAACATGATCCTGGACGACGGCGGCGACGCCACCCTGCTGATCCACAAGGGCGTCGAGTTCGAGAAGGCCGGTGCCGCCCCGGACCCGTCCACCGCGGACAACGACGAGTTCCGGATCATCCTCGAGGTGCTCAACCGCACCCTCAAGGACACCCCGAACAAGTGGACCGAGCTCGCGGCCACGATCAAGGGCGTGACCGAGGAGACCACCACCGGTGTCCACCGCCTGTACGAGATGCACCGTGACGGCCAGCTGCTGTTCCCGGCGATCAACGTCAACGACTCGGTCACCAAGTCGAAGTTCGACAACAAGTACGGCTGCCGCCACTCGCTGATCGACGGCATCAACCGCGCCACCGACGTCCTGATCGGCGGCAAGGTCGCCGTCGTCTGCGGCTACGGCGACGTCGGCAAGGGCTGCGCCGAGTCGCTGCGCGGCCAGGGCGCCCGCGTCATCGTCACCGAGATCGACCCGATCTGCGCGCTCCAGGCGGCGATGGACGGCTACCAGGTCGCCACCCTGGAGGACGTCGTCGAGATCGCCGACATCTTCATCACGACCACGGGCAACAAGGACATCATCATGGCCTCGCACATGGCCCGGATGAAGCACCAGGCCATCGTGGGCAACATCGGCCACTTCGACAACGAGATCGACATGGCCGGCCTGGCCAAGCTCGACGGCGTCGTGAAGACCGAGGTCAAGCCGCAGGTCCACGAGTGGCGCAAGGCCGACGGCCGCACCATCATCGTGCTCTCCGAGGGCCGCCTGCTGAACCTGGGCAACGCGACCGGCCACCCGTCGTTCGTGATGTCCAACTCCTTCGCGAACCAGACGATCGCCCAGATCGAGCTGTTCACGAAGACCGAGCAGTACCCGATCGGCGTCTACGTGCTCCCGAAGCACCTGGACGAGAAGGTCGCCCGCCTGCACCTCGACGCGCTGGGCGTGAAGCTGACCACCCTGAGCCAGGACCAGGCCGACTACATCGGCGTTCCGGTCGAGGGCCCGTACAAGTCGGAGCAGTACCGCTACTGATGCGGTGACGCTGTGACACCGGTGGCCGGCACCCCTGGGCGGGGTGCCGGCCACCGGCGCGTTCCGGGGTCAGCGGAGGTTGTCGGTCGTCCAGGTGCTCTCGTCCGCGCCGGTGACGTGCACCAGGGCCGTCAGGCCCGCCAGCCCGCCGAAGCGGTCGGCCACCGGCAGGTCCTCGGTCGTCGTCGAGGCGCAGATCTGCAGCCCCTGCTCGACCCGGCAGCTCTTCCGGATCCTCCCGTAGGGCAGGTCGCCCTGCGGTGCCACCTCGATGTCGACGGTCCGCTCGCCGACCGCGAGGACGACGCCCGCCGCCCAGGGCAGCGAACCGGCCGGGCGGTGCAGGACGGCGTCGGTCGCCCGCGCGAGATCGGGCAGTCCGGACAGCCGGAACGGCAGCGGGACGCCCCGCTCGCCGGTCCTGACACCGGAGGCGACCCGGAGCATCAGCGCGTCCGTGAAGTCGGCCATGCGACCGCCGGACGCGGTGAGCTCCGCCCACCGGCCGGACGCGGTCTGCCAGTACAGGACCCGGGTGCCGCTGTCGAAGGCCGGGGCGGTCGGGTGGACGGCCCAGAAGGCCGAACGGCCGCCGACGGGGGCGGCCGGGACCTTCGCCTGCTCCTGCCCCGGGGTCGTGGCGAGGGCCGGCTCCCGGCCGGCCGGGAGCAGCGAGACCCGGAGGAGGTGGCCGGACTCGCCCGGCTGAGTGGCGAAGGCGAGGGTGCCGTGCTCACCGGAGGCGTAGCTGACGCCTCGCTCGCCGTCGACCCAGTCGGGCAGCCAGCCGAACTCGACCTCGGCGGTCAGCAGGGCGGGCCGCACCGGTCCGGTCGGCGCCGGGCTCGCGGTGGCGGCCGGAGGGAGGACGGGAGCCGCGCTGCCGGTGGGCTCCAGCAGGAGCCCGGTCGTGACCAGGGCCGCCGTCGCCAGGGCCGCCGTGCCGATCGCGGCCCGCTGCCGAGTGCGGACCCGCTGCCGGGCCCGGGCGATCGAGCTGCCGGCGTCGAAGGCCGGCGGCGGGGCCGGTCCATCGGCCAAGTCCCGTAGCTGGAAGATGAGTTCGGCGTTCTCGAGATCGCTCATCGGGTCCTCTCCACGGTCGTCGGGACGGGAACGAGACTGCGGCGCAGCGCCTCCAGGGCCCGTGAGCTCTGGCTCTTCACGTTGCCCGAGGAGCAGCCCAGGGCCTCGGCGGCCTGGTCGATCGACAGGTCGCAGTAGAAGCGCAGGACGACGGTGGCCCGCTGCCGGGGCGGCAGGGCCGCCAGGGCCCGGCGCAGGTCGAGCGAGGCGTCCAGGTCGAGGGCCGCGACCGCGCTCTCCGGGTCGACGTCGGTCCTGACCGTGCGGCGCCACCAGGCGGTGCGCTGCTCGGCGAGGAAGGTGTTGACGAGCGTCCGGCGGGCGTAGCCGTCCAGGTTGTCCGCCCGGCTCGCCTTCGACCAGTGCACGTACAGCTTGGTGATCGTCTCCTGCACCAGGTCGTCGGCCCGGTGCCAGTCCCCGCACAGCAGATAGGCGACCTTGCGCAGCCAGCCGCCCCTGGAGGCCACGTACTCCGTGAACTCCGCGTCGCGCGTCGGCTTCGCCATCCGCACCCCCCTTCGTCGTTCCGCTCTCGCAGGTCGGACGGCGTCTCCCGCGCCGTCCGACCCTCTGATGCGGGCGGTGGCCCGGAACGTTGCACGGGAGGCTTCCTGCGTAGGCTTCGGGCATGCCCAACGGCCGGTACTCGCTCCATGACACCCATGACCACCTGCTGCTCGGCGAGGAGCGCTTCAGCTGCGCGCCCGGGGCGGCCGGCTGGCGGTACGTCTCCAAGACCTACGCGCCGGACGGCCGGGTGATCGGCAGCGTCGACCTGACGCTTGACTCGCGGGCCCGGCCGCTGCGGATGGAACTGCGGGCCGGTGGCTGGCAGGTGCGCGGCGGTGCGGTGGACGGGGTGGCCTGGGTCCGCACCGACGCGGCCGACCCGGGCGGCGAGCACGCGGCGGAGGGGCACGACCGGGCGCACGGCTTCACCGGGCGCTCGCCGGGCTTCCTGGTCGCCACCGCCCGGATGCTGCGGCTGCGGGAGGGGGCGAGCGCGCGGGTGCGGTTGGTGGCGTTCACCGAACCGGTGCTGGCGCCGCGCACCTTCGACCAGGGCTGGCTGCTGGAGGGTGTGGACACCCACGGGACGGACTCGGGGCCGCTGCTGGTCGAGCGGTACCAGGTGGCGGACCTGGAGACGGGGGAGCAGCAGGTCGTGCACCTGGCGGGGGACGTGGTGCTGGCGGCGGCGGGGGTCGAGCTGGAGGAACTGGCGTCGCCGCCGAACTCCTGGCCGGTGGTGGGGGAGGAGTAGCGCGGGGCGCGGGGTTCCGGACCCGCCGGGTCCCGGGCTCAGGCGGGCGGGGCGAAGCCGGCGTCGGGGGCGGGGGTGATGGGGGCGGCGGGCTTGTCGAAGGAGGGCGGCGTGGGGGTGACCGGGGCGACGGGCTTGTCGAAGGAGGGCGGCGTGGGGGCGGCCGGGGCGACGGGCGGGGTCGGAGCCGGGGCCGCGGGGACCGGGCTCGGGGCCGGAGTCACGGGGACCGGGGTGGGCATCGGCGCGGGGGCGGCCGTCGCGAACCGCTGCTGGGCGCGCATCCACTCCCGGCGCTGGCGCTCGGTGAGCACCGCGCCCAGGTAGGCGGCCGGGTGCAGGCCCTGCGGTACCGGGTGCCCGATCCGGGCGGACAGGTCGGCGGCCAGTCCGGAGGACATCCGGAACGCCACAGCCTGGTCCAACTGGCCGATCCTGCTGAGCAGTTGGCGGATCGCGAGCCAGAGCGGCTCGGGCACCGCGGAGAGGTCCATCGCGACCAGCTCGCGACCCATGTCGTGCAGCAGCTGGGGGTGCACCGGCGGCAGCGGGGCGGTCTGGGCGGCCCCGCCCGAGGTGCGCTCCCGGACCACGACCGTCCCCGCGAAGATGTCGCCCAGCCGCTTGCCGTCCGGGTTCAGCGCGGACGTGATCACGGCCGGGGCGCCGGTTATCGCGATCAGCTCGAAGAAGCCCACCAGCCCGCGCACCAGCGAGTGCCGGAACCGGACCGGCCCGCCGTCGGTGCGCACCACCCGGAGGCCGAGCGCGGCCTTGCCGACCGAACGGCCGTGGCTGAGGGTCTCGATCATCACCGGCAGGGCGACCAGGTAGAACACCGTCATGCCGAGCATCGTGGCCGCCAGCGCCGCGCTGTCGAGGTCGGACAGCGCGACCGACATCACCAGGGTGGAGAGGAACAGGGCGGCGAACTCGATGAGCAGGTCGAGCACGATCGCCAGCGCCCTGCTCGGAAGCTTCGCAGTCTGCAGGTCGAGGACGACCGCCTCACCCGTCACCAGGTCGCTCAAGACACCTGTCCGTTCACGCTCGTGCGGGAGGAGGGAGTGCAGTCGGATCGGCCCCCACTGCCCGCGCTCCGCAGTCTGATCCGCAGCCGCAAACATACGGCGCCCGGTGGGCGCACGGGAAGTGAGATCCCGACGGCCGGGGCGGAGACCGCTCCTGGCATGCTGGGCCCCCACGTGTCCGTACGTACCTGCCCGACCGCGCACGTGCACCGACCGCGCACGCGTGCCCCGCGCCATCGCCGACCATGGAGCCGCCGAATGGACCTGGACGTCTTCGTCGCCACCCACCAGGGGGAGTGGGCCCGGCTGGACGCCCTCGCCCGCAGGCGCCGACTCAGTGGTGAGGAGGCCGACGAGCTGGTCACCCTCTACCAGCGCGCCACCGGCCACCTCGCCAAGGTCCAGGCCGCCGCGCCGGACCCGGCCCTGGTCGGCCGGCTGACCGGCCTGGTCTCGCGGGCCCGCAGCACGGTGACCGGCGCCCGCAGCAACGGCTGGCAGGACGTCGCCCGCTACTACACGGTGAGCTTCCCGGCCGCGCTGTACCGCACGCGTCGCTGGTGGGTGCCGGTGGCGGTCGTGTCGATGGTCGCCACCGTGCTGCTGGCCTGGTGGATGGCCACCCACCCCGAGGTCCGCAACAGCCTCATCGCCCCTGAGCACCTCCAGGAGATGACCCGCCCCGGCGGACAGTACGAGGCCTACTACTCGGACCGGCCGGCCAGCTCCTTCGCCGCCCAGGTCTGGACGAACAACGCCTGGGTCGCCGTGCAGTGCCTGATCTTCGGGATCGCCCTGGGTATTCCGGTGCTCCTGGTGATGTGGACCAACGTCGTCAACCTCGGCGTCGGCGTCGGGCTGATGGCCTCGGCCGGGCGGCTCGACATCTTCCTCGGCCTGCTCGTCCCGCACGGTCTGCTGGAGCTGACCGCGGTCTTCGTGGCCGGCGGCCTCGGCCTGCGCCTCGGCTGGACGGTCATCGACCCCGGACCGCGCACCCGCACGGTGGCGCTGGCGGAACAGGGCCGCGCGATCGTCGGCATGGCGATCGGCCTGGCCACGGTGCTGGCGGTGTCCGGTGTGCTCGAAGCCTTCGTGACCCCGTCCGGCCTGCCGACCTGGGCGCGCATTTCCATCGGCGTGCTGGCGGAGGCGGCCTTCCTCCTCTATGCCCTGGTGCTGGGCCGAAAGGCCGCGGCGAGCGGAGAGTTCGGCGATGTGGACGCGGCCGATCGGGCGGACCTGCAGCCCGTCGCGGCCTGAGCCGATGTGATCAACAGGCCGCTGACCTGCTAGTCTTCTCGCATCCCGACCAAACCATTGACGTGGTGAGGGTGGGCTAGTAGGTTTGAACGGTTGGGTCTGACTGGACAACGGTCGGGTCCGGGCGTTAGTGTCTGCGACACCGCCGAAATCGAGGCGAGTGCATTTCACGAAATGCGCGTCCTCTTGATGAAGCAAATCCCACGGACGGAACACTCCGGAAGCTTTGATAGGCTTCGGAACGAAGTTCGCAGGAAATCCCGCCAGCGGGAATCGGATGAATGAAGCCCCGGAAAACGGAGCGGAAAACATCTGGTAAGCTGGAAACACGAAAGAACGAAGCGCCCGGAGGGCCCGCTGGAAGGCGGTCCGAAGGAA
>NZ_JBFBGS010000075.1:0-38291 GCF_040684795.1 Kitasatospora sp. NPDC089797 | reverse complement strand
GACGGCCCGGACCGGCCGGTGGCCGACGGCGCGCCGGAGGGCGGGGAGGATCTCGTCGGAGTCCCGCCGCTCCGGCGCCGTCCTGCTCGCCGCCTCCCGCGAACTCGCCCGCCGGATGCCGATGGGCCGGCTGCCCGCCGACAAACTCGCCCAGCACCGCGCCCTGCTGCCCTCCCGTGACCGGCCGGTGAACGGCCGCACCGCCGCCGGGGGTTCAGCCGGGCCGCTGGGTTCGCCCACGACCGCACGTCCGGCTCCCGGGCGCCGCCCCGCAACCGTCGCGCGGGGCGACGCCCGGCCCGGCCTCGGCCGTTCCGTGTGCGAGGTGAACCGCCGCTCAGCGACGGCGGCGGCGCAAGGGCGCCAGTGGCGGGATCCCGCCCGGTCAAGCCTCGGTCATGGCGCGGGTCTCGGCCTTGTACCGCCGCAGCGGGCTTGGCTACCTTCCTACCGCTGACGCCGCGAAGGCTCGGCATCACCCCATTGGCATGTCCTGATCATCGGTCGTCCGGCATGGCTCCCGGCCCCCCACGGGCCGCCCCCGCCATGCCCCGCCGGACGCCGGGACAGCCGTCTGCACATGCGCGCATCCCCCTCAAACCCCGGGCCTGCACCCCGACCGGCCGCCGCACCACGGCGCCTCGACCGCACGCCCTGGGCCCGACCCCCTCCGGGAGGGCTCCGTTGCACACCATCCGTACCCCCCACCGGTACACCCGGCTCCGCGCCACCACCGCCACCCTCGCGGTCGGTGCCGTGGTGGCCGCCGGACTCGCCCTGGCGGCGCCGGCCGGCGCCGTCGACAGCGCCACCGGCCAGGTGAGCGCCAAGCGCGTCTGCGCCCAGCCGAGCGACCCGCACCTGATGGCCTGCCAGGCCCTGGTGCGCACCGACGTCGTCCAGCCGCACGCCTTCTCGCACAGCGCGGTGTCGCCGGACGCCACGCCGTCCGGCTTCGGCCCGAGCGACCTGCAGAGCGCCTACAGCCTGCCGGCCAACGGCGGCGCCGGGCAGACGGTGGCCATCATCGACGCCCAGGACGACCCCAACGCCGAGTCCGACCTGGCCGCGTACCGCACGCAGTTCGGGCTGCCCGCGTGCACCACGGACAACGGCTGCTTCAAGAAGATCGACCAGAACGGCGGGACCAGCTACCCCACCTCCGACACCGGCTGGTCGGGCGAGATCTCCCTCGACCTGGACATGGTCTCGGCGGTCGCGCCGAACGCCCACATCCTGCTGGTCGAGGCCACCTCGGCGAACATGTCCGACCTCGGCACCGCGGTGAACCAGGCGGTCTCCCAGGGCGCCCGGTTCGTCTCCAACAGCTACGGCGGCGCCGAGGACCCGAGCGACACCAGCGCGGACAGCCAGTACTTCAACCACCCCGGCGTCGTCATCACCGCCTCCTCCGGCGACTCCGGCTACGGCGCCCAGTACCCGGCGGGCTCCCCGTACGTCACCTCGGTCGGCGGCACCTCGCTGACCCGCGACTCCAGCTCCCGCGGCTGGAGCGAGAGCGTCTGGGGCTCCAGCTCCGGCGGTGAGGGCACCGGTTCCGGCTGCTCCGCCTACGAGCCCAAGCCGAGCTGGCAGACCGACAGCGGCTGCTCCAACCGCACCATCGCCGACGTCTCGGCCGTCGCCGACCCGGCCACCGGTGTCGCCGTCTACCAGACCTACGGCGGCAGCGGCTGGTCCGTCTACGGCGGCACCAGCGCCTCCTCGCCGATCATCGCCGCCGTCTACGCCGACGCGGGCACCCCGGGCGCGAGCGACAACCCCGCCGCGTACCCCTACGCCCACACCAGCGCGCTCAACGACGTCACCAGCGGCGCCAACGGCACCTGCTCCCCGGCCTACCTGTGCACCGCCGGCGCCGGCTACGACGGCCCCACCGGCCTGGGCACCCCGAACGGCCTGGCCGCCTTCACCGCGGGCGGCAGCACCGGGGGCAACACCGTCACCGTCACCGGCCCGGGCAACCAGTCCGGCACCGTCGGCACCGCGGTCAGCCTCCAGGTCGGCGCGAGCGACTCGGCCGCCGGCCAGAGCCTGAGCTACTCGGCGAGCGGCCTGCCGGCCGGCCTGTCGATCAGCTCCTCGACCGGCCTGATCTCCGGCACCCCGACCACCGCCGGCAGCAGCAGCGTCACGGTCACCGCCACCGACGGCAGCGGTGCCACCGGCTCCGCCTCCTTCACCTGGACGATCGCCGGCTCGGGCGGCGGCACCAGCTGCGCCAAGGCCGGCCAGCTGCTCGGCAACCCCGGCTTCGAGACCGGCACCGCCTCGCCCTGGAAGGCCACCGCCGGTGTCATCGACAACAGCTCCGGTGAGCCCGCCCACAGCGGCAGCTGGAAGGCCTACCTGGACGGCTACGGCAGCGCCCACACCGACACCCTGAGCCAGACCGTCACCGTCCCGACCGGCTGCAAGGCCAGCGTCTCCTTCTGGCTGCACGTCGACACGGCCAAGACCTCGACCACGGCCGCCGACAAGCTGACCGTCCAGGCCGGCAGCACCACCCTGGCGACCTACTCCAACCTCAACGCCGGCAACGGCTACGTCCAGAAGACCTTCGACCTGTCGGCCTTCGCGGGCAAGTCCGTCACCCTGAAGTTCACCGGTGTCGAGAACGGCAACGGCCAGACCAGCTTCGTCATCGACGACACCGCCCTCAACGCCTCCTGACCACCCCCCGAACCCGTGTGGGCCGCAGCCTCGCTGCGGCCCACCGGCCTTTTCCCGTCCGGTCGTTGCCCGTCCCGCAGTCAGTCCAGCGAGCGGGCCGCGCGCAGGCGGGCCGAGAGGGTGTCGGGGGCGATGATCGGGTCCGGGTAGTCGGGGGCGAGCAGCCAGGGGCGGTGGACGGCCGGCCCGGGCAGGTGGGCCAGCTCCGGCACCCAGCGGCGCACGTAGGCGCCGTCCGGGTCGTAACGGTCGGCCTGGCGCAGCGGGTTGAGGACCCGGTTGGGGCGGGTGTCGGTGCCGGTGCCGGCCACCCACTGCCAGTTCAGCTGGTTGTTCGCCACGTCGCCGTCGACCAGCAGCGACAGGAAGTGGGCGGCGCCGATCCGCCAGTCCAGGTAGAGGGACTTGGCGAGGAAGCTCGCCGTCAGCAGCCGGGCGCGGTTGTGCATCCAGCCCTGGTGGGCGAGTTGGCGCATCCCGGCGTCGACGATCGGGTAGCCGGTGCGGCCCTGCCGCCAGGCCTCGGCCTCGCGCTCGTCCTGGTGCCAGTGGTCGTCCCGGGTGCGGTAGTCGCGGCGGGCGGCGTCGGGGCGGGCGGCGAGCACCTGGTGGTGGAAGTCGCGCCAGGCGAGCTGCCGGACGAAGGCCTCCGCCCCGGCGCCGCCGCGGTGCCGGGCGCGGGTGGTCAGCTCGGTCGGCGAGAGGCAGCCGAAGTGCAGGTACGGGGAGAGCCGGGAGGTCCGGTCGGCCGCCAGGTCGTCGTGCACCTCCGCGTAGGCGTCCACGCCCCAGCGCCGCCACCTGGTCCGGGCCTCGGTCTCGCCGCCGCGCGGCAGGTCGGGCGAGAACGGGCCGGTGACCGCCAGGTTCTCGCTGCCGATGCCGTCCGGGGTGTGGATCGACCGGGGCGCGCCGAGCACCGTGCGGCGCGGCGCCTGCTCCCAGGCCCGGTGGTACGGGGTGAAGACCGCGTAGTGGTCGCGGCCGGCCGGGGTCACCCGCCCGGGCGGGACCACGGTCACCGAGGCGTCGTGGACGCGCAGGCGGTCGCCGAACAGGTCGTGCAGCCGCGCCTCGCGCCGACGGGCGTAGCCGCTGACCCCGGCGGCGACGTGCACCAGCCCGGCGCCGGCCTCGGCGGCCACCCGGGCGGTCTGCTCGGCGGTGGCGCCGTGGCGCACGATCAGTCGGGAGCCGGTGCGGCGCAGCGAGGCGTCCAGGTCGGCGAGGCAGTCGGCCAGGAAGGCCAGCCGGTTGGGGGCGGCGAAGCCGGCCGCCTCGACGGCGGGGTCGAGGACGAACAGCGGCACCACCTGTTCGGCGGTGGCGCGGGCGGCGTGCAGCACGGGGTTGTCGTGCAGGCGCAGGTCCTGGGTGAACAGGGCGATCGAGACGGTCATCGGCGGGCCCTCGGAACGGTGTGGTCGGGGTTCTCGGAGTACTTCGGGTGGGCGACGGGGGTGCGGACGGGGTGACGGGGTGGCCGGGTTCGGCCGGAGCAACTCGGTACAGCAGTTCGGTACAGCAGTTCGGTGGAGCAGTTCGGTGGAGCAGTTCGGTGGAGCAGTTCAGTGCAGCAGCTCCGCCAGCAGGTCGACGGCGCCGGCGAGGTCGCGCGGGCGCAGCGTGCCGGGCGGGCGGCGCGGTCCGGTCCAGCCCGGTCCGGCGACCAGCACGACCGGCTGGATGCGTGCGCCCTGCGGCCCCCAGGCCGTCCGGGCCACCCGTGCCACCAGCGCCCGGTCCGCCGTCCGGGTGACCTGCGACCAGAGCAGCACGACGGGCGGGCCGGTCCGGCGCACCGCTTCGAGCAGTGCCTCGGGTGGCAGGGCGGGGCCGAACATGCGGAACGGCAGGCCGCGTTCGGCCATCGCTGCGGCGAGCGCCTCCAGGGCGAGGGAGTGCAGTTCGGAGGGCATCCCGGCGAGCAGCGCGGCCGGGCCGGTCGGCGGTTCCGCCCGGTCGACGGCCCGGCGCAGCGCGGCGGCGACGTGCCAGGACAGCAGGTGCTCCACCTCGACGTAGCGCTCCCCCTCGGTGGCCCACTTGCGTCCGGCCGCGCGCAGTGCCGGGACCATCACCTCGGTCCAGGCGACGACCGCGCCGAGCTCGTCGACGCTGCGCCGCAGGATGCGGGCCATTTCCGGGGCGTCGAGGCGGACGGCGGCCCGGGCCAGCCCCCGGCACTCGGGGCGCACGGTGCCCACCGGCAGGCTGTTGCCTCCGGAGGAGGTGCCGGCCGCCGTGCCGCTGCGGGGCGCCGGCAGTCCCGGGGTGGGGCCGGCCAGCGCGGCCCGGGCGGCTTCGGCGGGGTTGACGCCCCGGGCGGTGAGGCGGCACATCTCCTCCAGGGCGGCCACGTCGGCGGGTTCCCAGCGGCGGTGCCGCCCGGGGGCGCGGTGGGCCGGGCCGATGCCGTAGCGGCGTTCCCAGGAGCGGATGGTGGTGGGCGAGACGCCGAGCCGGCGCGCGAGGGCCCCGGTGGTCAGTCCGGCCGGGGCGGGGGCGGGCGGGACGGTCACGGCCGCGAGCCTATGCCGGGGCGCCTGGACGTGGTCGGCCGACGCGCACTCGGCCTGGTCAGAGGGTACGACGGACGTCCGGTGGAGGGGTGCGTGCACCGTCCGACGGTCGCGCAGCGAATGGCTGCACGCACAGTCGCAGCGTTTTCGCAGCGTTGCGCGGGGACCGTCGCCTTTCGTCAACTCGACGTCTCACGTGGCCAGTTGGTGCGGACCGGGCGAGCCGGGCCGGGACGGGACGGCTCAGAACCACTCCGGCCGGCAGTCCGCCGCCGTCCGGTCGAGGCTGTCGAGCAGGTCGAACTGAGGTCCGGTGCGCGGGAGTTCGACGCGGAGGAAGTAGCGGGCGGCCTGCCGCTTGCCCTCGTGGAAGGCGTCCGCGCCGTCGCCCAAGGCGAGGTACTGCTCCAGCCAGATCCAGGCCAGGACGACGTGGCCGACGGCCTCCAGGTAGGTCGAAGCGTTGGCCAGGGCGGTGGCCGGGTCCCCGGTGGACCACACCGCGGCCGTGGTCGAGGCGATCCGGTGCGCGGCGTGCGCCAGTCGGCCCGCCAGCTCGGCGGCCTCGCCGCCGGCCGCCTCGGCCCTGGCGGTGGTCGCGGCGAGGGTGTCGAGGAGCAGCCGCAGACCGGCGCCACCGTCCATGACCACCTTGCGGCCGAGCAGGTCCAGGCCGTGGATGCCGTGGGTGCCCTCGTGGATGGCGTTGAGCCGGTTGTCCCGGTAGAACTGCTCGACGTCGTACTCGCGGGTGTAGCCGTAGCCGCCGTGCACCTGGATGGCGAGGTCGTTGGCGGCCAGGCACCACTGCGAGGGCCAGCTCTTGGCGATCGGCGTCAGCACGTCCAGCAGCAGGTGGGCGCGGTCCCGGTCGGCCTGCTCCGGGGCGGTGGCCTCCTCATCGAGGAGGCGGCTGCAGTAGAGGGCGAGGGCGAGCGCGCCCTCGGCGTAGCTCTTCTGCGCCAGCAGCATTCGACGCACGTCCGGGTGTTCGATGATCGGGATCTGCGGGGCGGACGGGTCCCGGCCGGTGAGCGGGCGCCCCTGGGGGCGGGTGCGGGCGTAGTCGAGGGCGTGCAGGTAGCCGGTGTAGCCGAGGGCCGCGGCGCCCTGGCCGACGCCGATCCGGGCCTCGTTCATCATGTGGAACATGTACGCGAGCCCGTGGTGCGGTTCGCCCACCAGGTGGCCGACCGCGCCCGGGGCGCCGCCCGGCGTGTACCGGCCCTCGCCGAAGTTGAGCAGGGCGTTGGTGGTGCCGCGGTAGCCCATCTTGTGGTTGAGGCCGGCGAGCACGACGTCGTTGCGCTCCCCCGGGGTGCCGTCCCCGTCGACCAGGAACTTGGGCACGATGAACAGCGAGATGCCCTTCACCCCGGCCGGTCCGCCGGGGATCCGGGCCAGCACCAGGTGGACGATGTTCTCGCTGAGCTCGTGGTCGCCGCCGGAGATCCACATCTTGGTGCCGGTGATCCGGTAGCCGCCGTTGGCCTGCGGGAGCGCCCTGGTGGTGACGTCGGCCAGCGAGGAGCCGGCCTGCGGCTCGGACAGGCACATGGTGCCGAAGAAGCGCCCCTCCACCATGGGCCGCACATAGCTGTCGATCTGCTCCCGACTGCCGTGCGCCAGCAGCAGGTTGGCGTTGCCGACGGTGAGCAGCGGATAGGAGGAGGTGGCGATGTTGGCGGCCTGGAACCAGGCCCGGCAGGCGTTGGCGACCACCACCGGCAGCTGCTGGCCGCCGACCTCGTAGTCCATCGCGGCCCCGACCAGCCCGGCGTCGGCGTAGACCCGCAGCGCCTCGCCGACCTCCGGGATCATCCGCACCCGCTCGCCGTCGAACCGGGGCTCCTCGGCGTCGTTGCGCTTGTTGTGCGGGGCGAAGTGCCGGGTGGCGATGGTCTCGCTGAGCTCCAGGACGGCGTCGAAGGTGGACCGGTCGTGGTCCGCGTACCGGGGGCGACGGGTCAGGGCCGTGACGTCCAGCCAGTCGTGCAGCAGGAAGTCGAGGTCGCGACGGGAGAGCAGCAGGGAGTCCACGGGCGGGTCCGTTCCTGGGGCGCGGGAGGGCCGGGTCACCGGAGTCTTCCCCGGCCCGGGCGCACCGTCAACAGTCCGGCCGGTCGGCGCCGTCCGGCCCGTCGAGTTCCCGGGCCCAGCGGTGGCTCCACGCGTCGAGCGGGCCGAGTGCCGCGACCAGGTCCTCGCCGAGCGGGGTGAGCCGGTAGAGCTCGCCGTCGCGGGTCAGCACCCGGGCCTCGGCCAGTTCGGCCAGCCGGACGGTCAGCACGCTGGAGGACATCCGCTCGCAGCGGCGCTGCACCTCCCGGAACCCGGCGGGCGCCCGGCTGAGCTCCCAGAGCACGCGCAGCGCCCAGCGGCGCCCGAGCAGGTCGAGCGCGGCCATCACCGGCCGTCCGGTGTCGGAGCCGCGCACCGCTCGGCCGGGGCGCGGGGCTGCTGCCGCCGCGCGGTCCACCGGGTCTGCCATGTCGCCCTCTTCCGTCCGGTCTTGACGCTTCTGTTTTCGAAGCATCATAGTGGCGCTTCGGAAACAGAAGCACCCGGGAACCGACGCCAGGGAGTGCCGCATGCCGCGCGTCCAGCCGCTCGAACCGCCCTACTCCGACGAGGTCCGCGAGGCGCTGCGGCGGTGGATGCCGCCGCGGGCGCCGCACGAACCGCTCGCCCTGTTCCGGGTCCTCCAGCGCAGCCCCGAGCTCGCCTCCCGGATGTTCGCGCTGGGGGCCGGGCTGCTCGGCCACGGGCTGCTGCCCGCCGCCGACCGGGAGCTGGTCATCGCCCGCGCCACCGCCCGGGCCGGCTGCCGCTACGAGTGGGGCGTGCACGCCGCCACGATGGCCCGCCGGGCCGGGCTCACCCCCGAGCAACTCGCCGCCACCGCGTCCGCCGACCCCCGGCCGGTGTGGTCGTACCGCCAGGCGCTGCTGCTGCTCGCCGTCGACGAACTCCACGACACGGCGGACCTCTCGGACCCCACCTGGACGGCGCTGTCCGCCCACTACGGCGACGCCGAGCTGCTGGAACTCCTCGTCCTGGCCGGCTGGTACCGCACCATCGCGGGCCTGGCCAACGCCCTGCGACTGGACGACGAGCCGTGGGCGACCCCCTTCCCCACCGCCTGAGCCCTCCCGCGCCGTCGCCCCGGCGCCTTCCGACGGACGGCCGGGAGGCGCCGGTTCAGCTCCGGGTGAAGGTGCCCAGGCCGTCGATGTCGAGCTGCTCGACCACCAGCTTCGCGGCCTTCCCGTCCGCGCCCACGGTGAAGGTCACCCCGGAGCGGCCGACCGCGTTCTCACCCTTGCTGAGGAAGCTGAACACGTCGCCGTCGAAGTGCTGGAGCGGGTAGCGGAGCCCGGCCGGGCCCACGGTCATCACCAGCCCGCCGTCCTGTTCGCCCACCGTCAGCGGCCCGTAGTAGCCGCTCCCGTACGTCCCGGTGTACGCGGAGTCGGGCTTGGCCGGGGCGGCGCCGGCCGGTGGCCTGGTGTAGTCGGTCTTCGAGACCGGGCTCGCCGCCGCGGCGGGCACCACCTTGCCCAGGAAACCCAGCCAGTCGACCGTCTCCCGGCCGTTCTGGGCCACGTCGAAGAACTCCTCGGCCACCGCCTCCGGGAGGCCGGTCGGCTGGCCGTTGGTCAGCACCACGATCCCGAGCTGCTCGGAGGGCAGCAGGGTCACCGTGGTGGCCGCGCCCAGCTCGAAGCCGCCGGAGTGGTTGAGCCGCAGCCGGCCCTCGGAGTCGGTGCTGACGTTCCAACCCAGGCCGTAGAAACCGGCGGTGCCCGCGGCCGCCCGCGGCGGAGTGCTGGTGTAGTGCGGCGTGCGGGTCTCGTTCAGGGCCGTCGGGTCGATCACCGTCCGGCCCTCGAACGTCCCGTCCGCGAGCTGCATCCGCATCCACCGGGCGAGGTCCTGCACGGTGGAGCTCACCCCGCCGGCCGGCGACTGGGAGTCCGCGTTCTCGGTGGTGCTGACCTGCCAGCCGGCGTCGGTCCGCACGTGCGGCGCGGCCCGGTTCGCCGCCTTGTCGTAGTCGGCGCGGCGCGAGCTGGTGGCGTTCATCCCGAGCGGCCGGTAGAGGACGTCCGCCGCGAGGTCCTCCCAGGCCACGCCCCCGGCCTTCGCGACGGCCACCGCCGCCTCGGTCAGGCCGTAGTTGGTGTAGGCGTAGCTCGCCCGGAACGGGCCGAGCGGCTGGTCGCGCAGGTGCTGGAGGATGTAGTCGCGCTGGTAGCCGAGGTCCTCCAACAGGTCGCCGGCGTGGTCCGGCAGGCCGCTGCGGTGCGAGAAGAGGTCGGCGATCGTCACATGGCTGCTCACGTACGGGTCGGCCAGGGCGAAGCCCGGATCGTGGGCGGTCACCGGGTCGTCCCACTTCGCCGTCCCCCGGCCGACCGCCCCGGCCACCACGGTCGAGGAGATCGGCTTGGACACCGAGGCCAGCTGGAACACCGTGTCCGGATCCACCTGGTCCGGCTTGCCCAACTCCCGTACGCCGAAGCCCTTGGCGTGGATCACCCGGTCCCGGTACACGACCGCGAGGGCTGCCCCGGGGACCCCGGTGGCGGCCATCGAGGCCTGGACGTAGCCGTCGATCCGGCCGACGGCGTCCTGCACCTGCCGCTCGGTCAGCTGGGGCGGCGGCGCGGCGGGCGGGGTGGCGGCCGGCGCCGAGGAGGCCCCCGTGGTGGGCGCGGCCCCGGGGTCGGTGGCGGCCGCGGAGGTGCACCCGGCCAGCAGCGGACCGCTCAGCAGCATCCCCGCCGACACCGCCGCGCCGACCCGCAGCCCCAGCCGCACGCCCGGGCCGCCGGGGCGGCGGGCGGTCCGACGGGCCTGGCCGTGACGCTCCATCAAGGTCCTCCTTCGTCCGGGCGGCGCGGCCCCGGACCGGCGGTGCCGCCGTCCGCCCCTCCGCGGGAGTGTGGACGGCCCGCCGCTCCCCCGCCCGCCGCCGCGCGCCGCCCCCCGCGCGATCCACCCGTCCGGCGGGCCCGGCCCGGGGACCGGCCACGGGCGGGCGACCGGGACCGGCAGCCGGGGAGCGCGGCTCACCAGCGGATGCGGGCCGCCACCGGCCGGTGGTCGCTGCCGTTGGCGGGCAGGACCCGGGCGCTCGTCGCCGTCAGGCCGCGGAGCAGGATGTGGTCGATCCGCACCAGCGGGAAGGACGCCGGGTAGCTGAACCCGAAGCCCGCCCCGGCCGTGTCCTGGGCGGAGCGCATCCCCGCGGTGAGGCCGGCCAGCGCGCGGTCGTCCAGGGTGCCGTTCAGGTCGCCCAGCAGCAGCACCCGCGCGCTCCGGTCGGCCGCGAGGGCCCGGCCGAGGGTCCGGACGCCGACGTCCCGCGAGCCCGTCCGGAACCCCGTCACGGGGTTGACCCGGACGGAGCCCAGGTGCGCCACGTACACCGGCAGCGGGCCGCGCGCGGTGGTCACCGTGGTGCGCAGCGCCCGGTTCCCGACGTCCATCCAGCCCTCCACCGGCCGGCCGTCCACCACCGGCCCGTAGTTCATGACGTCGATCGGCCGGGTGTCGCCCAGCGGCAGCCTGCTCCACAGGCCCACGGTGCCCAGCACCGCGTGGTACGGGTACGCCTCGGCCAGCCCCTGCTCGTAGACCTGCACGGCCTTCGGGGCCAGTTCCACCAGGGCCAGCAGGTCCGCGCCGGAGCCGGCCAGGCGGCGTGCGGTGGCGGCCGGGTCGGGGTTGTCGGCGTTCACGTTCTGCTCCACCACGGTGAGGTCGCCGCCCGGGCCGGACTTGTCGACGAGCAGGCCGCCGAAGAGGTGCAGCCACGCCGCGGCCGGCAGCAGCAGCGCCAGCACGGCGGCGGCCGAGCGGCGCCACAGGGCGGCGGCCAGCAGCACCGGGACGAACAGGCCGAGCCACGGCAGGCCGCTCTCCAGCAGGCTGCCGAGGCGCCAACCGCCGTTCGGGACCTCCGCGTGCAGCGCCAGGACCAGGCCGAGCAGCAGCGCCGACGCCGCCAGGAGCCGCCCGCGCCGCCACGGTTCCGGCCGGGCGAGGGCCCGGACCCCGCGGGTGCCCCGCCGCCCGGTCCCCGCCCCGGCCCCCGCCGTCGCCCCCGCCACCGGCTGCGCGGGCCCGCCCGCGGTCGTCGTGCTGCCCCGCTCGTGCTTCATGCCGTCAGTCAACGGGCGCGGGCGTTGCCGGGGCGTATCCGGTTTCCGATACACGGACGACAGGTGCGGGCCGGACGGCGGGGCGCCCGGCGCGGGAGGGGCGGCGGCCCGGGCCGCCGCCCCGTGGCGTCAGGGCGCGGTGATGCCCGGCTGGGCGCCGGCGCCGAAGGCCCAGCCCTCGACGTCGCCGGCGGCCGGGTGGTAGCCGCCCGCACCGACGCTGCTGTAGGACCAGGCGCCGCCGTGCTGGGCGTGCCAGTACGACCAGTAGGCACTGGCCGGGGCGCCGTTGCAGGGGTTGGGCTGGACGTTGATCTGGCAGACGAAGCCCGGGAAGCGCGGGTGGAAGGCGTACGTGAACCCGGCGCCGGTGAGGGCGGCGAGGCCGTCGGTGGGGGTGCCGGGCGCGCAGCCGGTCTCGATGTCCCCGCCCAGGGCGGTGAAGTCGACCACGACGGTGACGCCGCTGGTGCCGGTGCAGGCGTCCGCGTGCGCCGCCGGGGCCTGGACGGCGCCGGTGCCGAGCAGGGCGGCGGTGAGGGCCGCGACGGCGGCCAGCGAGCCGAGGGTGCGACGGGTGAGGTGGGTGCTCATGACGGGGCCTCTCGGAGCGATCGGGGTCAGCCGGCCGGGCAGGCCAGGACGGGGGCGGTCGGGCGGGCGCCGTCGGCGCGGAGGTCGGCGAGGCCCCGGCCGGAGAGGCCGAGGACGGCCTGGGTGGTGGCCCGGACGGCGGTGGCCTGGTTGAAGCCGCTCGCGTCGTAGGCGACGGCCCCGCGCACGGCCGGGTCGGCCGAGCAGCCCTGCTGGAACTTCAGCAGTCGGCTCCAGCCCTTGAGCCCGGCGCCGAAGCGGTCGCCGGTCAGCAGGGCCTCGGTGGCCAGGCCGGTGCTGTTGGCGTTGGCGGTGGTGGCGCCGCCCGGCGCGAAGCCGCCCTCGGCGCCCTGGTGGGCGGTGAGCCAGTCCAGGCCGGCCCGGGCGTCGGCGGTGCGCCCGGTGGCGGCCAGGGCCTGGACGGCGAGGGCGGTGGCGTCGGGGTCGCCGGTGCAGGCGGTCTGGCCGAAGGCGACCGGGAAGCCGCCGTCCGCGCACCGGGCGGCGGCCAGGTAGTCGACGGCCGGGGCCGGGGCGCCGCCGGGGGTGCGCTGGAGGGCGAGCAGGGCGAGGGACTGGCCGAAGGCGTTGCTGTAGTCGCCCCACTGCGAGCGGTCGGAGAAGCGGCCGCTCGGGGTGAGCAGCGAGCGCAGCCGGGCCTGGAGGTCGACGCCGCCGAAGGTCGCGGTGTCCGCCCCGCGGACCTCAGCGGTCAGCAGCAGTTTGGCGGTGGCGCCCGCGTAGGCCGACGTGGTGCCGTCGCCGATGTAGCCGGTGAGGTTCTCCGGCGCGGCGAGCCAGGCGGTGGCCCGGGCGGCGGCCTGGTCGGAGCTGCCGGCCGCGGCGAAGGCGAGCACGGCGTCGGCGGTGAGGCCCTGGTCGGGGTAGGAGGTGCCGTTGTAGACGGTCACCAGGTGGTCGCCGTCGACGAGTTGGCGGGCCAGCCAGCCGGCCGCGGCGGCGTCGGGGCGGAAGGTCGTCCCGCCGTGCGCCGCCGGGGTGTCGGCGACGGCCGGGGTGTCCGCGACGGCCGGCGCGGCGGCGCCGAGCAGCAGGGCGGGGAGCGCGAGCAGGCCGAGGGAGCGGGTTCTCAGGGGCATGGCTGCCTTTCCGGGGCGGGCGAAGCGGGCGGAGGTGCCGGTTGCTCAGGTGCGGGCCGTGGCCGGGGGCCGGGTGCTCAGGTGCGGGCCGTGGCCGGGGGTTCGAGGCGGTCCGACCGGGCCGGCGGCGCCGCCTCGAACCGCACCTCGGGTTCGAAGTTGGCGCGCCGGGCGGCCCGGCGGAAGACGGTCAGCACGGCGGGGCCGACGACCAGGATCGCCACGAAGGTGGTGACGGCGCGGCCGGTGTCCCAGCCGAGCGAGGTGGCCAGGTCGAACAGCAGGTAGCGGTGCCACTGCTCGGTGAAGGGCAGGCCGGGGAGGTAGGCGATGGAGCTCTTCGGGTCGAGCGAGAACGGCCAGAAGGACAGGTTGAGCAGGAAGCCGAACAGGTAGCCGGAGACCGAGCCGTAGCCGGCCAGCAGGGCGATCTCCCACTTGCCGCGCGCCTTCGGCAGCAGCCCGGCGAGCATGCCGACGAAGGCGCAGCCGAACATCTGGTACGGCATCCAGGGGCCGACCCCGCCGGTCAGCAGGGCGGAGGCGAACAGCGAGGTGCAGCCGAGGGTGAAGCCGAAGCCCGGGCCGAACACCCGCCCGGCGAGGACGAGCAGGAAGAACACCGTCTCGATGCCCGCCGTGCCCGCGCCGAGCGGCCGCAGCCCGGCGTTGACGGCGGACAGCACGCCCAGCATGGCGAGCGCCTTGGCGTCGATGCCGCCCGCCGAGATCTCGGCGACCACCACCGCGACGACCAGCACCAGCAGCGCGCCGAAGATCAGCGGCGGGGCGTACGAGGAACCGAACTTCCCCGGGGCGACGACGAACGGCCAGCAGAAGGCCACCAGGCCGACGAACCCGGCCAGCGTGACGACGATCCCGGCGCGGACCGGGATCCGGACGGCCGTCGCCGTGCTCATCGGTCCCCCTCCAGCGCCGCATCGACCTGACGCACCGTCAGATAGGGCAGCGGCGCCAGGATCTTGGCCGTCTGCGGGGCGAAGGTCGGTGAGGCGGTGACGACGTCGGCGGTCGGGCCGTCGGCCACCACCTCGCCCTCGGCGAGCACCACCACCCGGTCCGCCGCCGACGCGACGAACTCCACGTCGTGGGTGGAGACCACCACGCTGCGCCCCTCGGCGGCGAGCTGGTCGACGATCCGCACCAGCGCCTCCTTGGCGGCGTAGTCCAGGCCCCGGGTCGGCTCGTCGAGCAGCACCACCGTGGGCGCGGCGGCGAGTTGGACGGCGAGCACGAGGGCGAGCTTCTGCCCCTCGGAGAGGTCCCGGGGGTGGCTGCGGTCCGGGATGCCGGGGGCCAGCCGGTCCAGGATCTCCCGGGCGCCCGGGCCGTCGGCGCCGGACTCCCGGTCGGCCTGGGCGAGTTCGTCCCGGACGGACTCCAGGTAGAGCAGGTCGGTGGGGGTCTGCGGGACGAGGCCGACCAGTCGGCGGGCGTCGGCGGCGGAGAGCTTCCTGGGGTCGCCGCCCTTCCCGGGACGGCCGTCGCGGGCCGGGCCGGTGACCTGGACGCTGCCGCCCTGGCGCGGACCGGAGCCCTGGAGGGCCCAGAGCAGCGAGGACTTGCCGGAGCCGTTGCGGCCCATCAGCGCGGTGACCTGGCCGGCCCGCAGCTCCAGGCCGACCTCCCGGACGGCGGTGACCGGCCCGTAGCGGACCACCACCTTCCGCGCCTCCAGCACCCGTTCCCCCGCCACCGCTGCCCGGCGCGGCGGGGGAACGGGCACGTCGGCGAGCCGCTCCCGGAGCGGCGCGGCGGCCCGGCGGGCGTCCCGGACGGACAGCGGCAGCGGCCGCCAGCCGGCCAGTCGGCCGAGGCGGACCACCGGCGGTGCGACCGAGGCCCCGGCGAACACCTCGGCGGGCGGGCCGTGCACGACGGTGCCGTCCCCGGGCAGGTGGACGACCCGGTCGGCGTACTGGACGACGCGTTCCAGCCGGTGCTCGGCCAGCAGGACGGTCACCCCGAGGTCGTGCACCAGCCGGGTGATCGCGGCCAGCACCTCCTCGGCGGCGGTCGGGTCGAGGGCGGAGGTGGGCTCGTCCAGCACCAGGACCCGCGGGTGGGCGGTGAGCACCGAGCCGATGGCGACCCGCTGCTGCTGCCCGCCGGAGAGCTCGTGCAGCGCGCGGTGGCGCAGCTCGGCCAGCCCGAGCAGGTCGAGGGTCTCCTCGACGCGCTTGCGCATGGTGTCCGGCGGGATCGCCAACTGCTCCATCGCGTAGGCGAGTTCCTCCTCGACCGTGTCGGTGGTGAAGCCCGCCACCGGGTCCTGGCCCACCACGCCCACCACGTCGGCGAGTTCGCGCGGCGGGTGGTCGGCGGTGTCCCGGCCGGCCACCGTGACCCGGCCGCGCAGGGTGCCGCCGGTGAAGTGCGGGACCAGCCCGTTGACGGCGCCGAGCAGGGTGGACTTGCCCACGCCGGTGCGGCCGACCACCAGGCACAGCTCGCCCTCGGGCACGTGCAGGTCGACGTCGCGCAGCACGGGTTCGGCGGCGCCCTGGTAGCGGACGCCGACGTGGTCGAAACGGATCACTGCGTAACCTCGGCAGGCTGGTGCTTCTGAACGGGTGCGACGGGCGGTGCCGGAGGTACCGGCGGTACGGGACGGTCCTGCGGCGGGGCGATCAGCCCGGCCGCGCCGGCCAGCAGCACCGCCAGCGCGGGCACCGGCGGCAGGGCGGGCCAGCTCAGCGGGTGCAGCGAGGGGACCAGGTCGGTCGGGTCGTAGCCGACGGTGCCGAACAGGGTGGCGGCGGCGAGCACTCCGCAGCCGGTCACCCCCCACTCGGCGGCGCGGAAGCGGTCCGGCCGGTAGCTGGTGCGGCGCACCCGGCGGCCGCCGAGCGCCAGGCCGCCGCAGCACAGCGCGGCGCCGGCCAGCAGGGCGGGCAGGCCGAGGAAGCCGGGCGCGGTGCCGTCCAGCAGCCCGTACGCCCCCGCGCAGAGCCCGGCCATGCCGAGCAGCATCAGGGTGCCGGTGGCCCGGCGGGAGCCGCGGGAGGCGGTGCCCGAACGGCCGTAGCCGCGCGAGTCCATCGCGGCGGCCAGCTTCAGCGAGCGCTCCAGCGCGTCCTCCAGCACCGGGACCACGATGCCCCGCAGGGCGCGTACCCCCTTGCCCGCACCGGCCCGCAACCGCCGTGCCCGGGCGACCCGTTGGACGCTCTGCACGAGCTGCGGCGCCACGCTCACCGAGACGGTGACGGCCACCCCCAGCTCGTACAGCGCGCCGGGCAGCACCCGCAGCGCGCGCTTGGGGTTGGCCAGGGTGTTGGCCGCGCCGATGCAGCAGATCAGGCAGGCCAGCCGCAGCCCGTCGAAGGCCGAGGAGAGCACCGCCTCCAGCGAGACCGGGCCGCCGATCTCGATGCCCGCGTACCAGGCCGGGGTGGGGATGTGCGGCAGGGTGAACATCACGTGGTCGCTCGCCGTCACGCCGGTCGCGAAGACGCAGCGGAAGAGCACCCGGATCGCCACCACGACCAGGGCCAGCCACAGGTAGTAGCCGAAGCCCCGGGCCCACGGCGCGTCGGTGCGGCGGGCGGTGACGACGTAGCCGAGCACGGCCAGCACCAGCAGGAGCAGCAGCGGGTTGGTGGTGCGGCTGGCGGCGGTGGCGAGCGCCAGCGCCCAGAGCCACCAGGCGGCCGGGTGCAGGGTGCGCGGCGCCCGGCGGCCGCCGATGCCGGTGGCGTCGGCCGGCCGCCGGGGCGGGGCGGCGGTCACCGTCACCCGTCCCTCCGGCGGCGCCGGCGGGCGGTCAGCGCGGCGGCCCCGCCGAGGCCGAGGGCGACCGCCACGGTGATCGCGAGCGGCAGCACCGAGCCGGAGTCGTGCGGCGCGTCCGCGGTGGGGGCGGCGTCGACCACGGCGGTGGTCGGGCTCGCCGAGGTCGCGGTGGCGGACGGGGTGTCGGTGGCGGTGGGCGTGGCCGTCGGGGAGGGCGTCTCCTCGGGGGTGGCGCCGGGTGTGGTCGGCTGGTCGGAGGCGGGCGCGTCCGGGGTCGGCGGCTGGGTGCCGTCGGCCGGGGCCGTGCCGCCCGGGGCGGGGGCCCGGCCGGGGGCCGGCGGACGGGCGCCGCTGCCGGGCTGCGGGGCGGAGCCGGAGCCCCGGCCACTGCCACTGCCACTGCCACTGCCACTGCCGCCCGAGCCGGTTCCACCGCTGGTCGAGCCGCCGGTGGTCGAGCCGCCGGTGCCGGAGCCGGAGCCGCCGGTCGTGCCGCTGCCCGAACCCCCGTTGCCGCCACCGCCGTTGGACCCGCCGCCGGAGCCGCCGGTGGTCGAGCCGCCCGGGGCGGTGTTGTGCGCCCGCAGGGAGTCCACCGCGATGGTCGGCCGACCGATGGTCAGGTCGTCGTTCGTCGCACCGAAGATCCACAGGTCGACGCTGCCCGGCTTGGGGTGGTAGCTCATCGCGCCGAGCTGGCTGTAGCTCCAGTCGGTGTCCCCCGGGTCGGCGTGCCAGTACGACCAGTAGGCGCTGGCCGGCGGGGTGAGCACGCACTTCTCCTGGTCGGCCGTCGGGTACTGCTTGCCGCCCTCGCTGCCGCTGAAGCCGATCCGGCAGATGAACGCCGGGCCGTCGTGGCCGGTGCCGGTGGTGCGCCAGCCGCCCTGGTTGAGCAGCTCGTAGCCGGTGGTCGGCGTGGTGCCGCAGGAGCGCAGCACCTTACCGCCCCACTTGCTGAAGTCCACTGCGAGCACCACGCCGGAGGTGGTCGTGCACTGGTCCAGCGGCAGTGGCGCGGCGGCGGCCGGGGTGGCCGTGCCGAGCAGCGCGCTGCCGGTCAGCGCCAGCGCGCCGAGGGCGCCCGCGAGCCGGCGGCTCACCGGTGCCGTCCCCGGCCGAGGCGGGCGCGGGAGACGGCGACGGCGCTGCCGCCGGCCAGCAGCAGGGCGAGGGCGAGCAGCGCGGGGAGGGTGGCGTCGCTGCCGGTCCGGGCCAGGTCGGAGCCGTTCGGGGCGGCCGGGTCGGCCACCACCGGCCGGGCCTCCCCGCCCTGGGCACCGCCGTCACCGGCGTCACCGGCGCCCGCCGGGGGCGCGTCGGTCACGCCCGGGGCGGACGTCCCGGCGGGCCCGGAGGTGCCCGCCGGAGCGGACGTCCCGGTCGTCGCGGTCGGCGCGGGGGTGTCGGTCGGACCGGCCGTGGAGGTCGGCGACGGCGTCGGGGTCGGGGTCGGGCTCGGGGAGTCGGTCGGGGTCGGCGTCGGGGACGGCGACCCGGTCGGCTGGGGCGTGCCGGGCGCCACCGGCCGCTTCAGCGTGCCGAAGGACGTCCCGACCGTCCCGCCCAGCACCTGGGTCGAGGCCCGGACGTCCGAGCCGCGCTGGCCGGCCGCCGCGACGTTGAAGCCGCCGTCGTCGTTCTGCTGCCCGGCCAGGAAGTCCCGGGCCCGCGAGATCGCCGGGCCGTACTGCCCGGCCCGCAGCGAGAACGCCTGGACGGCCAGGGCGGTCGAGTTGGTCGAGTCGCCGGAGGCGCCCGGGAAGCCGCCGTCGGCGAGCTGCTTGCCCGCGATCCAGCCGACCGCGCGGTCCACGGCCTGCTTGGCGGCCGGATCGTCGGCGACCAGGTCGAGGGCCATCGCGGC
This sequence comes from Kitasatospora sp. NPDC089797, assembly GCF_040684795.1. NCBI lineage: Bacteria > Bacillati > Actinomycetota > Actinomycetes > Kitasatosporales > Streptomycetaceae > Kitasatospora > Kitasatospora sp. NPDC089797. The sequence goes on along the minus strand of NZ_JBFBGS010000075.1, from coordinate 19,588 downwards.
CATCGCGGTGCTGTCCACGTCGGAGTCGCCCTTGGCCGGGATCAGGCTCGGCCAGGAGCCGTCGGCGTGCTGGAGGCCGGTCAGGTAGCGCACCGGCTCGGCCGCGTGGGCGGCGTCACCGGCGCGCAGCTGGGCGATGATGCCGAGCGACTGGGAGAACACCGAGGTCGCGTTGCGGTAGTTGCCCTGGGCGGCACAGGAGGTGTCGGGGGCCTGGCTGGGCGCGGCGCAGGTGACGGTGGCGAGCGCGGCGATCAGGTCCTGGCCGCCGAAGGCGCGCGGGTCGCGGCCGACCACCTCGGCGAGCAGCGCCTCCTTGCCGATCGAGCCGCCGCCGGCGTACTCGGTGCCGATGTACGTCCAGTCGTCCACCGTCCGGCCGTTGCCGTCCTTGCCGTGCTGGTCCAGGAAGTCGGCGATCCGGCCCAGCGCCGCGTCGTCGGTGCCGGTGGCGGCGAGGGCGAAGGCGCCGTCGATGGTCAGGCCGAAGTCGGCGAAGCCCGTGAAGCCCTCGTAGTAGCGGCCGCCGATCAGCCGGGTCCGGTCGGTGAGGTAGGTCGAGCCCTTGGCGAGGTCGGGCTTGCGGTGGAGGTCGTGGTCGAGCGCCGCGAGGTCGGTGCCGGCCAGGGCGAGCACCGCCTGTCCGGTGGCCGCGGGGTCGGCGTCGGTGCCGGCCGGGTCGGTGGTGAAGCCCCCGGAGGGCACCTGGCGGGCGGCGACCCAGCCGGTGGCGGCCGCGTCGGCGTCGGTGCGGCCGGCGGCGCGCAGGGCCTGGGCGGCCAGCGCGGTGGTGTAGGTGTCGGCGGCCCCGGCCCAGGAGTACGGCCAGACCCCGCCGTCGGGCTTCTGCTGGGCGGCGGTCCAGGCGTCGGCGCGCTTGACGGCGTCGGGCGCGGCGCCGGCCCGGCGCAGGGTGAGGGCGGTCAGGGCGGTGGTGCTCGGGTCGCCCTCGCAGTGGTCGCCGGGGGCGATCATCACGGCGGAGACGCCGCCGTCGGCGCACTGGGCGGAGGTCAGCCGGGCGACGGCGGTCGGCGGCAGGGCGGCGCCGGCCCGGGCCAGGGCGAGCAGGGCGAGGGCCTGGTTGACGGGGTAGGTGACGCCCTCGAAGTCCCCGGCGGCGGTGCAGGCGCCGAGCTTGCCCTGGGCGGTGCAGACGTGGTCGGTGAGCGCGGCGACCAAGTCGTGGCCGCCGAAGGCGCGCGGGTCGCCGCCGGTCACCTCGGCGACCAGGGCGAGCTGGGCGACGGCGCGCGGGACGGGCGCCGCCTTCGGGCCGCCCGGGAAGGCGAACTGGTCGGTGTGGGCGGCCAGGTAGGCGACGACCTTGCGCAGGGTGTCGTCCTGCCCGCCGGCCGCCGCGAGGGTGAAGGCGGTGTCCGTGGTGGCGTCGTAGTCCGGCGTCTTCCCCGTGGCGTCGGCCACGTGGTCGCCGCCGGTCAGCTGGGCGACCAGCCAGCGGGCGGCGGCGGGCAGGTCGGCCTTGGGGGGCTTCGGCGTCTGCGTGGGTGTCGGAGTAGGAGTCGCACTCGGCGACGGCGAGGAGGTCGGCGAGGGCGAGGAGGTCGGCGACGGCGAGGAGGTCGGCGACGGCGAGCCGCCCGTTCCGCCCTTGGCCCGGACCGAGTCCGGGGTGAAGGTCGGGGACCCGGAGGTGCCGCCGACGTCGGTGCCGCCGTAGACCCAGGCCTCGACCTCGCCGGGCGCGGGCCGCTGCGACATCGCGCCGAGCGTGGCGTACGACCAGTGGTCCTGCCCGACCGGGGCGATCCAGTACGACCAGTAGCCGGTCGCCTGCGGGGTGTTGACGCAGGCCTCCTTGTCCGGGGTGGGGTACTGGGTGCCGTCGCGGAAGGCCGGGTTGCCGAGCCGGCAGATGAAGGCAGGGCCGTCGTGCACGGTGCCGGTGGTGCTGAACCCGGCGGTGTGCAGCAGGTTCATCCCGGTGGTGGGGTGGGCGTCGCAGCCGCGCACCACGCCGCCGCCGAAGGGGCCGAAGTCGACCGCGACGACGGCTCCGGAGGTCGCCGTGCACTGGTCCAGCGGGTCCGCGTGGGCGGGGGTGCCGGGCAGTGCCGTCAGGACCAGGCTGCCCGCGGTGAGCGCGAGCGCGGCGGCGGCCGCCGGGACGGCGGCTCCCCGCCGCCACGCGGTGGGACGGTGTCTGTGGACCGGCACGGAACGAACTCCCCTGTGACTGCGGCGCCGGACGGGGACACGGGGGCGCAGCAGGGCTCCCCCGGGCAGGGTTGTGCCGTACCGCGTCGCAGTCCTCGACGACGCTCGTGCGTGCTCCACGGCGCAGGCATTCCGGCTCGCCCGCCGGGACGGGTTCGCAGAACTCGTCGGGCCGGGCACACGGTTGCGGGACAGCGCCGGATTCGAACCGGCTTCCCCTGACTCCCCTGGAGGAAAAACGCTTCATCAGACCACGGCCGCCCGACCGGGGTCAACGTTTCGTCATATCGTCTGCATCACGGCTCGTTCGAACTCGATGCGGTAAGGTCCCGGCTCGGCCGAGCGGGGGAACCCGGTGCAAATCCGGGGCTGACGCGCAACGGTGTGCGGGGCGGCGCTGTCGACCCGCGAGCCCGGATGCCCGGCGGCCGCACTGTTCCGCGGAAGTCCGTCCACGCGATCCGGGCGTCGGCCGCCCTCGCGCCGACGGCACCCCCGCCGCCGACGCACGGGCACGGTCGGGGCCCCTCACCCCCCAGGAGCCCTTCCATGACCCGCACCCTCCACCGCGGCCTCGCCACCGCCGTGGCCGCCCTGGCCGCCGCCGGCACCGCGCTCGCCGGCGCCGTCCCGGCCCAGGCCACCGCGAGCCCGGCCCAGATCACCACCTCCGTCACCAACGGCGTCGCCTACCTGCGCTCCCTCCAGGGCGCGGACGGCGGCTACGCGGGCAGCGGCCTGTCCAACGAGTGGGCGTTCAGCGCCCTCGCCGCCGCCGGCACCGCCGCCGCCGACGTCACCCCCGGCGGGGACGCCACCAAGAACGCCCGCCTGGTCTACCGCAACCAGCTGGCCGCCCCGACCTGGCCCAACGCCAGCCCGGTGGTCACCGACTACGAGCGCGGCATCCTCAACTCCTACGCCGCGGGCATAGACCCGGCCCGGGTCGGCCCCGGCCGCAACCTGATCGCCGACGCCGTCGCGTACTGGCAGACCGCCGAGCCCGGCTACTTCGGCCCCTCCGCCAACTTCAACGGCACCGTCTTCGCCCTGCTCGCCCTCGGCGGCGCCCGCACCCAGGCCGGCGCCCAGCGGGTGCCCCGGCCGCTGCTGGACGCCTCCACCGCCGTCGTGCGCGCCAACCAGCACACCGACGGCGGCTGGAACTACAGCAAGGCCGCGGGCAACCCGACCGCGCTCGGCCAGCCCAGCGACGTCGACATGACCGGCGCGGCGATGGCCTCGCTGTGCGTGGGCGGGGTGCCCAACACCGACAGCGCCGTCCTCGCCGCGAAGGGCTTCCTCAAGGCCAAGATGGGCTCCACCGGCGCGTTCAACGCGATGTACGGGGTGAACACCGACTCCAACGGCTGGGCCGTCTCCGGCCTCACCGCCTGCGGATTCGACCCCCAGGGGGCGGACTTCACCTCGCCCGCCCCGTTCAGGAAGACCCCGGTGGACTTCCTGATCGCCCAGCAGTTCAACCCCGGCGGCGGCTTCCGCTACCAGCCCACCGACACCTCGCCCAGCGCCTACGCCTCGGTCGACGGCCTGCGCGCCGTGGCCGGCGGCGGCTTCACCGCCACCCCGCCGACCCCGGTCACGGCCGGTGAGCCCCAGTTCGTGGCCACCTCCGGCTTCACCCCGGGCACCGCCGCCCGGCTCGCCCTGATCGTCGACGACGGCACCGGCAACCCGCGCCCCTGCGCGGTCACCATCACCCCGAGCGGCACCACGGCGACCCTCGGCGACGTGCTGGACGCGGCCGCCACCGCCAGCCCGGCCGGCTGCGTCACCGCCGTCACCCCGGCCAGCGGCGTCGCCGGACCGATCACCTCGCTCAACGGCGTTGCCAACGCGGGCGGTTCGAGCTGGCTGCTGTCGATCGACGGCGGCGCGTCGATCACCGCCGACCGCACCGCCACGGTCAACCTCGGCGACACCGTCTCGCTGCGCTACGGCAGCTGACGCCACCGGCCGTACGGGCCGTGCCCCCCGGGGTCACGGCCCGTACGCGCCGAGGCCGCGGCAGACCAGCCCGTCGCGGAAGGTGAGCACCTCGGCGACCGCCCGGCCGCGCTCGTTGCGGTAGTTGACGACGACCGTGTCGACCGAGGCCCGGACGTCCTCCACGGTGAAGTGCAGGTCGGGCAGGTGCTTCAGTCCCTTCGCCCAGTAGACCCGCAGCGCCTCCTTGCCGCGCACCTCGCCGGACGGGTCGCCGATCAGCTCGACGATCCGGGGCGAGGCGAAGACGACGTCCTCGGTGAAGTGGGCGAGGATGCGCTCCAGGTCGTGGGCGTTCCAGGCGGCGGCCCAGTCCCGGGCGAAGCGGGTGGCGTAGTCGTGGTCCATGGCCCGGCACGCTACGACAGCCGCCCCCGGCCGCGCCGGTGATTCCGCGATCCGGTCGCCGCACCGGGTCAGGGCCCGGTCGGACGCCGGCGTCCGGCGGGTGCGGATCCGCGGATCACCCGGAGGAGTGAACCCGCCGGGGCGGCACCCGGCCGGGCGGCGGCCCGGCAGCACCGCGGACGGCGGCACGGACGGCGGTCACGGCCCGGCAACCGCACGGGACCGGGCACCCGGACCGGCCCGCGGACCGGTGCCCGGGGCGACCAATCCGGGCGCCGCCCCGCTCCGAAGACCCCGCGTGAGTTCCGTACTGTCCGAGCGGCCGGGGCCTTCCGCCGCCCCCGCCGCGACCCTGGGGAGGCCCTCCATGCCCGCCGTCCGCCGACCGGGCCCTGCGCCCGCCGACCCCGAACGGGCGGCCGGATGAGTGCCGCCGTCCACCTCTCCGGCCCCGGGCGGCCGGGACCGGACCTGCCCGATCTCCTCGCCCGCGTCGCCCGCGGGGACCAGGACGCGTTCTCCCGGCTGTACGACACGGTCTCCGGCCCGGTGCTGGGGCTGGTGCGGCAGGTCCTGCGGGACCCCGCGCAGTCCGAGGAGGTGGCGCAGGAGGTGCTGTTGGAGGTGTGGCGCACCGCCGCCCGCTACCGGGCCGACCGCGGCGAGGTAATGCCGTGGGTGCTGACCATCGCCCACCGCCGGGCGGTGGACCGGGTCCGGTCCGCGCAGGCCGCCGCCGACCGCGACCGGCGCTCGGCCGCCGCCTCCCACACCCCGGTCTTCGACGAGGTCGCCGAACAGGTCGAGGGCCGGCTGGAGCGCGAGCAGGTCCGGCGCTGCCTGAAGTCGCTCACCGAGCTCCAGCGGGAGTCGCTGACCCTCGCCTACTACCGCGGCTACACCTACCCGCAGGTCGCCGAGGTCCTCGGCACCCCGCTGGGCACGGTCAAGACCCGGATGCGCGACGCCCTGATCCGCCTGCGCGACTGCCTGGGGGTGGGCGCATGAGCGCCGTCGACCCGCACACCCTGACCGGTGCCTACGCCGCCCACGCCCTCGATCCCGAGGAGAGCGCCGCGTTCGAGCTCCACCTGGCCGACTGCCCGGCCTGCGCCCAGGAGGTGGCCGGGTTCGCCGCGACCCTGGCGCGGCTCGGCAGCGCCGGGGCCGTCGTCCCGCCCGAGGCCCTCAAGGTCCGGGTGATGGCCGCGCTGCCCGGGGTGCGGCAAGAGGCCCCGCGCACCGCCGCCGGGCCCGGATCGGCCCGCCCCGGCCGACGCGCGGGCGCCTGGACGAAGTTCGCGCTCGCCGCCTGCCTGGCCGTCGCGACCGGCGCCGGAGCCCTGGCGGTGCAGCAGCACGGGCAGGCGGAGCGGGCGCGCGACCGCGCCGCCGCCGTCCAGCAGGAGTCGGACCGGCTCACCGCTCTGCTGACGGCCCCCGACGCCCGCACCGTCACCGGGTCGGCCACCGGCGGGTCCGGGGTGGGCACGGTGGTGTGGTCGCAGGAGCGCGGCCGGGCCGCGTTCCTCGCCTCCGGCATGCCGGTGCCGGCCGCCGGCACCACCTACGAGCTGTGGTTCGACGACGCCGGGACGATGCGGCCCGCCGGGCTGCTCCCCTCCGGGGAGGGCGCGCTGCTGCTGTCCGGGCCGCTGCGCGGGGCGAAGGGCGTCGGCGTGACGGTGGAGCCCGCCGGGGGCTCGGCGAAGCCCAGCGGCGCACCGGTCATGCTGCTGGCGTTCACCTGAGAGCCGGTGGTGTTCCGGCCCGCCCCCGCCGGCCGGAGCACCACCACCCGCCCGGCCCGGCACGACCGGACGCGTGGCGGGCCGGGCCGGGGACGTCAGCCGCGGCCCTTCCGGCCCGCCGGGGAGCGCGGCGGCAGCGGCAGGAACCCGCTGGTACGGGCGGCGTACTCGGCCCAGCCGGGCCGATCGGCGCCCAACGCCCGTTCCAGCAGCGGCTTTCCGCTGCCGAAGGCGAGCAGCCAGGTCATCAGCAGCGGGCTGCCGACGAACGCCCAGCCCAGCGGGGTGTCGGCGGCCAGCAGGAACAGCCCCCACCAGACGCAGGCGTCGCCGAAGTAGTTCGGGTGCCGGGTGTAGCGCCACAGACCGCGGTCCATCACCCGGCCCCGGTTGGCCGGGTCGGCCTTGAACCGGGCGAGCTGACCGTCCCCCACCGCCTCGAAGAACAGCCCGACGGCCCACAGCGCGGCGCCCGCCCAGGCGAGCGCGCCGGGCGGCCGCGGCACGTACTGGGCGGCCTGGACGGGCAGCGAGACGAACCAGACCAGGGCGGCCTGGAGCAGGTAGACCTTCCGCAGCGCGTACCGGGTGCGGGCCGGACCCTCGGGGGCGCGGGAGAGCATCCGGGCGTACCGCGGGTCCTCGGGCGCGCCCCGGCCGCGCCACCAGATGTGCCCGGACAGCCGCAGGCCCCAGACGGTGACCAGCAGCGTGGCCAGCAGCCGGCGCCCGGGGTCGCCGTGGCCGGCCGAGAGTGCCTGACCGGCCACCGCGACGGCGGTGAACGCGAGCCCCCAGGCGACGTCCACCCCGCGGTGGTGCCCGGTGCGCACCCCGACGGCGAACGCGGCGAGCAGCACGGCCAGCGCGACCGCGGCGGTGACCGGGAGGCCCTGGGCGAAGGCGGCGGTGTTCACGCCACCGCCTCCTCGCGGGTCAGCAGCACCTGCTGGACGTCCAGGTAGCCGGTGCGGAAGCCGGCCTCGGAGTAGGCGAGGTAGAGCTCCCAGGTGCGTCGGAAGACCTCGTCGAAGCCGAGCGCGGCGACCTGCGGGGCGTGTGCGGTGAAGCGCTCGCGCCACAGCCGCAGGGTCTCGGCGTAGTGCGGCCCGAAGGCGTCGGCACGGGTCACCCGCAGCCGGGTGTGGCGGGCCGCGGTCTCGTCGATCGCCCGCAGCGAGGGGATCAGGCCGCCGGGGAAGATGTACTTCAGGATCCAGGTGTAGGTGCGGCTGCTCGCCAGCATCCGCTCGTGCGGCATGGTGATGGCCTGGAGGGCGGCCCGGCCGCCCGGGGCCAGGACGCGGTCCAGGGTGGCGAAGTAGTCGGGCCAGAAGGGCCGTCCGACCGCCTCGATCATCTCGACGCTGACCACGGCGTCGTACCGGCCTTCGGCGGAGCGGTAGTCGCACAGCCTGACCTCCGCCCGGTCGGCGAGCCCGGCGTCGGCGATCCGGCGCCGGGCGAGGGCGAGTTGCTCCTCAGAGAGGGTCAGGCTGACGACGCTCGCGCCGCGGGCGGCGGCGCGCAGGGCGAGTTCGCCCCAGCCGGTGCCGATCTCCAGCAGCCGGCTGCCGGGGCCGACCCGGGCCAGGTCGAGCAGCCGGTCGATCTTGTGGTGCTGGGCGGCGGGCAGGCCCTCCCAGCCGGCCAGCGGTTCCTGGCGGGGGCCGGTCGGGAAGAGGGCCGCGGAGTAGGTCATCGTCGGGTCGAGGAACAGGGCGAACAGCTCGTTGGACAGGTCGTAGTGCCGGTGGATGTTCCGCCGCGCGTTCGCGGCGGTGGACAGCTCCGCCGCCGGCGGGCGCCGGACGTAGAGCCGGCGCAGCCGTTGTGCGCCGGGCGGCACCAACGTCTCCGGTGCGGTGGCGAGTTCGGTGAGGAGGGCGACCAGGTCGGGGCTGTCCCAGTCGCCTGCCTGGTAGGACTCGCCGAAGCCGATCAGCCCGCCCTCGCCGACCCGGTGCAGGAACGCCTGCGGGCGGCGCAGCCGCAGCACGGGGGCGCCGGGCGGGGCCGGGTGCAGGGTGCCGCCGCCGGGGAGTTCGACCCGCAGGCCGCGGCGCGCCGCCACCCGGCGCAGCAGCCGGGCCGCGACGGCCGCGCGCAGCGGCACGTCCGGCACCCGGGCGACGTCGGGCCAGCGCCCGGGGTCGACGGCCGGCGCCGGGTGTGTCGGGGGATGCGTGGTGGTCATGGGGTGGGCACCTCTGTGGTGGGTGGCAGGTCCGTCGTGGGTGGCACGGACGTCGGGACGGTCCGGCCCGGGGCGGCGCCCGGGCGGGGGTGGACGGGCAGTCCGCCGAGCCACAGCCGGATGCCCCGGTAGCGGATGTGCAGGCTGACGGCCCAGGTGGCGAAGGGGTGGGCGAGCGCGGTGCGCAGCAGGGCCGCAGGGCCGGCGGGCCGTCCGGTGCCGCGGACGGTGGCGGTGAAGGCGCGGCCGCCGGGGCGGTCCAGGTGGACCGTCAGCCGGAGGCGGCCGTGCGGCTCGGGGAGCACCATCCGGTAGCGGCCGTCGACGGGGAAGAACGGCGAGACGGGGAAGTCCTTGGGGGTTTCGGCGCGGCCGTCGGCGTCGGGGAACAGCAGGTAGCGGTGCCGGTCCCCGTAGGTGTTGTGGACCTCTGCGACGGTGCAGAGCGGGCGGCCCGCGCCGTCCCGGCACCAGTACACGGTGAGCGGGTTGAACACGTACCCGAGCGAGCGGGCCTGGGTGAGCATCAGCACCTGTCCGTCGCCGAGCCGGACGCCGTGGCCGGCGAGGTAGCGGTCCAGTTCCTGACGGATCGTCAGTTCCGCACCGGGCCGGCCGAGTCCGTGGTCGCGCGGCAGGAAGCGGGCCAGGGGCCGCAGCGGCCGCGGCAGGGCCGGCGGGCGGTCCGGGTCCACCAGCCACAGGTAGCCCCGGTGCCGGAACGTCCGTCGGCGGGGCGCGGTGCGCACATGGGTGGTGACGGTGTCGTAGAGGACCGCGCCCCACGGCCCGGGCAGCGCCGTCACGGCACGCTCACCCCCAGCAGGGAGCGCGCCGCCTCGACGCCGGAGCGGCAGCCGTCCTCGTGGAACCCCCACCCGTGGTAGGCGCCGGCGAACGCCGTGCGGCCGGTGCTGAGTTCGGGCAGCCGGGCCTGGGCGGCGACCGTGCGCGCGGTGTACACCGGGTGCTCGTAGACCGTCCGGGAGACCACCAGTTCCTCGGGGACGGGGTGCTGCCGGTCCTCGTTGAGGGTGACCAGGTAGTCCTCGGCGGTGTCCAGCCCCAGCAGCCGGTTGAGGTGGTAGCTGACCCGCACCCGGTCGGAGGGCGCGGTGCAGTCCGGCATCCGGTAGTTCCACGAGCCGCGGGCCCGGTGCGCGGTGGGCAGCGCGGACGGGTCCCGGTGCAGCACCGTCGGGTTGCGGGAGTAGCCGAAGGCCCCGAGGACCTGCAGCTCGGCGTCGGTCGGGTCGACCAGCAGGTTCAGGGCCTGGTCGGCGTGGGTGGCGATGACCACCGCGTCGGCCCAGGTGCGACGCCCGTCCGCGGTGATCACGGTGACCCCGTCCGGGTGGCGGCGCACCGCCCGGACGGGGGCGGACCGGTGGACGGCGGCCAGCCGCCCGGCGATCTTCTCGACGTAGGTGCGCGAGCCGCCGACGACGGTGCGCCAGGTCGGCGAGCCGGTCACCGCGAGCATGCCGTGGTTCTCCAGGAAGGCGAACAGGTAGCGGGCCGGGTAGTCGCCCGCCAGGTCGGGGGCGCAGGACCAGACGGCGGAGACCACCGGCGTCATGAAGTGGCTCACGAAGTAGGGCGAGAAGCCCTCGGCGGCGAGGAACTCCCGCAGGCTCGGGTCCCCCGCCGCGGGTTCGGCGAGCAGCCGGCGGGCCAGCCGGTGGAACCGGGGCACCTCGGCGAGCATCCGCAGGTACCGGCCGCGGACCAGGGCGTCGGGCCGGGCGAAGAGCCCCGACGGGCCGCGGGCCCCGGCGTACTCGAGCCCGCAGCCCTCGCACCGCACGGACATGCTCATCTCGCTGTCCCGGGTGCGGATGCCGAGCTCGGCGAAGAGCCGCACCAGGTGCGGGTAGGTCCGCTCGTTGTGGACCAGGAAGCCGGTGTCCAGGCCCACCGACCGACCGTCCGGGCCGGTGACGTCCTGGGTGTGGGCGTGGCCGCCGAGCCGCCCGTCGGCCTCGAACAGCTCGGTCTCCACCCCGGCCCGGGTCAGCTCGTGGGCCGCGGTGAGCCCGGCGACGCCGGAGCCCACCACCGCGACCCGGCGCGGCCGCCCGCCGCCGCCGCCCGGGTCGGTGGCGGGACTGCTGGAGACGGTGTCGAACGTGGTCACGAAGGCCCCTCCCGGCGGGCCGCGCCGCGGCCCGCATCGTCGTTGCACAGGGTGTTCGGAGCCGGCGGCGCCCCGGCTTGGTCCGTTTTCGCGGATCCGGGGGTTCCGGTGTCGACGTCCTGACCCGACGGGCCGGGCGGGACGGTCCGCCGCTCAGCCCCGGACCGACCGGTGGGCCCGGTCGGCGGCGGGCGTCCGCCACGCCTCCAGGAGGACCTCCCGGGTGATCCCCCCGGCGTGCCCGGAGCTGCGCGGGACGCGCGGCGCGGCGTCGCGCACCGGCCCGGGAAGCACGCGGTACGGCGCCTCGAACGACGCCTCGTCGCCGCGGGCCGAGCGCCGCCCCAGCGGCGCCGGGCCTCCGGTGTCCGGCTCCGACCGGTCGACGCGTCCGGGGGTGGCCTCGGGCCTCGTTGGCGACGTCACGCCCCCACGGTGCGGCGTTTCGCACCCCCGGGCCCAGTCGCGCCGCTTGTGCAGCGTTTCGCCCCGGTGCGCCCGCCGGTCCGCCGGGCGGGGGCCGCCGGCGGGCTCAGCCGCCGCGCGCCGACGTCACCGGCGACCGGCGGGCCGGCACGTCCGGAAGCGGGCAGGACGGGCCCGGCGCCGGGTGCGGGAGCGGCGCTCCCAGGGCGCGGCGCGCGCGGTCGTGTTCGGCGCCGGCGCGCACCGCCCGGTACACCGCCCGGGCCAGCCGGGCGCCCCAGAGCGAACGCGGGCCGCCGAACGGGTCCGGCGCGCCGCCGTCGCTGCGGACGGCCACGCAGACCGCGTCGGAGGGGGTGCCGGAGCAGTCGTACCCGGCGTCCAGCAGTGCCTGGACCTTGGCCTCGGTGGCGGTCGCCAGCAGGTTGACCAGTCCGGCGTCGGCGACCGGGGCCGGCACCACCGCCAGGATGTTGATCGTGCCGGGGCGGTGGTCGGCGGGCCGGGCGGCGGGGTCGGCCGCCCAGACCGGGACGCCGATCCCACTGGTCACCACGGCGGTCACGCCCCCGTCCTCGGCCCGGGTGCAGTCGTCCACCTCGGCGGCGGTCATCAGGCCGACGCCCGGGCCGGTCAGCCCCTCGGCGGCGGCCAGCTCGGCCAGGTGCTCGGCCGGGTCCATCCGCGCGTAGCCCGGCCGGACCTGGGCGTTGAGCACCCAGGCCCGCTCGCCGAGCCCGCCGCCGAGCACCGCGCTGCTGACCATCCGCCAGCCCGGCCCGGCCCGCCACACCAGCAGGTGGCGGCAGGCGCCGTCCTCGACCCGCGCGGCCCGGCCCACCCGGACCGGGCCGCCCTGCCATCCGTCCACGACCGACCTCCCTCGACCGGGCACGCTACCGCGCGCCCGGTCCGGGCCGGTCACCGGGCGGCCCGGACGCCCACGAGGGGGGCGTCCGGCCGGTGGGCGACCGCTACCGCGGCAGGTGCGGCCGGCTGCCGGGCTCCTGGTCGGGCAACTGCTGCCCGGTGCCGGAGATGTCGGGCGCCGGGTAGTTCGCCACCTCGTACCGGGCCAGGTCGAGCTGGTCCGCGGTCGGCGGCAGCGCCGGGGCCCGGTGCCGGCCGGCGTCGAACTGGAAGGCCGAGGTCAGGTCGCCGAAGGTGCGGCGGCGCCAGTCCGTGATGGTCGCCGACCGGACTCCGGTGAACCGCTCCAGGAACCGCAGCACCGAGGTGTGGTCGAAGGCCTCGCCCGCGACCCAGCCGCCCACCGTCCAGGGCGAGACGATCAGGCACGGCACCCGGAAGCCGCCGCCGATTGGCAGCCCGTCGACGAACTCGCCCGGGGTCCCGGCCGGGGGCACCGGCGGCGGCACGTGGTCGAACAGGCCGTCGTTCTCGTCGTAGTTGAGGATGAACACCGTCTTGGCCCACACCTTGGGGTTCGACGCGACCGCCTCGATCTTGGCGGCCACGTAGTCGGCGCCGGCGGCGGGCAGGTAGTCCGGGTGCTCGGACTGGTAGCTGGTCGGCAGGATCCAGGAGACGGCGGGCAGCCGGTCGTTGCGCGCGTCCTCCTCGAAGGTGCCGGCCGGGCGGGTGGTCATGCCCCGGCGGTGCAGCGCACTGCCGGGCGCGGCCTGCTGGAAGCTCTCGAAGAGCGAGAGCATGTTGGTGCCGTAGTTGTCGGCCTCCTGGTACACCTGCCAGCTGACGCCGGCCGCCTCCAGCTGTTCGGCGTAGGTCTTCCAGGTCAGCGGCCGGGGCGCCGAGTTCTGGATGATCGGGCCGCCCTGACCGCCGTCGGCGCCGATCGAACCGGTCATCCAGTACAGCCGGTTGGGCCAGGTCGGCCCCTGGACCGAGCAGAAGTAGTTGTCGCAGATGGTGAAGGCGTCGGCGAGGGCGAACTGGAAGGGTATGTCGTCCCGGGTGTAGTACCCCATCACGTACGGGCCGTTGACCCCGTCGGCGGCCCGGTGCGCGGGCAGCCACTGGTCCATCCTCCCGCCGTTCCAGGCCTGGTGCTGCACCGCCCAGGCGTGGCTGGTGGACGGGATCGCCTGCGCGCTGGTGCTGCTGGTGTCCAGGTGGAACGGCAGCAGGTAGCCGTCCGGGTTGACGCTGTCGGGCTGGTAGAACACCGAGCGCCCGTTCTCCAGTTGCAGCGCGTCCGGGTCGGCGAAGCCGCGGACCCCGGACAACGTGCCGAAGTAGTGGTCGAAGGAACGATTCTCCTGCATCAGCAGCACCACGTGCTCGACGTCCCGCAGCGAACCGGTCCTCGGCACCCCGGCCGCCACCGCCCGCTGGACGCTCGCGGGCAGCAGGCTCGTCGCCGCCGCCCCTCCCAGCACGCCGGCCGCCGATCCGAGCAGCCTCCGTCGGGTCATTCCGGACATCAGTCCCACCCTCTCCGTCGCGCCGGTGCGCGTGCCGGATGCCACCGCACCGGATCGCTGGTGGCCTTCCCACCGGAGGTTCCGGGCAGGGACGGTGACGGACGAACAGTCCGTGAATGTCAGGGACCCGCCAGCACCCGCGGTCATCCCGGAACCGCCACCGACCCGGCACGCCGTGACGTGCCGGGTCGGATCGGTGCCGGTCGCCGGTGCCGGCGGTGGGCCTCAGCGGTGCTCGAACGTCGCCGTCCGCTTCTCGGCGAAGGCCGCCATGCCCTCCTTCTGGTCCGCCGTGGCGAACACCGAGTGGAACAGCCGGCGTTCGAAGCGGACGCCCTCGGCGAGCGTGGTCTCGAACGCCCGCGCGACGCTCTCCTTGAGCATGACGGCCGCCGGGGCGGACATCGCCGCGACGGTCTCGGCGGTGGCCAGCGCCTCGGTGAGCAGCTGGTCGGCCGGGACGATCCGGGAGACCAGGCCCGCCCGCTCGGCCTCCTCGGCGCCCATCATCCGGCCGGTCAGGCAGAGGTCCATGGCCTTCGCCTTACCAATCGCCCGGGTCAGCCGCTGCGAGCCGCCGATGCCCGGGATCACCCCGAGCTTGATCTCCGGCTGCCCGAACTTCGCGGTGTCCGCCGCCAGCAGGATGTCGCACATCATCGCCAACTCGCAGCCCCCGCCCAGCGCGTAGCCCGCGACCGCGGCGACCACCGGCGTGCGCAGCGCGCCGAAGCGGTCCCAGGCGCCGAACCAGTCGCCCAGGTAGGCGTCGACGAACTCCAGGGACTGCATCTCCTTGATGTCGGCGCCGGCCGCGAAGGCCTTCTCCGACCCGGTGACCAGCAGGCAGCCGATCTCCCGGTCCCGGTCGAACTCCGTCGCCGCCTCGACGACTTCGGTCATCAGCCGGGTGTTCAGGGCGTTCAGCGCCTTCGGCCGGTCGAGGGTGATCAGCCCGACCCGGCCCTTGCGCTCGACCCGGATCGTCTCGTAGGCGCTCACGCGCGGCTCTCCTTGAGGGTGGTGATGATCGCCGAGAAGTCCAGGCCGGCGCCGTCGGCAGCGGCGAAGTCGGCGTACAACTGCGCGGCCCGGCGGCCGAGTTCGGTGGGCAGGCCGGCCGCCTCGGCGGCCCCGGCGGCCAGCCCGAGGTCCTTGGCCATCAGGGCGGCGGCGAACCCCGCCGCGTAGTCCCGGTTGGCCGGGCTGGCCGGCACCGGGCCGGGGACGGGACAGTTGCTGGTGAGCGCCCAGCACTGGCCGGAGGCGGTGGAGGCGACGTCGAACAGCGCCTGGTGGCTGAGGCCGAGGCTCTCGCCGAGGACGAAGGCCTCGCTGACCGCGATCATCGAGACGCCGAGGATCATGTTGTTGCAGATCTTCGCGGCCTGCCCGGCGCCGGCCGCGCCGCAGTGCACCACCTTGCGGCCCATCGCCTCCAGGACCGGCCGCACGCCCGCGAAGTCCGGCTCGGTCGCGCCGACCATGAAGGTGAGGGTCCCGGCGGTGGCGCCGACCACCCCGCCGGAGACCGGCGCGTCCACCGCGCGGTGGCCGGCCGCCCGGGCCAGTTCGTGGGCCGTCCGGGCGTCCGTGACGTCGATGGTGGAGCAGTCGACGAAGAGCGTGTCCGGGCGGGCCGCGGCCAGCAGCTCCGCGTAGGCGGCCAGCACGTGCCGGCCCGCGGGGAGCATGGTGATCACCACGTCCGCCGCGCGGACGGCGTCGGCGGCGGACTCCGCCGGGCGGACGCCCGCCTCCGCCGCCTGCCGCAGCGCCGCCGGCACCAGGTCGTAGCCGGCCACCCGGTGCCCGGCCGCGACGAGGTTGGCGGCCATCGGGCCGCCCATGTTGCCGAGTCCGACGAATCCGATGTCGAGGGTCACCAGCGCTCCAGGGGGGTCGGGGCGGCGAGCCCGAGTTCGCGCTCGCCGAGCGGGGCGAAGTAGCGGTCCACGGTGGCGGCTCCGACCTCGCCCAGGGTGGCCGGGCGCCACCTCGGGGTGCGGTCCTTGTCGATCACCTGGGCCCGGATGCCCTCCGCGAGGTCCGCGGTGGCCAGGGCCGCGCAGGAGCTCCGGTACTCCTGGTCGAGCACCGCCTCCAGCGGGCCCAGGGCCCGGGCCCGGCGCAGCGCGGCCAGGGCGGCCTTGACCGCGCTCGGGGAGTTGGCGGTGATCCGGTCGGCGGCCCGCTTCGCCTCCGGTTCGTCGCAGGCCCGCAGCCGTTCGAGGATCTCCTCGACCGTGTCGGCCGCGTAGCAGGCGTCGATCCAGGGGCGCTGGGCGTCCAGCAGACCGGGCGGCGCGGGCGCGACGTGGCGTGCCAGGGCGTCGTGCACGGGCCCTTCGGCCAGGTCGTCGAGCAGGGCCGGCAGGCGTTCGGCGGGCACGAAGTGGTCGGCGAGCCCGCAGAGCAGGGCGTCGGCGGCGCCCACCGAGCCGGCGGTGAGGGCGAGATGGGTGCCGAGCTCGCCCGGGGCGAGGGCGAGCAGGTAGGTGCCGCCGACGTCGGGGACGAAGCCGATGCCCGCCTCCGGCATGGCGATCCGGGTGGTCCCGGTGACGACCCGGACGCTGCCGTGGGCCGAGACGCCGACCCCGCCGCCCATCACGATGCCGCTCATCACGGCGACGTAGGGCTTGGGGTAGCGGGCGATCCGGGCGTTCAGCCGGTACTCGTCGCGCCAGAACTCCTCGACGGCGGCCGGGTCCCCGCCGGTGGCGGCGCGGTGGATGGCCACGATGTCGCCGCCCGCGCAGAAGGCGCGGTCGCCCGCCCCGGTGACGACCACCGTCCCGACCCGGTCGTCCTGCTCCCAGGCGTCCAGGGCGTCCGCGATCAGCCGCACCATGCCGTGGGTGAGGGCGTTCAGGGCGGCGGGGCGGTTGAGCACGATCAGGCCGGCCCGGCCCTCCCGCTGGACCAGGACCTCCGCGGGGTCGTTCCCGGTCATCACGCGGCCCCGATCAGGCCGCGGGCCACGATGACGCGCATGATCTCGTTGGTCCCTTCCAGGATCTGGTGCACCCGCAGGTCGCGGACGATCTTCTCGATGCCGTACTCCGCCAGGTAGCCGTAGCCGCCGTGGAGTTGGAGCGCCTCGTTGGCGACCGCGAAGCCGGTGTCGGTGGCGTGCCGCTTGGCCATCGCGCACAGCTGCGGGGCCCGTCGGTCGCCCCGGTCCAGGGCGGCGGCGGCCCGCCAGACCAGGGCCCGGGCGGCCTCCAGCTCGGTGGCCATGTCGGCCAGCCGGAACTGCAGCGCCTGGGCGTGCAGCAGCCGCGCGCCGAACGCCTCGCGCTCGGCGAGGTAGGCCGTCGTCCGGTCCAGGGCGTCCTGGGCACCGCCGAGCGAGCAGGCGGCGATGCCGAGCCGGCCGCCGTTGAGGCCGGCCATGGCGATCCGGAAGCCCGCGCCCTCGCCGCCGAGCAGCCGGTCGGCGGGCAGCCGGACGCCGTCCAGCACCACCTGCCGGGTCGGTTGGGCGTTCCAGCCCATCTTCTTCTCGTTCGGGCCGAAGGAGAGCCCCGGGTCGTCCCGTTCCACCACGAAGGCGGAGACCCCGTCCGGGCCCGAGCCGCCGGTGCGCGCCATCACCACGTACACCTGGGCCGCGCCCGCGCCCGAGATGAACTGCTTGACGCCGTCCAGCACCCAGTGGTCGCCGTCCCGGACGGCCCGGGTGACGATCGCGGCGGCGTCGGAACCGGCGCCGGGCTCGGTCAGGCAGTAGCTGCCCAGGTGCTCGGCGGTGCAGAGCGCGGGCAGCCAGCGCCGGCGCTGGTCCTCACTGCCGTAGCGGTCGATCATCCAGCCGACCATGTTGTGGATCGACAGGTAGGCGGCGATGGACGGGCAGCCGACGGCCAGCGCCTCGAAGGCCACCACGCCGTCCAGCCGGGAGAGCGCGGAGCCGCCGGCGTCCTCGCGGACGTACACCCCGGCGAGGCCGAGGTCGGCGGCCTTGCGCAGCACGTCCACCGGGAAGTGCTTGGCCTGGTCCCACTCCACCGCGTGCGGGGCCAGGTGTTCGGCGGCGAAGGCCTGCACGGCCTCCGCGATCGCCGCCTGGTCCTCCGTCAGTTCGCTTGCGTGCACGGTGTTCACCCCATCGTCGGCATGGTGAAGCTGGCCCCCTCCTTGACCCCGGAGGGCCAGCGGGAGGTGACGGTGCGGGTACGGGTGTAGAAGCGGATCGAGTCCGGCCCGTGCTGGTTGAGGTCGCCGAAGGCGGAGCGCTTCCAGCCGCCGAAGGTGTGGTAGGCGATCGGCACCGGGATCGGCACGTTGACCCCGACCATGCCGGTGTTCACCCGGCGGGCGAAGTCCCGGGCGGTGTCGCCGTCCCGGGTGTAGATGGCCACGCCGTTGCCGAACTCGTGCTCGCTGGGCAGCCGCAGCGCCTCCTCGTAGTCCGCGGCGCGGACCACGGTGAGCACCGGGCCGAAGATCTCCTCGCGGTGGATCCGCATCCCGGGGGTCACCCGGTCGAACAGCGAGGCGCCGAGGAAGTAGCCGTCCTCGTGCCCGTCGAGCCGGAAGTCCCGGCCGTCCACGACCAGTTCGGCACCCTCCTGGACGCCGATGTCCAGGTAGCCGCGGACCCGCTCGACCGCGTCGGCGCCGACCAGCGGGCCGAAGTCGGCCGCCGGGTCGTCCGAGCGGCCCACCTTCAGCGCGCGGATCCGCTCGACCAGCTTGGCCACCAGGGCGTCCGCGGTCTCCTCCCCCACCGGCACGGCCACCGAGATCGCCATGCAGCGCTCCCCCGCGGAGCCGTACCCGGCGCCGATCAGGGCGTCCGCCGCCTGGTCGAGGTCGGCGTCCGGCATCACGATCATGTGGTTCTTGGCGCCGCCGAAACACTGCGCCCGCTTGCCGTGCGCGGCCGCGGTCGCGTACACGTACTGGGCGATCGGGGTGGAGCCGACGAAGCCGACCGCCTGCACCCGCGGGTCCTCCAGCAGGGTGTCCACGGCCTCCTTGCCGCCGTTGACCACGTTGAGCACGCCCGGCGGCAGGCCCGCCTCCAGGAACAGCTCGGCGAGGCGCAGCGGCACCGAGGGGTCGCGCTCGGAGGGCTTGAGGACGAAGGCGTTGCCGCAGGCCAGCGCGGGCGCGGCCTTCCAGAGCGGGATCATCGCCGGGAAGTTGAACGGCGTGATGCCGGCGACCACGCCGAGCGGCTGGCGCATCGAGTAGACGTCGATGCCGGTGCCGGCGTTGTCGGAGAACTCGCCCTTCAGCAGGTGCGGGATCCCGGCGGCGAACTCCACGACCTCCAGGCCGCGCTGGAGGTCCCCGTGGGCGTCGGCGATGGTCTTGCCGTGCTCGGCGGAGAGCAGCCGGGCCAGCTCCTCCTTCTCCTGGTCGACCAGTTGGAGGAAACGCAGCAGCACCCGGGCCCGCTTCTGCGGGTTCCAGGCCGCCCACTCGGGCTGGGCCCCGGCGGCGTCGGCGATCACCGCCTCGACCTCGGCCCGGTCGGCCAGCGGCACCCGGGCCTGCACCCGGCCGGTGTTGGGGTCGAAGACGTCGCCGAAACGGCCGGACGTCCCGGCGACGCGCTTGCCGCCGACGAAGTGGGTCAGTTCTCGGACCATCGGTTCCTTCTCTCAGCGCGGGTGGGGAGAGGAGGAATGGAGCGCCCGCCGCCGTCGCCGCGGGGCCGGACGTACGGTCGTACGCCGGTGCGGCGGGCGGTGGTTGACGGACAGTCAGGGGCGATGGGCCCCGACGGCCGGAAGCACGGCAACGGAGCGGGAACAGCGGCCCGGAGTCATGCGTGTCGTCTCCATCCTCGTGGAAAACACGGAACACCCGCGGCCGGTATCCTGACTCCCGGATCCACGCCCGCCCCCTGGCCTTCCCGGCTGGCTGCCAGTGGCCGTCGTCATGAGGACGAACTCCCCGGTCACAGTGGCGGGACCGTGCCGGATTCACACCGGCTTCCCTGACACCGCGGACCTCTCCTCGAGAATATAGTTGGACGTCCTAGTAAGTCCAGGGTCCCCGCCGACCCGGTGGTGGGGACGGCGGAAGGCCGGTACGGTCAAAGCCACTGGTCCGGGCATCGTCCTCACGGTCGACGATCCCCAAGGGCAGGTGAAGGCAGATATGCTGCTGGACACCCTGC
>NZ_JBFBGS010000074.1:0-38790 GCF_040684795.1 Kitasatospora sp. NPDC089797 | reverse complement strand
CCGACGGCCGCATCGTCGACGAACTCCACCACCCCACCGCCGACACCGTCCTGGACCGCATGCGCCGCTTCGACGCCAAGGGCCGCACCAGCTGACACCACGACAGCACGCAGCCCAGCACCCGAAACCACACGCCCCCACCCCCCCAGGACACCTCATGTATCGCGCCGCACTGCGCAACGTACTGGCCCACAAGGGCCGACTGCTGATGACGATGCTGGCCGTCATGCTCGGCACCGCCTTCGTCGCCGCCACCCTGGTCTTCACCGACACCTCCGGCAAGGCCATGACGGACAGCAACTCCAAGAGCTACTCCGATATTTCGGTCCAGATCGTCGACCGGGCGGCCGGGTCCTCAGCCTCCGCCCGGGAGAACCGCGAGAAGAGCGTGGCCACCCTGACCGACGCCACCGTCCAGGAGTTCGGCGCGCTCCCCGGGGCCGCCTCGGCCCGCGGCGTGGTCAGCGGGTTCACCGGCGTCGCCGACAGGAGCGGCAACCTGATCGGCCAGGCATGGTCCGCGACGGGGGCCAACTTCGCGCCGGGCCGGGACGGCAAGGACGCCCGCTACCCGATGGTCGAGGGCCAGGGCCCGAAGAACGCCAAGGAGGTCGCCCTCGACCGCAGCACCGCCGACAAGGCGGGCTACCGGGTCGGCGACACCGTCCGGGTGGCCGCCAACGGGCCGGTGATCGAGGCGAAGCTCACCGGCGTCTTCACCACCGACGACCCGGTGGTCAACAGCGGCGGCACCCTCACCCTCTTCGACCGGGCCACCGCCCAGCAGATCCTGCTGGAGCCGGGCCGCTACAGCAGCGTCGTGCTCACCGCCAAGCCCGGCACCACCGAGGCGGCCCTGCTCGCCCAGGCACAGTCGAAGCTCCCGGCCGGTCAGCAGATCGACGCCGAGACTGGCCAGCAACTCAAGGAGGACGAGCAGAAGATGATCACCGGCCTCACGGAGAGCATGCGCACCATGCTGCTCGCGTTCGCCGGGGTCTCGCTCTTCGTCGGCACGTTCCTCATCGCCAACACCTACACCATGCTGGTCGCCCAGCGCACCAAGGAGCTCGCCCTGCTGCGGGCGATCGGTGCCAGCCGCAAGCAGGTCACCCGGTCGGTGCTGATCGAGGCGCTGCTGATCGGGGCCGTCTCGGCCGCGGCCGGCCTGCTGGTCGGCGTCGGGATCGGCGCCGGGATGCAGGCCCTGATCCACTCGCTGAACGACGGACTGCCCACTAGCCCGCTGGTGATCAAGCCGATGACCGTGGCGGTCACCCTGGTGACCGGTGTCCTCGTCACCGTCCTGTCGGCGCTGCTGCCCGCGATGCGCGCCTCCCGGATCGCCCCGGTCGCCGCGATGAGCAGCGGCGACCAGCCGGCCGGCCAGAAGAGCCTGGTGGTCCGCAACACGATCGGCTCGCTGTTCGCGGCCGGCGGCCTGGCGCTGATCGGTTCCGGCGCCTCCACCGGCAACGACTCCGGCCGGATCCTGGTCGCCCTGGGCGCCTTCCCGACCCTGATCGGCGTCTTCATCCTGCTGCCGCTGCTCTCCCGCCCGGTGATCGCCCTGATCGGCCCGGTCCTCGGCAAGCTGGCCGGCACGCCCGGCAAGCTCGCCCGGCAGAACGCGGTGCGCAACCCGCGTCGCACCGCGGCCACCGCGGCCGCCGTCACCATCGGCCTGACCCTGGTCAGCGGTCTGACGGTGGTCGGCACCTCCTTCGGCGACGCCCTCGACCGGGACATCACCAGCTCGATGAAGGCCGACTACCTGGTCTCGACCGCGAACCACATGAGCCTGTCGCCGAAGGTCCCGGCCGAGGTCGCCAAGACCGCCGGTGTGACCGCCTCCTCGCCGCTCACCACCGTCCGCTGGGAACTGAACGGCACGACCAAGACGATCAACGGTCTGAACGCGGACAGCTTCGACAAGCTGGTCTCGGTCAAGCTCACCAGCGGCTCGACCGCCGGCTTCGCCCAGGGCCAGATCCTGGTCGACACGGACGTGGCCAAGACGAACAACGTCACCGCCGGCTCCACCCTGACCGTCACCTACCCGGACGACTCCACCGGCCAGATCACCGTCGGCGGCGTCTACGAGAAGGGCGGCATGCTCGGCTCGGTCGTGCTGGCCAACAGCGAGATCGTCAAGCACGAGCCCGATCCGCAGACCAAGGACATCCTGGTCAAGGGCACCGACGGTGCCACCGACTCGCTGAAGCAGGCGCTCAAGGACGCCACCGGCGCCAACCCGGTGATCGAGGTCAAGTCCAAGCAGGACGTCCGGGACGGCTTCAGCCAGACCATCACCTTCGTGCTGAACCTGATGTACGGCCTGCTGGCGATGTCCGTGCTGGTCGCGATCCTGGGCGTGATCAACACGCTGGCCATGTCGATCTTCGAGCGCAAGCGCGAGATCGGGATGCTGCGGGCGATCGGCCTGGACCGCCGGGGCATCAAGCGGATGGTCCACCTGGAGTCCGTGGTGATCTCGCTCTTCGGCGCGGGAATCGGCCTGCTGCTCGGCTGCTTCATCGCCTGGGCGATCAACAGCACGTTGATGTCCAGGATGGCGGGCATGACCACCGTGCTCCCGTACGGGCAGCTGCTGCTCTTCCTCGTCCTGGCCGGTGTGGTCGGCCTGGTCGCCGCGATTTGGCCGGCCCGCCGGGCAGCCGGGCTGGACATCCTGGAGAGCATCAAGACCGACTGACCGCCGGCGCCGGGCGCCGCACCGGCGCCGCACACGTGGGATCGGGATGCTGCGGGCGATCGGCCTGGACCGACTCGGCGTCCGCCGGATGGTCCGGCTGGAATCCCTGCTGATCGCGCTGATCGGCGTCGTGATCGGGGTACTGCTCGGGATCATCACGGCCTCGGCTGCGGTCCAGACGATGCTACGGGCGATGGAGGGCATCACCGTGGTGGTGCCACCAGTCCAGATCAGGCTCTGCCTGCTCGCCGCTGCGGTGGTCGGCCTGCTCGCCGGAGCGTGGCCGGCCCACCGGGCGGCCCGGACAGTAGTCCTCGGCGCGATCAGGAGCGTAACTGCCACGTCCAGGCCCGGCCTCACCGTCCCGCGAGCGGTGAGGCCGGGCAGCCCCCGGCCCCCTCCGAAAGAGCAGCTGTGTTTGGACAAGGCGATCGAAAGACGAACCGGTACCGGAGCTCATGGGAATCCCAGGATGATCAACCCGATTCATGTCCGCACGTTGAGCGTGGTGTTGGAGACCGGATCCTTCTCGGAGGCGGCCGGCAGGCTCGGCTACACCTCGTCCGCTGTCTCCCAGCACATCGGTGCGCTGGAGCGGGTGAGTGGGCTCGTGCTGTTCGAGCGAGGTGCCCGCAGTGTGCGGCCGACCAGTGCGGCCCTCGCGCTCGGGCAGCGGTGCTACCGGGTGCTCGGCGAACTGGCCGCGTTGGAGGACGAGGTACGCGCGCTGGCCTCGGGTTCGTGCGGAATGCTGAGGCTGGGGAGCTTTCCCACGGCTCAGGCACTCCTCGTGCCGCCGGCACTGGCCCGGCTGACGCAGGAGTACCCCGGTGCCGACGTCGCCCTGGAGGAGGGGGAGCCGTCCGAGCTGGTGCCGCTCGTGGCCGCGGGCCGTTTGGACGCGGCGCTCATCTACGCCTACGACAGGGTGCACCAGCAGTTGCCGCTCGGGGTGGCGGCGGTGGAACTGCTGCGGGAGTCGCTCTTCGTGCTGATACCTCCTGCGGACCCCGTTGCCCTGGCAGAGCGGGTCTGTATGGCGGACCTGCGCGGCCGCAACTGGATCACGAGCCAGGAGGAGAGCGCGGGTGCGCGATCTCTGGCGAACCTGTGCGCCTCGGCGGGGTTCGCTCCTCAGGTGGCGTTCCGGAGCAATGACTACAACGTCATCCGCGCGATGGTGCGGGCAGGGCTCGGTGTGGCACTGATTCCCGAACTCGCGGTCACCGACGAACTCCGCCCTTCCGTCAGGCTCCTGGACGAGCCCTCGTGCGCCCGGCGGGTCTACGTGGTCCGACGCACGACAGGCACCAACCTCCTCGTTCCCCGGCTGGAAGACGCCCTGCGACGGGCCAGCAGCTCCTACCGGCGCCACTGCCCGCCGACAAGGGCAGCTGAGGCCTGAGGGGGGGTCTCGCTCGGGCCTGGGGCGGTGTGCGGGCCGGGGTGTCGGGGGGCGGGCGGGTGCGATCCCCGGTATCGAGGGTTCCGCCGTGTGCTCATGGTTGCCTGTGGCCGGGCCGTCTGCAGTGCCCGGGCGTCGGGCCTGCCAGGGCCACCCGCCAACCGCATCGTGGGAAGTGCGGGTGGTCATAGTGGCTGCCCTCCGTGCCGTGGATGGTTGAACGGACGGCCGTACACGACAGTGACGTTTCGTTGTGCGCGGCGCACCGGGCGTGGCCGGGGCGGGGCCGTGGCGCTGCACGGTAGGGGAGAACGCCGGTCCAGTCCGGCCACCGCGGGCAGGTTCGACCAGTTGCCGGGCAACGGCCGATCTGCGGGGCCGCACACCTTCCTGGAGGCCGGTCGTCCCCCGTTCACGGGCGGAAGTCGTTGCGCGCAACGGTGGTGGCCGCCGCCCTGCAGCAGGGCGGCGGCCACTTGGCTTTCCTCTGCTGTCTCCGGGGGCGCGGGAGACAGCAGAGCGACTACTGGGCGGGCCTGTCCGCTGTGGGGGCGACGGCTTCGCCGCCGGCTCGGACGGTGGCGACGATGCGCCGGTGGTACTCGGCGGCGGTGCAGCCGTCGGGCAGGGGTGTGGGGGTGGGGGTGGTCCACTTGTCGGTGCCGGTGTACTGGACGGCGACCTGCACCCGGTTGCCCGGGAAGGTGCTGGTGACGATGGTGAGGCCACCGGTGACCGAGGCTGCAAGGATTCGGGCAGGGCGGGAAACGGTCGGATACAACTGGGTTCTCCTGCTGTTGCTGTGCGGGTATGTCCCAGCGGTCAGTTGGTTGGTGAAGGTCCGGCTGGGCTCCGGGGCGGCAACGCGGCATCGGCGTTCACCGGCTACGGTCCTCGTGGCCCGCGGGGCCCTCGCGTGGCCGGGTCTAGCAAGGGGCTGGGGCGAGCTCTGCCGCGATTCGCCGTGCGGTAAGGACGCCGACGCCCGTGGCATTTCGCAGGAGAAGCAGCGCCTCGCGTCGTCGTCCTGCTCCCAGCAGGCTGCGGAGTGCCTCTCGGAGCGTGGGTTCCTGGTCGGCGAGCACCGCAGCAGCGTCCTCGGCGGTCACCGGCAGGTTGTGCCTCGCCAGAGCCGCCAGGGCGGCGGGAGCGTGAGCGAGTGGCAGATCGGACTCCGCGCACAACGCCTTCAGCGCGGCGGTTTCCCGGCCGACGACCAGGTGTCGGAGCGCGGCCTGCTGCTGGTGCTCGGGCACCGGGGTGATGACGGCGGCGGTGATCACGGGCGGTTGCCCCCGATCGAGTCGGAGCTGAGGACCTCGCGGCCGAGGAAGACCGGCGTGCTGCCGGGACCGGAAAGCTCTCCCTTGTCCGCGGCCACGTGATTCGGCGGGAAGGCGGCCTCTTCCGCGGAGCCGGCTTCGTGAAAGAGGCGTTCGCCCTCGGGACCCCGCGGTCGAGGGCTGGCGGCGGAGGATGCGGCTGCCCGGCAGGGGGACACCGCAGCGGATCCGGCAGCCCCTGGCCGGGCACCACTGCTCCCAGAGGCCCGGACGGCCAGTGCGGCTGGAAGGAGCAGCGCGGTGGCTGGAACGAGGACATGCGTGGGGAGGAGCTGTGAGCGTCGCATTGTCGATTTCTGTTCGTTCGGTCAGATATTCGGATGAACCGGGATGAAGACCGTCCTGCCGTCGGCGGCAGCTGGTTCGGGAGGGCCAGGGAGCCCGCGTTGCCACTGGCCAGCGGCTGGCGGAGGTGAGGGTCCACGGGGCGAATGTGAAGTTCTTGGGCCTTCGGAGAGCCAGTCCCGTTGTCCCAGCCGAGCGGAAGGGCTCTCTGCTGTTGTCGGGTCGAGACGGCCGTACCGGAGGTGGAAGGCCAAGGTGGCGTTGGCGGGTGATCCATACGCAGGGGCGGCGTTGCTGGCCGAACTTGACCTGCTGGCAGGATTGCTGACTCGTTGAGCTGCCAGTTGCGTGGTTACTTGCTTCGGAAGCCGACTGCCACTCGGTGAGGGTCGGTGAGCCGGGCGGCGCGGGGCTGAGGTGCCGCCCGCGGCTGTTCGCCAGTCGCCGCTGTATCGGCGGCCGGCCGCCCGGGACCGGCGGAGCAGTGCCGCGGGCTTGCTCACAGGCCCGGCGGGAGCTGCAAACTCACGCTGACCGTTGGCACACGGCCTGCTGGGTGCGGCCGCGGCGCTACTTGGTCCAGTCGACCCCTGGCTGGACCGGTTGTGCGTGGAAGCCGGCCTCGAGGCTGCGCCGGGCCCGGTGTTGCTGTCCTCAGGAGGGGGCCGGTGAGTGCCGATACCTCGGGCAGCTGTCAGGGCTCGATCGTATGGACCATCGTCGAGGACTTGGGAGGAGCTGTGAGGTTCCTGGTGCGGGATGTGGGCCCGTCGGGGCTCACGGCGCAGCAAGTTCAGCCTGGGTAGCAGCAGTTCATGGGTCACGCGCGGCTGAAGGGTCCCAGCCGCGCGTGACCGGTGTACGAGGGAAGGGCCTAGAAGGGTGCCCCTCCGTGCCCGATGACGGACTTGAGCACACCTGGCGATCCGACTCCGTAGGCGCCGACGAGCGAGTAGCCGAGTGCGGCCTCGTCGGGGGTGCAGGGAGCGTCCGGGGACCAGGAGGCCTCGATCCCGCTCGTGGCGGTTCGCTCGAACACGGCCAGCTCGATCCCGTTGCGGGTGAAGCGGGTGAGGTTTTCCGCGACGGGGTCGAATCCGTAGGAGGCATCACGGAATTGGACACCGACCCGATACGACCTGCGGGTGGCGAACCCCGTCCCGGGGGACACCCGGCCCGGTTCGCCCCCCACCGTCAGAACCGTCCGGCGGCCGTCACGGGTCCCGATCGGTGAGGCATCGCTCGCCGCAGAGCCTTCGCGGCGCATGATGGTCGCGTTCGGCAGGGAAGGTGACCGGACGTCGATCACCCCGCGCTCACGGTCGACGGAGATCTCCACCCGCCCATGGCGCGGGTCACCGATCACCAGGTTCATCGCCCGGCTCCTTTCCTTACGCTCGCCTACCGTACACGCGGATAGCCACTACCCGGCTAGCGGGTCTCGAACGAGTACCCTGCCGTACTGGAACTGAACCCGCACATGGCGACCGAACTCTCGCCTATCTTTTTCCACGGGCCCCACTCGGTGTACGTGATGTCATGGGGGCTGTTCCGACCGCGCACAACGGTACATTTGATCACCGCGCGGTGCTCCTTCATCTCCCGCGGTCCGGGACTGATGCACCATGAGGTCGCCTTCCCCCGCCCCAGATCCAGCTCGGCCTTGACAGAGCAGGCCGCCGGCTGAGCAGAGGCCGTCGCGGGCACGGCCACGGCGGCACCACCTGCGATCACCGCCACAACCGCGACCCTGGAAAATCGACTGCGCATTCTTCTATCCCCTTCCGAATCATGAACAAAGCGGTTTTGGTCCCGCTCTCCGAAGCTGTGCTCCCGAGTGACGTCGAACCCACAGGAAGGCGGCGCTGAAGGATTCCGCGCCATGACCTCCGAAAGGACGATCAAGTAATTATCGACCCGGATATCTCGACCTTCGGATGGCCTGTCAGAGATGCTATCTGACAGCTCCTTTGAAAATCCTATGGGGAACTGCAGATATGACCGTGCGTCATGCACGACGATTTTGCTGGGTGAGGCCAAGGAACCTGATGCTCATTCACCCGAAGCGGTAACCGTCCGAGCTTCTCGTCCGGGCCGATCAGGCCTACCGCGTCACCTGCAACGTCCGGCAACGCCTGGTGGGCCCGACACACCAGCGGACGTCCTCGGTACGGCTGGCGTCGGCGCCCGGGGAGGGCCTGCGCCAGACCTGACGACGTGTGGAGGCTGAGACGAGTGTGGTCGCGAGGAGAAGGGGTGAGGTTGGCACGTTTCATCTCATCTCAGCTGGTCCGATAATCGGGTGAATCGGCACGAAGTCAAGCTTGTCGTCGCTGACGGCTGTTCGGGAGGCCCTGGGGTCGCAAGGTCCTGCAGGATGGGATTTGTGGCTCGATGGGCTAGGTCCGGGCGGGCGAGGCGCAGCACCGCGGGCCAGCCCGGGCGCAGCGGGTGCGGGACGGCCATCTCGGCGGGCAACAACGCCGCGTCGACGGCCTTGGTGCCCGCCGGGCGTAGGACACCGGCGAGTCCGGGCGGCGGGGCCCGACGAGCGGGCCCCGGACGTCGTGGTCCTGGCCGCCGCGCGCGATCTGGCCGGCGCCGCTACCGCGGTGGTCGCGCTGCGCCGCCTCGTTCGGCGGGGCCTGTGGCCTGCCGCCCGCGGGTGAGTCGCTGGGGCTGGCCTTCGCGCTGCTCGCACAGGCCACAGGTCAGTTGTGTACGATCGTAGGCCTGCCGCCCCAGGACACCGACGGCACAGAAGACTGACACCCACGGGCCGTCGCCTGTACTGGTGGCTGTCCGGGCCTGCGGCGCCAAGGTGCCGGCGCCTGCTGCGTCAGGCCGTCCTGCGGCCCGGTTCAGAGCGGGACCGCCGCCAGCTCGGCGAGCCGGTCTTCTACGGCGGCGCACTACTGCGCTCAGGAGGTCCCGTGCAGAGTGACCCGGGCGTTGGTTGCGGCGAGGTGCAGGCTTACCGCGCCGCCGGGGGGCGGCTGTAGCGCAGTTTGGAGCGTGCGAGCACGAGCGGTTGGAGCCGCACAGGTCAGTAGGGCTGTGACAGAGAGGCGGTGACCTCGGCGGCGGACTGCTCAGGAGTAGCGTGATGCACGACGTGTCCGGCCTGTGGTTCCACCAGGCAGGTCCGCAGGCCGCGGCGGGCGACCATGTCGTGGGCGTGATCTGCCACCAACTCGTCGCTCCTTGGTCCATGGACCAGCAGGACCACGCAGACGTCCTCGAGGCCGCGGTTCCTGACCGCGGTGAGCACATGAAGCGAGTACGTCGCGCCCTCGCCGCCGTCGGCAGCCCACAACCCGAGGATGTCCCGGGTGCCTTCGACCGTGACTGCCGGCGCTACGTAGAGGAGCCGGTCCGCGACCTGGCCGTCGTGGAGCTTCACGTGCACGCAGTCGATGAACACCACCGGACAGACCGGGTCGCCGGCTCGCTCTGCTCCGGACGCTAGGCAACGTCATACGCTCCGTCCGGCCACCAGGGTGATGCTGATCGGGTGCTGGTCGTGGATGTGGGCACGTTCCCGGACCGAGTGTCAGCGTAGTGGGGTCATGATCCGGATGCGTGGGGACGGCCTGGATGTACGGAGTGAGCCATACCCGTGGGGACGCGGGACCGGAGGAACAGCGGTCCACTCGGGGCGGGCCGGGCTCGTGGCTGAGGGTGCGCAGTGTCGCCGGGCAGGTGTTCCTGTGGCTGCTGGTCGTGGTGGTGCTGTTGGTCGCCGCCGCGCTGGCGGCGCTCATCCTGCAGGCCCGGAGCTATGCCGCGCGTGATGCGGAGCATCGCACGCGCGCGGCGGCCAGCGTGTTGGCACAGGTTCCCACGGTGGTGGGCGCCATGGATAGCGCCGACCCGACGGCGGTGCTGCAGCCGCTGGCCGTGCAGGTGAGGAACAACGGCGGCTTCGACTACGTAGTGTTCGCCGGTGTCGATGGGACCCGCTACGCCTCCAGCGGCCACCCCGAGCTGATCGGACAGCACATCTACGGCCCGTTGCAGCGAGAGCTGGAGGGGCCTGTCACCGTGACCATGAACAACCCGCTGTCACACGATGTCGAATCCAGCGCGCCGGTCATCAGGTCGGATGGTTCGGTCGCCGGGCTGGTCCAGGTCGGCTACTTTGTCGAGAGTACGGTCGGCGCGGTGAGCGGGCAGTTGCCGGTCCTGTTCGGTGGCGCGGCGGCAGCGCTCGCTGCGGGTACGGGTGGGGCGGTGCTGGTGCGGCGGCGGTTGCGCCGCCAGACGCACGGCCTGGGCCCGGCCGAGATGACGCGGATGTACGAGCACCACGACGCGGTGCTCCACGCGGTGCGCGAGGGTGTGCTTATCGTCGGTGAGGGCGGACGGGTGCTGTTGGCCAACGACGAGGCCCGGCGGCTGCTGGCGCTGCCGCCCGAGGTGGAGGGGCGGCCGGTCACCGAGCTGGGACTAGATCCCGGGTTGGCCGAGTTGCTGGGGTCTGGGCGGGTCGCCACCGACGAGGTGCACCTGGCCGAGGACCGACTGCTTGCTGTGAACTGCCGTTCGACCGCGCCGTTCGGCGGCGGTGCGGGCAGTGTTGCGACACTACGGGACACCACGGAGCTGCGGGCGCTGGCTGGGCAGGCGGAGGCGGCCCGGGCCCGGCTGAGGTTGCTGTACGACGCGGGGCTTCGGGTTGGCACCACCCTGGACGTGGTGTGCACCGCGCAGGAGCTGGCGGATGTGGCGGTTCCCCGGTTCGCGGACTTCGTCACGGTCGAGCTGGCCGAGGCGGTGCTCCAGGGGGACGAGCCGCTGCTGGGGACAGGGAAGACGCGGGCCCCGCAGATCCGCCGGGTGGCTGCCGGTGGCATCCGCGATGATTGGCCGTTCTACCCGGTGGGTTCGCTGATCAGTCCGCTGCCCGGCACACCGGAAGAGACCGCCATGGGGAGCGGGCGCGCCGTGCTCGCCGCCGATCTGCACCACGCGCAGGCCTGGCGGGAGCGCGACCCGCGGACCGCCGACCGGGTTCTCGCGTATGGAGTGCGCTCGCTGATCTCGGTGCCGTTGCGAGCGCGCGGACTGACCCTGGGCACGGTCAGCTTCTGGCGTGCGGAATCCGGACCATTCGGGCAGGAGGACGTCGCCCTCGCCGAGGAGTTGGCCGCGCGTGCGGCGATGTGCATCGACAACGCACGCCGCTACACCCGTGAACACCAGATGGCCGAGGCGCTGCAGCGCAGTCTGTTGCCCCGCGGAGTGCCCGAGCAGAACGCCCTGCAGGTGGCCTACCGCTACCTGCCGGCGCAGCAGGGGGTCGGCGGGGACTGGTTCGACGTCGTTCCGCTGCCGGGATTTCGTGTGGCGCTGGTCGTGGGCGATGTCGTCGGCCACGGTCTGCACGCCGCCGCCACCATGGGCCGACTGCGCACGGCCGTGCTCAACTTCGCCGCCCTCGACCTGCCCCCGGACGAGTTGCTCGCTCGCCTTGACGACCTGGTCGCCCGGCTTGACCAGGGCGAGCCAGCCGCGGGAGAGGGCGACTCCGAAGGCGAGGGTCAGGGGGAGCAAGCAACTGTCACTGGAGCCACCTGCCTGTACGTGATCTACGATCCGGTCTCCGGGCACTGCACCATGGCAGGGGCAGGTCACCCACCGCCCGTGCTGCTACACACCGACGGCAGCGTGGAGAACGTCGACCTGCCCGCCGGCCCACCGCTTGGCGTGGGCGGTCTGCCCTTCGAAACCACCGAGCGCCAACTGGCGCCCGGCACCGTCCTGGTCCTCTACACCGACGGACTCGTCACCGACCGCGACCGAGACCTGGACAACGGACTCGCCGCACTCCGCGCCACCCTTGCCGGCGTCCGCACCGGCGGGTCCCCGGACGACACCTGCCAGGCCGTCTTCGCCGCGCTGGTCCCACCACACCCGAGCGACGACATCGCCCTCCTCGTCGCCCGCACGCGGCTGCTCGACCCCTCCCGCGTGGCCATCTGGGACGTACCCGACGACTTCGCCGCCGTCTCTCGCATCCGGAAGGAATGCGCCGACCAGCTCACCGCCTGGGGGCTGGAAGAGGTGACCTTCACCACCGAACTGATCCTCAGTGAACTGATCACCAACGCCATCCGGTACGGCACCGGGCCCATCCGCGTTCGCATGCTGTGCGACACCAGTTTGGTCTGCGAGATCTCCGACGGCAGCAGCACTGCTCCGCACCTGCGGTACGCCGCCACTACGGATGAGGGCGGGCGGGGCCTGTTCCTGGTTGCCCAGCTGGCCGAGCGCTGGGGGACCAGGTACACGGCCCGGGGCAAGGTCATCTGGTCCGAGCAGCCGCTGACCATGCCCGAGTTCCACTTCGATGCGATGCCGTTGTAGCTCTTGGAACGCTGGCGCTCCGTGCGCACTGGGACTGGTGGGCTGAACTGCGACGTCTGGGATCAGGACCAGGACCAGGTGCTTGTGACAGGTGATGACGGAGGCGAGGTCGCAAAAGCCCAGGTAGCGCCGCGTCAGGCAACGTTTGCCCTGTTGTGATGGGCTGTGACCCCTGGTCAGGGGCGACACCGCTCCCGGCGTCGGCGGTATGGGAGGCTGGCCCGGTGACTGTGACCCTCCGTCCCCTGGACGTCCAACACTTCCCCGGCTGGCTGGAGCGCAGTCGAGTCGAGTACGCCAAGGATCTCGTTGCTCTGGGGCAGACGCCTGAGGACGCCCACCGGCATGCGGGCGAGACCATGGCTCGCTCCTTTCCGTCCGGGACACCGACCCCAGGGCACGCGGTCTTCGACGTGGTCGACGATGCCGGGGTAACCGTCGGCTACCTCTGGATCGGCCCGGACATGAGTGACGACGCGGGCGCCTGGTGGATCTGGGACATCGTGATCGACGCCGACAAACGCGGTCGGGGCCTCGGACGAATGGCCATGCTCCTCGGCGAGGAATACGCCCGGACGCAGGGCGCCCACACTCTGGGTCTCAGCGTCTTCGGGTTCAACACAGGCGCGCGGGGCCTTTACGAGTCGCTCGGCTACGAGACGACCTCGGTGAAGATGCGCAAGAAGCTCGGCTGAGCCTCAGGCGGCGTTTGCCCTGGGCGCGACCGTGCGCAGGTGCTCATCGGCGGCGTTCTTGTTCCGCCAGATGATGTGGCTGCGGATTGTGTTGCCCTGCTCTTTGTGGCTGGTGTGGTCGGTGCCGTGCCACGGTGCCCGCGATGCTCGACGGCACGGCCGGTGTGGCCGCCCTCCTGGACGTGCTGGACGCGGCCCTGGAGCACGGCGGCGCCGGCGGGCCGCTGTCTCGAGCGGGGCGGCGCCGGGTCCGCCCCGACGCCCGTTCTGGCCCTCCCTGGGCTCCTGCCCTCTTGGTGCCTGCGGCCGTCGTGGGGGGCCTGCGAGCCCGTCTGGTGTTGTTCCCGGGCGGGGTATCGGGGTCGATGCGCGCCACGGGCAATGGGGTGTGGCGCGCACCGCCGTCTGATCCTTCCAGGGCCCGTCGGCCTCGCTTCGGGCGGCCTCCCGGCCGGCGGCGGGGTCCTGGTGCGGCCTCCGGTGTAGCTCCTGATGCCCGCACCCCGCCGTGGGCGGGAGACCCGCACCAACGCAGGTCAGAGTGCCGGTCAGGGGGCCTGGAAACCCTGACATCCCTCTCCTGGGCCCTGTGTTGGTGATTGGTGTGTGGCGTCGAGGCCGGGGTGCCTGCGGCGGGCTTTTCGTACGGCCACGCCTCGCCACCGACCAGGCCGCCAGGCTCGACGCGCTGGACGAGCTGTGGCGCCTGGAGCCGGACTGGAACGGGTCGTGCCGCCGCCTGCTCGCCTACCTCGCCGGCGGCGGCACCATCGATGGCCCGGCCAACCGCACCGGCTTCGGCCACGACCCGGCGTTCCGCCCCGGCACGTGGCTGCGCAAGCAGGACAAGGCCCGCAGCGGCGGAAAGCTAACCGGACGGCAGACCGCGCTCCTGGACGGGCGTCACCCGCACGGCCGAGGCCGTCACCGACCGACCCGCCCGCCGGTCCGGTACCGGCTACCACCCGGTAGCCGGTACCTCGGTCCGTCGTACACGCGGAGTCGCCGCTGGCGGCAGCGGCATGCGCTTCAACTGGAAGAGCACACTCGTGCGCGACAGCGTCACGTTCACGATCTGCAGCAGTCGGGCGACGCCCCGACCGGCGCGCAGCACGCCGGCCATCTCGACCAGATGCTGCAGCAGCGGGGTGCGACGCTGATAGCGCACCGTCAGCCGGTCGACCTGCTCGGTGAAGGTCCGGCGGGCACAGCGCGGGCTGTCACAGAACAGCCGCCGTACCGACAGGCGATCAGCAGCGGGCGGCCGCCGACGGCGCGATCCGCCAGCGTGCGGGTATAGCGGCTGTGCACCCGCGCTGAGCCCTGGCCGCAATCCGGACAGGCAACCATCAACTCGCGAGTTCGGGCCGAGGTCCGAACCACGCCGCCCTCCACCCACACCCGCTCCACCCAGGATGAATGACCGTCAGATCCCTTTGGCCTCACCCGACAGAATTCTTATTCATGACACGTGGTCAGGTCTGCAACTTCCCCAATAGAATTATCAAAGGAGTTGCGCATGGGAACTATAGAAAGTCCAGCCGGAGGCGGGATGACATGCGAATCAAGGCTTTCGCGATTGCCGTCGTGGTAGCGATGGCGCTAGGTGCTTCAGTGGCGATTTCCGGTGGGGTCGGCGCTATCTAGGAAGTAACTCCATCAACTGCCGCTTTGAGGGCGGTCGGCGAATGCTGTCGGTGCATTCGCCGTCGGACTGATGATAGTTCCGGTGTCACCCGGCTGATGTGAGACGCCTGGTGGCAAGCGGCAGTGCTAGTGCTTCAGGTGATCAACATGTAGGAGAGTTCTCTGCGATTCGTGAACGGTTGCGGATCGGGTGGGCTCCGGGGAATTATCAGAGGAAAGTCATGAATCAGACGGGGCGGGCCCAAGGGCCCAATTCTAAGTGGGGGAGCGGGGAAAGGGTTCCAATTACCGGCACGGCATGTGATGATCTATCCGGATCACGCCAACGGGCTAATTCTTAAGCCTTGAAAGTGTGCCAGATCCGGGGGCTGAGGAGGGAGGGGCAGTGAGGGGATCGATCGTGGTAGTTAATCGAATCGCTCTTGCTTGACCTGGAAGCTCTTTAGTCCCGCTCGCTGGGCGGCTGAAACGGGGCACCCGGAAAAAATCCGGGCGCCCCGCGGCGGCTGCTTAAGCAGAATCCGCCATCAGATACCGACTCGTATGCCCTGGTAAGCCAACGGGTCGGCTTTGGAAGTATAGGGGACCCAGTGAACGTACGTCGAGGGCAGCGCCTCGTGGCCGGTGCGATTGCGAGCATTGGCATGTTGGCGCTGGCGCCTGCCGCGCACGCCGATGACAAGTCGGTAACGACCCATGTGTACAAGTTCTACCATGCAGGAGGTTTTAGCACGACCCGCACTGGGGAGATCGACTTCACCGTTACGGAGACGCGTGACGGCAGTGGGTTGGTTGATGTGAAGGGAACCCTGTCTGGGCACAATAATGTCCAGGGAAGCGCGCTGGGAATCAAGATGGACTTCACGCAGCCGTATGTGGTCTCAGGCGACAAGGGGCGATATGAGCTGAAGGGAAGCGCGACCCTCCAGTCGTGCATAGTCAAGCAGCTGCCGGTTTGTGGACCGTCCGTCGAGGTGACGTTCAACGCGGTAGTGAACTTTGCCGGCCCGCAGAGTCCGGCAACGGCGCGCAGCTCTAACGACAGTGTTTTTTCAATCTATGACACCCCCTAGCTATCGGGAGGGAAAGTGCCAAGAACGGCCGACAGGAAATTCTGGTCAGGTGTGGGTGGAGTGGTCTTTTCGGCCATTTTGATTGCCTGGGGCCAAGGATACTTGAGTCCGGGTCCTGGCGAGTCCTCATGGATCATGGTGCCGGGAATTTTCCTTATAGCGGGTGGAATTTCAGTCCTTCCGCCTTCCATTCGGAAAGTCCGGCAACATTGATCATGTGAGGGTATTCTCACCTGAACTCCAGCGAGTTCTCGATCGCGGCCAAGGCCTCGCGCACCGGCGAGGTCGTTACGTGGTCGGTGAGAACGCAAGGAGCGCGGCTTCCCCGGAAATATGGGCCGGGGGAGCCGCAGCCTCTGTCGGCAGAACGCGTCGGCCGCCGGGCGGCGGCGAGCTCGCCGGGCGTGGCCTGGGCGCGGGGCGTTCGGGATAAGGGCGCTGATGCCGCGAGGCAGGGGCTGGGTGCTGGTCACCTGGCTCATTCGCCCGCGCGGTGGGCACCGGTGATCACCACGGCCGGTCGTCCGGCACTGCGGCGGGCAGGTGGCCGTGGTGGTGGCGGGCGACGGCATCCAGCAGCGCCAGGCGGGCCCGGCGCCAGCGGATGTCCTCGGTTCGGCTGGCGTCGGCGGCCCACTCCGGCAGCGGCCGGTCCTGCGCGGCCGCGGTGAGCGCTCGGCCGAGCCTGCCGATCGCGGCCTGCCAGCCGGCCAGCTGCCCGAGCAGGCCACGCACCAGCTCGTCGACGGCGCGGGCCGGATCGGTCTCGAAGACGCGGGCCTCAGCGGCGGTTTCGGCGAGGACGTCCTCGTCGAAGTCCTCGAAGGTCTCCCGCCACGGCTCGGCCTGCTGGTCGAACTCCTCCAGCACAGTGTGCAGGGCGCCTTCGACGGCGGCCGGTGACCACGGCGGCGGAGTGCGGGGTGCCCGGACGGTGTCGGCCAGTACCCGGGCGGCGCCGGGTCCCAGCGCTCGGTGCCTCGTCGTGCTCATCCGGTCGAGCCGGTGGCCGTGATGGCGGCGTGGCCGGCGGCGGTGGCGGCGTCCAGTCCGTCGGCGA
Source organism: Kitasatospora sp. NPDC089797 (assembly GCF_040684795.1). Classification (NCBI taxonomy): domain Bacteria; kingdom Bacillati; phylum Actinomycetota; class Actinomycetes; order Kitasatosporales; family Streptomycetaceae; genus Kitasatospora; species Kitasatospora sp. NPDC089797. Next base: position 22,197 of record NZ_JBFBGS010000074.1, on the reverse strand, counting down.
GCAGGGTGAGCCCGCGCGGCAGGTCGCCGTGTACGCAGGACGGCATGGCGGCCGCGAGCGCGCACACCGCCACCAGCGGCATCCGCTCGCCCGGCGCGAGGTCGGGCAGGGTGGCGGTGTGGGCGGCGCCGAGCAGCACGTCCGCAGCCAGCGAGTAGCGCAACTCCTCGGCCAGCTGGCCGTCGCCGCCCGGGAACACCTCCTGGTGGCTGGCCCGCTCGATCCCGGCGGCCGCGTGCTCCAGGGCCAGGGCGTGGCGCTCGTCCTCCTGGCGGCTGGCCCGCTCTCGCACCCACCCGGCCGCAGCCTCCCCGGCGTCACGGCCCCGGTGGAGCGCGGCCAGCTCGACGGGGTCGAGCGCCTGGTCGTCGGACTCGGACGCGGGCTCGTCCTCGGCCCGGCCGGGCGGAGACGGTAGCGGCAGCCAGGACAGCGGAGTCGTCATACCGGTGCAACCGCCCGCCGGACCGGACGGTCACGGGTGCAGCAAGGCCACCCTTGCTGCACCCGGTCGTGCTGCTGCTCCGCGTGTAGCAAGGCCGCCCTTGCTACACCCTGCTGCTGCTTCCGGCGGTGCAGCAGCAGCGTGCTGCACCGCCGGGCGCTGCGAGTGCGACGGCCCGCGCAACCGCCGGCTGCGCAGCGGCCGGAGCCGGGCCGAGTCGCCGGCCGGGTCGGTTGCGCGCCGGACCCGATCGGATGCGCATGCGCATGCGCATGGTGACGGGCGGGCGATTGCGCATGCGCAAGGCGCCGTTGCACGGGCTGTCGCCCGCGCGGTGGACGTCAGCCTGGACTTCCTCTACGCCCACACCGACCTGTGCAAACGCATCGAAACTCTGCGCGGCCAGCAACGGGCTGACCACCGGCCCCTCCAGCAGGACCCGTCAGCCGGCGACGGCACGGTGATCCGTAGCCTCACCGAGGCTCTCCGCCGCGAACGCGCCGTCCATCGTGAGCGCGTCCAGGAGCTCGAACAGCGGCTGGCCGCTGCCCATGGCGAGATCCTTCGCCTCCAGCGTCAGCCTCGGGAACGCGGCGACGCGCCCCGGTGAATGAGGGGCCAGCCACTGCATGTCCGCATGCGTGCCAGAACAATGCAGTTGAGGCCGGAGGATCAGCCCAGCAGACTCGCCCGGTGAGCCACAACGAACAAGCGGGCAGATGGGACGGGCCCTGGTACAGAGTCCGCACGGAGCATTTCGAGGCGGCGTTCCTGCCGAATGCCGGCGAGGACCTGGAGTCGGTGGACAACGTCGACGTCTTCGTGGACCTCAACGACGGAACCCGCTGGAGTGCGACCGTCATCACCCTTGCTCAGGTAGAGACCGTCATGGAGCGGTGGGCGGCGACCGGGGAGGCCCTCGGCGGTGCCTACTTCTCGTGCTCGGACGGCCTCATCGTCCGCGACGCCGGCATCAGCAAGATGACCCAGGTCCTCGTCGGCCTGGTCGAGACCGACGACTTCACTCACATCCTTCAACGCATCGACGAATGACCGCTGCCCACGGTCCACGACGAGCTGATTCTGAACCACCAGCAAGTCGACCCCGGCCGATGCCCGCCGAGCGCGCCTTCGCGGCGGTCGTGGCCGACGACGCCCCCGGGCGGGAACCGGCGTTGGCCGCCCTCGCCCTGGTCGCCGGGCTGCGGGCGGACCTGGACGCCGCCCGGGCGCGCATGGTCGACGCCGCACTCGCCGCGGGAGCCTCCCGGGCGGAGGTCGACACCAGCCTGGGCACGGCCGGGCAGCCCGCCGCCGAGGACCGCCACCAGACCGCCCCGCCGGCCAGCACCTGACCCCACGACAGACCCCACGCGCCCCACACCCCCGCTGGCGGCCCGGTGTCGCCGAAAAACAAGTCCCGGCCCGCCGAAAAGGGCGGCCGGTACTTTCTCATACCCCCGTCACCGAACGACCCGGAAGGAAGAAGCCCGTGGAATACCACCATGGCGAAGGCGAGCAGCATTTCCGCCTGCCGGTGCGCCGCGACCAGCACGGCACCCTGGTGGTCCCGGCCGGCCACGTCACCGGCCTGCTGCGCGCCATCGCCGCCACCTGGCAGGAATGGGCGGCCGGCGCGGTGCCCGGCATGGACCCGGCCACCACCACCGGCCTGGGCGCCGTACTGGAGCACCTGGCCGACCAACTGGACGTCCAGTGCATCGCCCAGACCGACAGCCGGGACTGACCCCAGGGCATCCGCCAGACCCGACCCGACCGGCAACACCGAAGGGCTCAGGCTGCGTCAGATGTGGGCCGGGCTTGGTCTGTGCTCCGGGAGAGTGTCGACCTGTGTGTGACGTGTCCCCGGCGGGTGGCGTTCAGCCGTGCGCGGGCAGGCGGCTGGTATTCGTGGCCGCATGATCACCTCACGCTGGTGGCTCCGTACAGCCACCGCCCTCCTGAGCGCCGCCGCCGTCCTCGCACCCGCCACCGCACCCGCCGCCGCGGCGGGCCGGGGGCCCGCCGAGTACGGAAACTGCGGCATCGAGCAGGGCTACGTCTGGGCCGACCACACCCCCGTCAACGGCCTGCTGGCCGAGGGCGGCTGCCTCGCCCCGGGCGGCCAGGTCCTCAACGAGGACGGCTGGACCGCCAACCTGAAGTACCAGTCGGACGGCAACCTCGTGCTGTACCGCTGGGACGGGCAGGCCCTGTGGGCCAGCGGCACCGCCGGGCAGTCCGCCTTCCGCGCGAGCATGCAGAACGACGGCAACTTCGTGCTCTACCACCCGGACGGTTCGGCGTACTGGGCCACCGGGACGGACCGCTGCCGGGCCTCGTACGAGATCAACCAGCTGCACGTCCAGGCCGACTGGAACGTGGTGATCTACCGCTACGAGCGCGGCACGGACAACCACCAGGCCATCTGGGACATCCGGGGCACCGTGCACTGCTGACGCTTCTGTGAGGGTCCTGCCCCGTCCGGACGGGGCGGTGGCGTCGCGGGCACCGGTGTACCTGCCGACCCCGGAGGTCGGCGACGACACCGCCACCGCGCACCCGGTCGAAGTCCACGACGCGGGCGAGGCCGTGAAGGCCGAGGCCGACGCCGAGATCGAGGCCAGTTCCTTCCGCACCATCCGGCGGGTCCTGCGCGCCCTCGCGGCACAGGACGCCCGGGTGGTCGGCCGGGTCACCGAGGTGCCCGGGGTGGATGGAGTATCGGCCTGCGGTGGCATCTGGCACCGGGCCAATGCGCTGAACTACCATGGTGGAAGCGGTGGTTGGAACGTTGTCGACGCTCCCGGCCATGTCTTCGCCGGGATGCGGGCACGACGCCCGCAGCGTCAACCGAGACCCGAACGGGACCCAAACATCCCTGAGTGCTGACGCCACGGGCACGTCGGGACAGGGCGGGGCCGGGAACCACACAGGAGAGGGGACAGACCATGCCGGGAGAAGTCACTGGAGGCCACTCCAACCCGGGCGACGCAGGCACGAACACGGCCGAGGAAAGCGCCGCGACGGCGGAGCCGGTGGACGCGACCGCCGAGGACGCGTCGGCGGTGGAGACTGATACCGAACCGACCTCGCCGGCCGGCGAGTGAACCGAGCACGACGGCGCGGGAAGAGGGTGCCCCAGTGAGCGCGCTCCGGACAACGGAGTAGACAAGCTGGTGCGCCGTCTCCTCGCCAGCACCCTGAGGATCGCCTGGGACGGAGAGGAGCACGGGCCCGACAGCGAGCTGCGCCCTCTGCGCAGGTTCGGCCCTGTGGGCAATGCGCTCGCCGCGGTGGCCGCTGTGGTGGCTCGCGCGAGGCATTGGGGGCGGGGTCCTGGTGTCGCCAGATGCCTCGCGTGGGGCATGGAGTTTGGGGTGGTGGGGGTGCCTGCTCGCCGCCGCCGTCCCGCCGTCCGGGTGCTGCTCGTGCGCCGAGGCCTCGGTGGCCCGCCGTCCGGGTCCTGCTCGGTGCCGTTCGGGTACCCGGGGTACCCGCTGCGCTGCACCGCCCGGCTCCCCGGGCTGGGACGGGGCTGGGACACCTCTGTCCCAGCCCCGTCCCAGCACGCCTGGTATACCCCGACTTGCCCGCCCCGCCCCCCGCGGGCACCGCGCGATGACCGGCACCACCCGCCCCGACCCGGCCGCCCTGCCCCGTCCCGTCCCCGCCCGACCTGCCCACCCATCTGGTGGACCGTCGCCCAGACCGAGCGGGACGACCCGTTCGGACGCGAGGGCCGGAGTCGACGGGCGGTGGGCAGCCCGCCCGAGTGATCCGGTGTGATGGATCGCCAGGACGTGCTGCCCCGGAGCGGGACTGTCGTCGGTTCGTCAGACCGGTACGCGCCCGGCATTCCGGTCTCCGGGCCTTGCTCTGTTCGTCAGAGCCATTGTTCGGCGGCGAGGACGGTGAGGAGGGCGATGCAGGTGGCCATCAGGGAGAAAGGGAACCAGACCGGATAGGAACCTGTCTGCTTCCTGGTGACGACGGCCGCCGCCGCCAACACGATCTGCATCGAAGAGATCACGATGATCGCGATTTTCATTCGCTTCTCCGTGCGTTGTATCCGGATCGGCTCAGCAGATGAACTCGGACACCAGGCCGGAGACCCCGCCGCCGGTCGCCAGCGCGATGGACAGCGCGTTGGCCGCCTCGGCGGAGATGGCGATGCCCACGACGGTGATCCCGCCCACTGCCGCGGCTGCCGCGAATGCGGCCGCGCCGATCGTGTACACCGCGGCCATGGCGCTCCAGTGGCAGAAGCCCCTGGTCTGGGCACCGGCGTCGACGCGTAGGACGTAGGTGCCGTCGACGTTGTCGAGGAGGAGTGTGACGCCGCCCGCCTGGTAGACGACCTCGGACCCACCGGGGGCGAGGCCCCGGGCCTTGGCCGCGTCGATGCCGGCGATGATCTGGTCGACGACCAGCTGATCGGCGAGCGGACGGTCGGCGACAGTGACCCGGCCGGACGATGAACCGTCCGAAGGGGCGGCCGAAGCGGAGGGAGAGAACGTGGTCATCATCGCCCCGGCTGTCACGAGCGTGACGACGAACTTGGCGGGATACCGAAGGGATGTGCAGAGGGAGTTCATGGCTGAAATTCTGCCAAATACTATTTTTTGTAACGAAGAGGTCCGAAGTCCCTTTTACTGAACAATATTCGGTACCCCCGCCCTCCCGTGCGGCATCCCTGCGAGAGCCGATCCTGCCCAGGGCGTCGTACCGAGTTCCGTTGTCGCCTGCTGATGACGGAACAGCCCGGCGCGACGCGGCGACCCGCAGTGGCAACCCGAGACGGGGTCAGCGGTGGTGACGGATCATCACCGGCAGGAGGCCGTCGTATTGTGCCGGCCCGGACCCGCGAACGGCCCCTCCCTGGTCCGGCCCGTACTGGTAGCCCCGGTCCTTGGGGCGGTGTGGCGGGCGGTTCCTGTGCGCGCCCCCGGTCCGCCCCGGCACGCCCTCTACCCCGCGGTGCGGGGGCTGCGTGAGGATGGCCGGTTGACCGTGTCCAGCGATCGAGGGGAACGCCGTCATGGGGACGCACAACAAGCCGGCACCTGACCCGGGCAAGGGGAACCCGCCGCCGGACAACGCCGACGGCAAGGTCGAACCGCCGCCGTCCAAGGGCAGCGGCAACCACCGGAAGGGCTGACCAGCGTGGGCGACGACGGCGCTCTGGCCGGGCAACGCGCCCGCTTGGACGCGGAGATGGAGCGGTGCGGGCAGTGGCCGGACGATGCGCCGTGGCTGCGTGAGGCCTTCGCCGCGGTGCCGCGCGACGCGTTCGCGCCGGATCGGCTGTGGCGCTGGGACGGCTGGGCGTACGTTCCCCTGGACCGGGCCCTCGACCCGGGCGGGTGGGCGGCCCAGGTCTTCGGCGGTGTCGGCTCCCCCGCGATCACCCAGGTCACGGCGGGGGTTCCGTCGTCGTCGCTGTCCGCGCCCGGGGTGGTGGCGGACATGCTCTCCAGCCTGCGGCTCGAACCGGGGCACCGGGTGTGGGACGTGGGCACCGGCCAGGGCTGGACGGCCGCGTTGGCCGCGTGGCGGGCCGGTGCTGGCCTGGTCGTGTCCACCGAGGTGGACGGGGGCCTGGCCGCGGCCGCCCGCGCCCGTCTGGCGGCCGCCGGGCTCGACGCCGAGGTGGTCGCGGGCGATGCCACCCGGGGCCGGGTACCCGGCGGCGGGCAGGTCGACCGCCTGCACGCCACCTACGCCGTCGAGACCGTGCCCTGGAGCTGGGTGGAGGCGGTGCGGCCGGGCGGACGGATCGTCTACCCCTGGGGCCGGCTCGGGTACGTGGCCCTGATCGTCGCCCGGGACGGCGGGAGCGCGCAGGGCTGGGTGCACGGCCTGGCCCAGTTCATGGCCGACCGCACCGGCTCCGGCCAGGCGGGCGGCGGGCCGGCCGCGTACGCGGCGGTGCGCGCGCACGCCGACCCCGAGGTGCGGCAGGTGCTGGGCTGCGACCCTGCGGGCCTGGAGGACTGGGGCGTGCGGTGGGCGGTGCGGGTCGCCGTGCCGGACACCGTGGTGTTCACGGGCGACGACGGGGTCACCCTGCTGCACGACGGCGACCGCTCCTGGGCCGAGATGCACCCGGGGGGCGATGGACGGCCGGTGCTGCTGCAGGGCGGACCGCGCCGGATCGGCGACGAGGTGCTGGCCGCCTGGGCCCAGTGGGAGGACCTGGGACAGCCCGACCTGTGACTACGGCATCACGGTGACCCCCGACGCCCAGTGGGCGTGGCAGGGCGACCCGGACGGCCCGCGCTGGCCGATCGCCCAGCCGGTACCGGCCCGGTCGTGACCGTCCCGGGCTGGGGCGTCACGGGCCCGCCCCAGCCCTGCAGCACCTGCCGCCAGCCCGCTCGTTCGCCGATGTAGCCGGTGATCCGAAGCCGCACCCGCCTCGCGGTCGTGGCCGGGCGACGGGCGGCGATCCCCCTTGCTCCCCAGGACTACCCGAACGGGGGAGGGCCGGGCCCGACAGGCGGGTCCCGGGCGTCGGGGCTCTGGCCGCTGCGCGCGATCTGGCCGGCGCCGCTACCGCGGTGGTCGCGCACCACTGCACCGCCTCGTTCGGCGGGGCCTGCGGACTGCCGCCCGCGCGGGAGTCCCTGGCAATGGCCTTCGCGTTGCTCGCCCAGGCCGCCGGTCGGTTGCGCACGATCGTCGGCCTGCCGCCCCAAGGCACCGACGGAACGGAGGGCTGACCGGCGCGGGCCGTCGTCCGTGCCGGTCGTCGTTCGGTTTCCCGGCCGCCGGCGCCGATCCTGACCGCCGCGCGCTCCACGGCAGCCGCGCGTCGGGGGTCGGCTACAGCTCGTCGTGGTTCCAGTCGCCGTTGGCAGTGCCGTCGTTCGCCAGTCCCAGTCGGACGTAGCGCCGCACCCCGTCGGTGCCGCTGACGTTGCCGACCGTCGGGATGTTCAGCGAGGTGGGGTTCAGGCCGGCCACCAGTTGGTTGTAGTAGCGCGAGAGGGCGGCCCAGTTGTTCTCCAGGTACTGCTGCTGGATCGGCAGGGACTGGACGTCCCAGGAGTTCATGGCCGCGCGGAAGGTGCCCTCGACGTCGTTGAACCGGGCGGCCTCGGAGAGCATCTGGATCATCAGGCTCAGGGACCGGGCGGTGTTCTGACGGTCGCCCGCGTTGGGGTCGCCCACCGTCGCGAGCTGCACGATGGAGGCCCGGATGTCGTTCCAACTGATCGGCATGACCTCCCGGCCCCGGCCGGCCGCGTTCGACAGCGCGTTGTAGTTCGAGCCGAAGTTGAGTGTCCGCACGCTGTCAGCCCTCACCGGGGGAGCCGGGGTGGTGGTTTCCGCCAGCCGCCTCGCCAGATCGCTGTCGCCGAACTGATAGGTCGTGCCGTCCTGGGCGGAGAAGCCCCACACGTAGAGGTTCGAGGGATTGATCCAGATGAGCACGCGGCGCCCAACGCCCTGGTAGTCCGGCGCCTCCAGCTGGACCTGAATGAGGCCGACGTCCTCGAGCTGCGTCTCCTGCGGGTTGTACCCGGCAGCGGCGTCCCGCAGGCTGGCCAGGAATGTCGAGTAGGCGATGCGCTGGTCCCCACTGGGTCCCTGATCCGCCAGGTTGACCCAGACGTTCGCCATGTGGCGGTACGGGACTCGCGCCTCGGCTGTGCCGGCCGAGGCCAGCAGACCGGTCAGCACGGCTGTCGCACCGACACCGGCCAGCACGGCCGATCGGATCCTGCGGCCGACGTGGGGGAGCGATGACTTCTTCACTCGTGTTCCTTCCAGAAGGTGGCGCGCCGCCGCGGTTCTCGGGGCGGGTACGCACGGGGTGGTGATCGGGGCACCGGCCGGGCGGATCGGGCCGGTGAGACGGCGCCAGACCGGATCGTCCGGGGGCCGGACGGCGAGTGCTTCCCGAAGCTATTCCCTGTCACCTGGCCGGACTTGACGCTGCGCGCAGAGCCGTCGGTCTGTGCGCGCACCGGTGGCGGCCGATGCTGGCGGGTCGGTGGTTCGTTGAGTGATCGTGTTTTTGGGCTGGGGCTTGGCGGGTTGGTTGGGAAGCGTCGTTCGTCGCCGCACTGGAGGCGGGCCGCACATCCTGGCGCCAGCTGCTGGACGCCGTGCGGCTCGGGTCCGAGGGCGCCGGTCGGTTCGGGGTTCGCGCCTGCGGCGGGCGGGTGGTTCTTCGGTGCGTCCGGCGGAGCCGTCCGCGCCGGCCGGCCGACCCGCGCTGTCGGCGGACCTGGGCCGGGCGGCCGGACCCGACGAGCAGGTCGCGGACGTCGTGGGCCTGGCGGCCGCGCGCGATCTGGCGGCCGCCGCCACCGCGGTGGTCGCGCACCACTGCACCGCCTCGTTCGGCGGGGCCTGCGGACTGGGGCCCGCGCGGGAGTCCCTGGGGCTGGCCTTCGCGCTGCTCGCCCAGGCCGCTGGCCGGTTGCGCACGATCGCCGGCCTGCTGCCCCAAGGCACCGACGGCACGGAGGGCTGACCGGCACGGGCCGTCGCCCGTGCCGGTCGCGGTCCGGTTACCAGGTGACGGTTACCCGGTGCCGCCGCCGCCACCGCCGCCGCCGAGGCCGGAGCGCGAGCCGTTGACACCGCCGGGGCCGCCTCGGCCGCCGGGGCCGCCGTCGGTAGGGCGTGCGGCGTCACGTTTGCGCTGGTGAGAGCACGTCCGGGGTGAGGTCGGCTTGGCGGCGGCGCGGGTGAGCCGGCGGAGCATCAGCGTGATGGCGCTCCATGCGAGGTGCGCCTCCGCGCGGGCGGTGTCCGGGCTGAACGGGTCCAGGTGCACCGAGACGGCCGCGAGCGGCGCGGGGAGCCCGACGTCGAAGGCGGCGATGCCGAACCCTCCGGCGCCCCGGTTCGAAGCCCCGGTCACGGGCGTGCCGCGGCGCCCGCGCCCGCACCCCGACGCCTAGGGTCGACGCCAGGAGGTGGAGCATGCGGGTGGGCCTGCACGCGCTCGGCATCGGTGACGGCGCCCGGCCGGAGGTGATCCGGGCCGTGGCGGTGGCGGCCGAGGCGCGCGGCTTCGCGCGGCTGTGGTGCGGCGAGCACGTGGTCCTCGTCGACGAGCCCGACTCCCGCTACCCCTACTCCGCGGACGGCCGGATCGCCGTCCCCGCGGACGCGGACTGGCTGGACCCGATGCTCGCCCTGGGCTTCGCCGCGGCCGTCACCAGCCGGATCGAACTCGCCACCGGCGTGCTCCTGCTGCCCGAGCACAACCCCGTCGTGGTCGCCAAGCAGGCCGCCACCCTTGACGTCCTGTCCGCCGGCCGCTTCGGCCTCGGCGTCGGAGTCGGCTGGTCGGCCGAGGAGTTCGCCGCACTCGGCGTCCCCTTCGCCGCACGCGGCCGCCGCACCGACGAGTACCTCGCCGCGATCCGCACCCTCTGGGCCGACGACCCGGCCTCCTTCGCGGGCGAGTTCACCCGCTTCGACGCGATCCGGGTCAACCCCAAGCCGCTGCGCGGCGCGCGGCTGCCGGTCCTGGTCGGCGGGAACGGCGACGCCGCGCTGCGCCGTGCGGCGGCCCTCGCCGACGGCTGGTACGGCTTCAACGTGCCCGTGGCCGACATCGCGGCACGCGTCGCCGTCCTGGCCGACGCGTGCGCCCGCCGCGGCCGGGCCCTGGGGGACCTCACGGTCGCGGTCGCGCCGAGCGACGCCACCCCGGAAGACCTGCCCGGGCTCGCCGCGGCGGGCGTCACCGAACTCGTCGTCGTCGCCGCGCCCCCGGCGGCTCCCGGCGAGGCCGCCACCTGGGTCGCCGAACTCGCCCGCAGGTGGATCCGCCCGGGCGGATGACCCGCGCGCACCGCCGGCCGCCTCCTGCCGACCAGGGCGCCGCGCCCCCGGAGCCGGTTCGCTGCTGCCGCCCGCAACCCGCTGGGGTGGCGGGGGCTGCTTACGGCGTCATGAGGGTCGCGGGCCGAGCAGGGGGGTGATCCGCTGCGCGGTGGCGAGTCCGACGCCGGTGGCGTCCCGCAGGAGGCGCAGGGCCGCCCGACGCCGCCCGGAGTGCAGCAGACCCCCGAGCTCGGCCCGCAGTACGGGCTCGCGGTCGGCCAGGTAGGCGGCAACGCCGGCATTGCCCCGGGCGAGCGCCGCGTCGGGGAGGTCCTGAACCGCCTGGAGCAGCTTGGACAGGTCAGCGGTCTCCTCGGAGTCGGACCCCAGGCCGTTGCCGGCCGCGGTGGCGCCGGCCGCCGGTTTGGTGGCGGTGCCGGCGTAGCTGGTCGCGGTGTGGTGCCAGGCCTTCGCCCGGCCGGCCTGCGGCTCAGTGGCCGTTCTTGGGCATGGCGCAGCCGCCCTCCTGGTAGTAGCCGTGCGCCTCGACCTCCAGCCGCCCGCCCTGGTAGGCGGTGCCCTCGATGCAGGGGCCCGCGCCGGGTACCTCCAGTACGAAGCCGGCTGGGCCGTTGTCGTGTGCGGTGACCTTGATGGTGTCCGCGGGGTAGCCGAGGTTTTCTAGCGCTTGCTGGGTCTGGGCCCCGTTCCTTCCCCTGGCCAGCGCGGCGGTGATCCGGGCCACATGCGCCTCGCCCCGGCACTTGGCGGTGTCGCTGAGCGGCAGGGTCTGCTTGAAGAAGTTGTTCTCCGCGTGCTTGGCGGCCTCCGGGTCCAGCGCGGGCGACCCGGCGGCGGACGGGGTGGCGTCGGTCGCTGTCGCGCAGGCCTGGGCGACCAGCGGGTAGCGCCGGTCGTGCTCGGCCAGCGCCTGCCGGTACCGCTCGGCGGCGTCCTTGCGGGCCTGCTCGGCCTGCGCGGACCGGCTCGTGTCGGGGGCCGGGGCGGCCCCGGCCCCGGTCTGCACGGTGCCGCAGCCGGTCAGCACCAGCAGCGCGGCGGCAGCGGCGAGCAGCAGTGGGCGGTTCATCCGGTTCTCTCCCCCGTACGTCAACGAAAGACCGTGCACACACGGATGCCCGGCCGCCGACCATCATGCCTGAGCGGCAGCCGGCCCTGCCCGGCCGAGGCCAGTGGCCAGGCATGGCTGGGAGATCACTCCCCCGCACACCCGGTGCCGGCTGTGATGGAGGTTCAGACGGTCCTGTTGTTGTGGGCGTGGTGGTAGGTGGTGGCGTAGGTGTCGAGTGCTTGGCGGAGGTGTTGGCCGGTGGGGGTGTGGGGGAGGCGGAGGCGGCGGGTGGCGAGTTGGGCGGTGGCGTGGCGTGTGTGGTGCAGGGTGATCTGGTCTTGGCGGGCGTGGGCGGTTTGGTGGCGCCAGAGGGTGCGGTAGGCGGTGTGGGCCAGGCCGGTGGTGGGGGCGTCGATGAAGGGGCGGGCGGCGGTGAGGAGTTCGGTCTCGGCGGTGGTGAACGCTTCTTGCGGGTCCGGTTGTGGGGTGGCGCCGTCGGTCGGGGTGGTGCTGTCGGTGTGGACGGGTGGTGTGCCGGTGGCCGGGGTTTCGTCGTCGGCTGGTGGTGTGGTGGTGGGGGTTTCGCTACGCACCTCGTGGTGACGGAACGTCGTCCTGCTGCCGGTCCCGTTGCTGCCTGGTTCTGTGGCGGCGGTCCGCGTTGCCGGGCGGGTGGGGAGGGGTTCGTTGTGGGGGTCGGTGCTGGGTGGGGTGCGGCGGCGTTTCGGGGGTCTTGCGGCGGGGGTTTCCTTCGTCCCGCGTTCCCCGGTGCGGGAGCCGTCCTGGTCGTGGGCGGTGGTGTGCGGTGTCGGTGCGCCGGCCGCAGCGCCGGTCGGCGCGTCGTCGTCGTTGGTGTCGGTGTGTGGGGTTGGTGCGGGGGCTCCGGCCGGGAGCGGGGGCGCCGGTTCGAGGAAGAGGCCGATGAGTTCGGCGGGGACGGGTTGTTGGCCGGGGCCGGGACGGGGCCCGCGGCCGGCCGGGCGGGCGGGTGCGGGGGACGTGTCGCTGCCGCTGCCGGCCCGGGCGCCGGCGGGGTTGTGTGTGGTGTCGAGGAGGTGGTGCAGGGCGGTGAGGTGTTCGTGGGCGGTGCGGGCGTGCCGCAGGGCGTGGGCGAGGTGTTCGCCGTCCATGGTGTCCAGCCGGGGCTGTCCGGTGGCGGCCAGGGCGGGGTCGATCCGTTCGATGAGGTTCCGGGTTTCCTCGCGTAGCTGTGGGGCCTGTTGGTCCAGGCGGCGTCGGCGCAGGGCGGCTTGACGGCATGCCTGGCTGCAGTAGAGGCCGGGGCGGCCGGTGCGGGCGGGGCCGGGCAGGGGCCGCCGGCAGCGGGGTCCGGCGCACGCGGGGGCGGGCTGTCCTTGGGGCTTCGTCACCGTGCCACCGTGACGGAACCCGGTGGGCTGCCGCAAGCCGGCCCGCCGCGTCTTCGGGTGCGCACTCGGCCGCGCCCCGCGGGCCCCGGTTCCCGGTCCGGCGGTCGGTTCCCGGTCCGGCTCGTGTTGTGCGGGGTGGCCCCGGCGGGACCCGCGCCGCGCCCGGGCTGGAGGGTTCTGTCGTCGGCGGGGGGTGACGGAACATCGGCCCGGCGTCGCGGCGTGGCTCTTGGTGTGGCTCCTGATGTCCGCGCCCCGCGGTGGGCGGGGGGCCCGTGTGAGAGCGGGTGGGAGTGCCTGTCTGGGGGCCTGGAGGTTCTGACGTCCCTGTCCTGGGCCCTGTGGTGGTGGTTGTGGTGGTGGGTGGGGCGTGGGTCGGTACGGGGGCGCTGCGCTGTGCTCCTGTTCTCCGGGTCCGCCGGGTGGCGGTCGCGGGGTGTGGTGGGTCGGCGGCCGGGGGCGGGTCGGCCGGGGGGTGTTTCGGGCGGCCTGGTGTGCTGTGCCGGGGCCTGCTGGTGTTCCGCTACGCGCCGCGTGCTGACGAAACGTCGTCCTGCTCCGCGCACCGGTTCTGCCCGGTGCCGGTCGGTGCTGCGCGCCCGGTTCCTGTCGGGTCCGGTTGTCGGTCCGGTGGTTTCGTCATGGTTGGGGTGGTGACGGAACCCGGTGGGCGGTCGCAAGCCGCCCCGCCGCGTCTTCGGGTGCGCGCTCGGCCGGGGGTCCGGGTCCCGGACAGCCGGGGCGCGGTCGGGTCCTGGTCCGGTTCGTGTTGTGCGGGGTGGCCCCGGCGGGACCCGGGCCGCGCTGAGTCGGAGGGTTCTGTCGTCAGCGGGGGGAGACGGAACATCTGTCCGGTGTCCCGGTGGTTCCGGCCCCGCGGCCCGGGCCGCGGGGCCCGCCCCGGGGCGGTGTCGGAGGGTTTCGTCGCCTTCGGCCTGTGATGGAACTGCCCGGCGTTGTCTGTGGTGTGTTCGGGCCGGCCCGGGGCCCCGCCAAGCAGGGGGTCCCGGGCCGGTCCGTGTGCCGTTTCCTCCCGGAGGCGTCGGGGTTCGGGAACGGGCGGCCGGGGACGGGGCTGGGCGTCCCGGCCGCCGGGGCGGGCCGGACAGCCCGATCGTGTCCGGCCGGCCCCGCACACCTCGCCGTCTGCGGGCCCGTCACCCTGGCGAGGTGTGATCATTGTTTCCGGCCGCGGCCCGCGGCCGTGGTGCTCATGCGCGAGAGATCGCATGGCTCGGCCCACGATCTGCTGTCGCTGGACGGGCCCCGGTACCCGACGTCCCCCTGGGTGGGGGTGGGCGCCTCCCGGCCCCGCTCTGCCATCGGCCACCGGCGCACATCACACCGGGTCCGGGAGGTGTCCGCCGGCCCCAAGCCGTTGCGGGAGGACTTCCGTACCCGGTACGCCGCGGCGCCCGTGCTGATGCCGCCCGACGGGGTGGGGGCCGAAGCCGGCACGGTCGGGGCCGCGATCGACCAGCGCCTGCGTCGGCGCTCAGGGCCGCTGCTCCCGTCGGCCTGGCCACCCGACTGGGCATCCGCACCAGCGAGGGCATCGGCGGCCTCCAGGTCGGCATGCGGATGGGGGCCGTCGGCGATCAGCTCCTCGACCGCCTGGCCGCCACCTCCACGCCCTGGAGCCGGACAACCGGGACCTGCCGATGGACCGCTCCTGGGAGGAGGAGCAAGACCTCGCACGGGGCAGCCCACTGGTTCCCGCCGACGGGCGGCCCTGGCCGTCACCGGGATCGCGTGTCGGGTGTGGTGTTCGGGGGGGCGTCCTGCTCGTGGGCGGGGTATCCGGTGCTGGGGAAGGTCCGCTCGCCGATCAGCCAGGCCCGCAGGTCGCTCTTGCGGACCTTGCCGAGTTCGTTGAGGGGCAGGTGCGGCACGGTCTCGACGCGGGTGGGCCAGTACCAGTCGGTCATGCCGCGATCGGCGAGCCAGGTGTGCAGTTCGGCCAGGCCTGGGAGGTGCTCGCTGGCAGGAACGACGACCGCGCAGGGCAGGTCGCCGTGCTCGCCGGGGTAGCCGACCAGGGCGACGTCGGCGACCGCCGGGTGCTCGCGCAACTGCGTCTCGACGTCCAGGACGGGAATCATCAGCTGGGTGGTACCGGAGATGCGGTCACCGGCCCGGCCGGCGTAGGCCAGGCCGCCCGCGCCGTCGGGGCGTACCAGGTCGCCGGTGGCGTACCAGCCGTCGGTGGCGGCCGCGCGCCACCGCAGGCGGCCGGTGTCGCGGTCGAAGGTGCCCAGGCAGACCGACGGGCTGCGCACCTCGACGGGCGAGGCCTGGTCCGGGCGGGGGGCGCAGCCCGTACGCAGTTCGACGCCGGGCATCGGGTGGCCGATGCTGCGCGCGGCGTGGTCGGGTGGGTCGGTGGGGTTGGTGGCGGTGATGCCGGCGGCTTCGGTCGAGCCCAGGGAGTTGACGACGTGCCTGCTCAGGGTGCGGTGCAGGAGGCGGACCAGTTCGCGCGAGGGGCTGGCGGCCATGGTGGCCACCGCTTTCCAAGCGGGCAGGTCCCGCGGGTGGCGGGCCTGTTCGGAGGCGAGGGAGGCCAGCATGGCCGGCGGGGCGAACGGGGCGCTGGTCCGGTAGGTGGCGCACAGGTCGAGCCAGCGGCCGGCGTCCCAGGCGTCGCAGTACAGGGCGCTGCCGCGCTGGACGAGCGGGCGCAGTACGCCGTTGCGCAGGCCGACGCCGTGGCTGAGCGGGGTGAGGACCGGAAAGGGGTGGCCGGGCGGAGAGGGAGGGATCGGCAGAGGGCGCCGGACTCCCGCGTAGAGGGTGTTGAGGCTGTGCACGACGGCGGTGGCGTTGCCGCTGGTGCCGGAGGTGAACAACAGCGTTGCCGGCTCGTCCGGTCCGAGGGCCGTGTCTTGGGGCGCAGTCCCGGCGGCGGGGCGCGGGCGGGTGCCGGGTTCGGTTACGGGCAGGTCGCCGATGAGGGCGTGGTGGCGCAGGGTCGGCAGGCCGTCGGCGATCAGGGCGAGGGCCTGGGTGTGCTCCGGGCGGGGTGTGCGGTCGGTCGTGACCAGGAGGGCGGCGCCGGTCGCGGCCAGCATCCGGGTCACTTCCCGACGGCCGAAGCGGGGGGAGATCGGCATGGTCACCGCGCCAACGCGCCAGCACGCGAGGGCGAGCGCGGCCGTCTCCCACCAGTCGGGCAGCTGGTAGGCCACCACCTCGCGGCGCCGTACGCCCAGCCGGTGCAGCCCGGCGGCGAACCGCTCCACCTGGCGGGCGAGCTCGGCGAAGGTCAGGGTCACGGCCCGGCCCTGCGCGACTCGCCAGTTGACGACCGCGCGCTGGTCGGGCGACTGCTTGGCGGCGGAGTACAGGTCGTCCAGGAAGGTCCCGTCGCGCCACCAGCCCTGCTCCCGGTAGCGGGCTGCGGTGTCGGCCAGCGGCCGCATCGCGTCGAACAGCTCCGCGGTGGGAGCCTGCGTCCCGGGGTGGGGAGGGCCGCTGGCGATCGCGAACGCGTCGGTGAACGGGCCCGTCGGCTCGGTGGGCATGGCAGCACTCTGGCACGGCCGGGCCCGTCGGTGCGTCCCTGGGGAGCACGGGCGCACCCGAAAGAGTGGCCGCGAACGAACGGGGCCAGCTGGTGCCCTGGCGCCCCGGGGCGGGGCCTCGCAGTCCGGCGCGCGCCTACAGGGCTTCCCGCACCAAGGTAGGGCGTGAGGTACCGCGGATGGGCGAGGAGAAGCATATGGACAGGTCGGCGGGGTCGGTGTGGGGCGGTGAGCGCCTGGACCTGGACGCCTACCTGGCGCGGATCGGGTACGAGGGGGAATGCGAACCGACGACGGAGGTGCTGCGCGCGCTGCACGGCGCCCACATCGCCGCCTTCGCCTTCGAGGACCTGGAGGTCGTGCTGGGCCGACCTGTCCGCCTCGACCTGGACTCCGTGCAGACCAAGATGGTCCGGCGCCGACGCGGGGGCACCTGCTGCGAGCAGACACTCCTCTTCGCCGCAGCCCTGGACGCACTCGGCTACACCTTCACTGCCACGGCCTCACGCGTACGCTTGGGCGAGAACCGGACCCGCCCGGCCACTCACTACTCGCTGCGGGTGGAACTCCACGGCGAGGAATGGTTCACCGACGTCGGCTTCGGCGCCCAGGGCCTCCTGGAGCCGATCCGGCTGCGCGACGGCGAGATCGCGCGGCAGGCAGGCTGGACGTACGGACTTCTCCGGGAGCAGGGTCCCACCCCGGGCACGGCCGGCCCGCTGGTGCTGCGGCGGTTGACGCGCGACGGTTGGTTCGACCTCTACGCCATCGGAACCGAGCCGCGCTTCCCCGCCGATCTCACCGTCACCAGTCACTTCACCTCCACCCACCCTCTCTCGCCCTTCTACGACAGGCTGCTGGTGCAGAAGCTGGCACCCGACCAGCGGCTCGTCCTGCGCGACCTGGAGTTCACGCGGCTTCTGCCGGACTTCACGCAGTACAGGTACCAGGTGCGGGCGAGGGAGCTGCCCGGGCTGTTGGACGAGGAGTTCGCACTCGCGCTGGACGCCGAGGATGCCACCGCACTCGTCACACGCTACGAGGAGGAATCTGCCTCGGGCACCAGCGGGGTGACTGCCTGCTGACGACCTTCGGTGGGCGACGTCCACGCGCTGCGCATCAGCGCCCCGCTGGGCATGGTCGTCGCCGCCAGGATTGCGGTGGACATGGCCGAGTCCGCTGTCGCCCTGTATACCGAGCGGGCCCGTCCGCCCCACCTGACACGATCCGAGTGAGGGAGGGGCGCCCGCACCATGACGGCATGCGTGCCCGCAGTAGAGGCCGGTGCGGGCGGGGCCGGGCAGGGGCCGCCGGCAGCGGGGTCCGGCGCACGCGGGGGCGGTCTGTCCTTGGGGCTTCGTCACCGTGCCACCGTGACGGAACCCGGTGGGCTGCCGCAAGCCGCCCCGCCGCGCCCCGGCGCGGCTTGCGGTCCGTGTTGTGCGGAGTGGCCCCGGTGGGACCCGCGCCGCGCCGCGCCCGGGTCGGAGGGTTCTGTCGTCAGCGGGGGGTGACGGAACATCTGACCCGGCGGTCCTGGGCCCGCGGTTCGGCTGGCGGGGTCCGTGCCGGGCGGTGTCGGAGGGTTTCGTTACCGTCGGTCTGTTGCGGAACCGCCCGTCCCGGGGTCGCGCGGTGTTGTTCCGTCACCGTCGGGCGGTGACGGAACAGCGCGGGTGTGACCTGTTGGTGTTTTTGGGTGTGGAATGGCTGTTTCTGCTGGGTTGTCTGGACCATTGGCGGCTGGTTTCGGGGTTCGGCTGTTGTCGGTTCGGTGTGGGGTGCGGGGCGGGTTCTGGTTGCTGAAAGTGTTCGCCTTGGGCATGTCAGGCTGGCGGGGCGGGGTGTCGGGCTGGCCGTTAATCGTCTGGTGAATTCTGGTGGGTTTTCAGGGGTTTTCCGGGCCGGTTCTTTGTGGGCGGGTGGAATTCGTGGGGTTCTCTGGTGGGTTTCCTGTGTCCGGGTCCGTGCGTCCGCCGCTGCCGCCGGGCCGCCACCGTCCGCCGCCTACCTGGGCGTCCGTCCGCCGCCGGGCTGGTTGTCGGGTCCGTTGGTCTCGTCCTGCCGCTGTGCGGGTCTGCTGGCTGTGCCGCGTTCTGGCCTGGTTGTCGGTGGTGGCGGGCAGGGTGTTGGTCATGTTTACGGGATGGTGGCATGTCAGGCCGGACGAGGAGCGTGCGCGGTGGGTGCTGGAGCCCTTCACGGCGGTGGGGCCGTTGCGTTTCGGGATGAGTGCCGACGAGGTGACGGACGTTCTGTTCGGTGTCACCGAGGACGCCGGGCACCGCGCGTGGAGCGGCGGGCGCGGCAACAACACGTGGAGGGTCTCGGAGGGCCGGTTGCGCGAGTTCGGCCTGCACCTGTACTACCGGGACGGGCGGCTGTCCGGTGTCGCGGTCGACGCCCTGTGCGGGCCGCAGGTCACCGCCGACGGCGTGGCGCTCGTGGGCCGGGCGCCGTCCGCGCTGGAGCGGTGGATGCATGAGCGTGCCGAGACCCGGCCCGACGAACTCTCCTACATGAGTGCGGGGGTGCCCTGCTCGGCGTCACTGGGCGTGGTGGTCAACGTCCAGCGGGAAGGCGACCGCCTCCTGACCCGGCCGGTCTTCTACCCCACCGAGGCGCTCGACGACCTCCCGCACTGGTTCCCGCAGAGGGCCTGGGAGATCCACGACTGAGACCCGGCCGCTGCGCGGGCGCCGGCCTGGGCGTGGGCGGGGTCCGGGACGACGTGCCGGTCGTCGTGCTGGAGGTTGTGCTGGGCGCCGTCCTGGAGGCGGTCCCGGCCGCCGCTGCGCCGCCGTCCTGGCCGTCGCCGCTGTGCCGTGGTCCAGGCCGTCGTCCTGGTCCTGGTGGCCGCTGCGCCGTCGTGCTGGTCGAGGTCGGGGTGGTGTTCGGGTTGGCCGGCGGTGCCCGCGGTTGCGTCCGGGCCGTTCGCGGCTGTGTCCCGGTGGCTTTGTTCACGGGAACCGACAGCAGATGTTCACCACTTCGGCAGCCGGTCGCCTGAGCTGTGTTCGATTCGCAGTCGCTGTCAGGTAGCAGGTGCGTGGAGGTGAAGCGTCAGGTTGGCGCGGCCCGGCGCGGCACCGATACACCTTGTATTAGGTACTTTTTGGTGTTTGGTCCTGATTCGAGCAGGTAGGTGCCCCATGGCAGTTCGGAATCATGACGTCACTGCCCCGGGAAGTCCTGACCGGCTGCTCGCGCTGTCGGACGGGATCTACGCAATCGCCATGACGCTCCTCGTCCTGGACGTGAAAGTCCCTGAAGGCCTGGACGAGAAGGCGTTCCGGGACGCGATGGGCAATCTGGGGCCGCAGCTCGCCGCCTACGGGCTGAGCTTCTACGTCCTGGCCTCATTCTGGCGCGACCACCGCAGGCTCTTCCTTCTCGTGCGCCGCCTGGACACCTTCCTATTGCGACTGACAATGGCTTCGCTCGCGGCAATTGCGCTGCTGCCGTTCCCCACCGCGCTGCTGGCCGACTACCCCGACGAACCGGCCGCGGTCTCGCTGTACGCGACGGTCATCGTCGTCATCGACGCCCTCCACCTGGCCATCGCCGCGATGCTCTGGCGCCGGGAACACCTTCAAGCCCAACCCATCAGCGACACCCTCGGGCGCGCCGTGCTCCGGGATCTGGCTGCCACCACCATCGTCTTCGGGCTTTCCGTACCCATCGCCTGGCTCTCGCCCACAGCGGCGTTGTGGACGTGGCTCCTGCTGATCCCCGCGAAGATCATCTCAGGGCGGGGACTGCGCTCTGCCATGCGGTCCAGCTCCACCCCTTGACGGCCGGCAGTGGCTGCACGACTACGTTCCCGGAGCCCGAAGGACGCTGCCGTCCAGGCCGTCGTCCTGGTCCCGGCCGTCGCGCAGCCGCGTCCTGGTCGCCGCTGCGCCGCCGTCCTGGCGGTCGTCGCTGTGCCGTGGTCCAGGCCGTCGTCCTGGTCCTGGTCGTTGTGCTGGTCCTGGCCGTCGCTGCGCTGTCGTGCTGGTCGAGGTGCGGGTGGTGCTCGGGTCCGCCGGCCGCGCCCTCGGCCGCGCCCGGGCCGCCTTCGGCTGTGCTCCGGGTTGTCCTCGGTGTTGATGCCTCGCGTGGGTCATGGTGTGGGGTCGGTGCTTCGGTCGCTCGGGTCGCTTGATGGCTCGCGGGGGGCATCGGGCCGGGTGTCCGGGGGTGCCGTCCCGTCCGGGCCGCCTGCTCGCCCGCTGCTGCGCCCTGGTGGGCCGCCAGGCCGGTACTGGCCGCCGTCTGGACGGGGGCGTCGTCCGAGCCGGGACGGGACCTGCTCGCCGCCGTCCGGCCGGGGCCGCGGTCCTCGCCGCCATCGAGCGCGGTCCCCCTGGCCGCCGTCCCGGCCGCACCGGGTGCTGCGTGCCGTCCCTGTACGGGCCCCGCAGGGGAGGTGCCCGCTCCCGGGCCGGGTGCCCACCCCTGCCCCCCGGGTGCCCGCCCTGGGCCTTCTGGTGCCTGCTGTCGGTCTTCTGGTGGTGCCGCAGGCGCCGCCCGGCCCGGCCCGGGTGAGCCCCCCGGCCCGGGTGAGCCCCTCGGGCCGGGCCGCAGGCCCCCACCCCCGCTCGTCCCCGCCGGCCCTTGCTCACCCCGGCCCACCCGCGCACCCCCGCGCACCCCTTTCGCCCTTTTCCGTGGTGGCGCCGCAGGCGACACCCCCCAGCCCCTATCCGAGGGGCCGTCAGGCCCCGACCCCCTGCCGAAGGCCCGCGTGTTATGCGTGTCCTGTTTCCGGGTGTCTCCCCGGTGGTTCTGTACGGTGCTGCGCCCCGGTTTATCGGGAGGCGCCGTTGAGGGGATCTGCCGACTGGTCAACAGCCATGATGGGAAGGGAAAGCGACGGGGTATCAATAGCTGAATCCGACGGGAATGCCGGTATTCCAAGGAAGGGGTTCCGGTGTTCTCTCATCGGGGCTTTACCGGGTGGTTTGCGGCGGGGTTTCCCAGGTTGGCGGGTCTGGCCTTTTCCGGGTGTTCTTCGGGCCGGTGAAGGGTGGCGTCCTGGCGTGTTTCCCGATGACAGCCCGGTGCAGTCCCCGGGCCGCTCCCTGCTGACGTCGCGGCGCAGTTCCCAGGCCGCTCCCGGGTGACGTCCTGGCGCGGTTTCGGGGGCGTTCCCCGGTGAAGGTTCCGCCGGGTTCCAGGCGGGTGCTGCGCCCCGCCCCGGGGCTTGGGAGCGGGTGGGGTGTGCCGGGGGCACGGGCCCCGGGGCAGGGGCCGCCGGAGGCCGGGACAGGCCGCCACGCGGGCCCCGATCCGGGGGCGGTCGGAGGGGGCAAGTGCGTGACAGCTCTTACATCTTCGACGTCCCTGGCGCCGCAGGCGCTTAAGTGCACGTCAGCACGCCCTCACAGGGGGCTGCGCCCCGTCGCGCACGGGACGTCCGTCCAGGCGCCGTCGAGGCCTCCTCCCGGCTCCGTGGGGGAGCGTTCGGCGGGGACTGTTCCGGCCTCCGGGGCCGGGTGTCGGGGGAGGCGCCGGCACCCGGCGGCGACGTCGCGGCCGGGGCGCAGCCCCGGAGCCCGGACCGCCCCGCAGACCGTCCTCCAGGGCGCACCGCAGGACGTCCCGCGGGCCGCCCCGCAGGGGCCCCCGTCCCGGGGTGGGCGTCGGCACCGGGGATTTACGCCATATCGTCAACGGCGTTTCGCCGGGTATCGCCCGCCCCGCAGGGGAGGGCCCTTCTACCGGAAATTCACGCCACATCGTCAACGCCCGGGCCCGCCCCGCAGGGGAGGGCCCCCTACCCGAAAAACACGTCACATCATCAACGCCCCCGATGGCGGGCCGCAGGCCCGTGCCCCACACCCCCACAAGTGAGGCCCCGCCAGGGGCCGCCACCCGACAGTCAATTCGCCGCAGGCGAATAACACCAGCCACCCCCGCCCGGCGCAGCCGGGCCCCGAGGCGCAGCCTCGGGCAACCACCCACGGTGACGGCGCAGCCGGCACCCCCGTACCTGGCGGTGCGTCA
>NZ_JBFBGS010000073.1:0-41293 GCF_040684795.1 Kitasatospora sp. NPDC089797 | reverse complement strand
ACACCTCTCCCCCACCCCCCCCACCCCCCCCTCCCCCCCCGGGCCCCCCCCCCCCCCCCCCCGGGCCCCCCCCCCCCCCCCCGCCCCCCCCCCCCCGTCCGCTCCCCCGCCCCCGGTTCCACCGCCGGTCAGCCCTCGCCCGGACCACCCGGACCGCTTGGACCACCCGGCGGACGCAACGTCTCCAGTCGGTGCCGGTACTCCTCCGCATCGATCTCGCCCCGCGCGAAGCGGTCCGCGAGCACCTGCTCCGGAGTGGGGCCGTGCCCCCAACCGTGCGGCCCGCCCGGCCCGACGCCCGGCGCTCCCGCGGCACCCGGGCCGTGCGGGAGCGGCTGCCGCGACCGGGTGATGTACCGGAACAGGGCGATGGCCAGGAGCACCAGCACCACCACCACGAGCAGTGTGACGAACGCCATCACCGCGAGGCCCCAGTTGCCCGGTCCGTGACCGGGCCCGAAGCCGTTTCCATGCCAGTGCCTCATCAGGTCCTCCTCCTCCGGCCCTGCGGGCCCGCCCGAGGTGATCGGCGCCTTATCACCATCGTGCGCCCGCGACCGGCCGAAGCGTCGTGAAGAAAGCCTGAGAAAACGTTCCTGCGAACCCCGCCCCTTCCGCCGGGGTAGCGTTGCCGGTCATGAGCCTCCACCCGCCCGACGACCACCGCTCCGCCGAGCAGCTCGTCGCGGCCGGACTGCTCCACCGCCACACCGACGGGCGCCCCGTTCCGGCGCTCGGCCGCTCCCCGATCGGCTACGTGTCCACCGCCCTCCGGGCCGATCTGGCCGCCCTCGCCATCGCCCCCAGCGCCGCCGAGGCCACCGCCGCCGCCCTGCTGCGCACCCTCGCCGACCGGGCCGTGGACGCCGCCCTGGCCCCCGGCAACGAGCGCGCCCCGCGCGACGACCTGTACGTCACCGACCCCGCCCACATCGGCCCGCACCGCCGGGCGGTCTGGTTCCAGCGCTCCGGCCCGGGCGGCCCGATCACCGCCACGTACGCGCCGTAGCCCGCCACCGCCACGTACGCGCCGTGACCCGCCACGGCCCCGCCCGGTCAGCGCCCGCCCGGTCAGCGCTCGACCGTCAGGCCGTCGCAGACCCAGCTCAGCCGGTCCGGCCCGTCGAAGGCCGGCCGGTCGTGGTACGTCCCGTCCGCGACCGACAGGTTGACGATCAGGTAGGCGTGCCACCCGGCCCCGACCCCGTGCAGGTCGGCGTAGACCAACTCGTCCTCCACGTACCAGTCCACCGAGTGCGCGCCGAGCACCACCCGCAGCCCGAAGCTCGCCCCCAGTCCGATCCCGACCCCGCCGCCGTGCCAGTAGCGGAAGCCGCCCCGGACGTGGTTGGAGATCTCCAGCAGGTCGGGGTTGTCCGGGTGGTACTCGAAGAGGTCCACCTCGTTGCCGCCGTCCCGCCAGGTCCAGATCGCCGGCCAGGCACCCAGCTCGACCGGGAGCGTGACCTGGGCCGACACCACGTCCCCGGTCTGCACCTGGAAACCGTCCGGACTGCCCTCGGTGGTCAGCAGGTTGCACGTCCAGAGCCCGCCGGTGCGCCGCCGCACCGCGCTGAACACCCCGTCGGGGCAGTAGTCGTGGCTCAGGTAGTCGAGCTTGTGGTCGCTCCGGTTGGTCGGTCCCATCCGCGGGTACGCACTGCTGCGCCCGGCGGTCCACTGTCCGGTCGAAGTGAAGTCCGCGTCGAACACGACTGTCACGGCCGCCTCCGCAATGCTCCGGGGCCCCGGCAGTCCGAACCGCCGGGCACACAGAGTGAGTTACCCGATACACTCCGCAGTATGCGAAGGGGTTGCCACCGCCCGCCACCAGCGCGGCGACCGACGGTGCGAAAGGCGGCCTTCCGGGCGGCGTTCGCGGCAGCTAGCGTACGAACCGCAGACGCCGTGACGGACCGTCAGAGATCCCGTCCGGGCCTGCGCGGTACGGACGGGACGCCGTGTCCCGTCATCCGCCCACCGCACCCTGGAGATCCCATGAGCCGCACCTCCGCGTCCCGCCGACTGCGCCTGCTCGCGCCCGGCGCCGCCTGCCTCACCCTGTTATGTTCCGTCGTCGCGACCGCGACGCCGGCGCAGGCCTTCAGCGGGGGGAACCACGAGAAGATCACCCGGGCCGCCCTGGGGGCCGCGGGCTGGCACGCCAACTCGCTGACGGCGATGGCGGACGGCAACTCGGGCGCGATCGTGGCCAACGACCACGGCGACTACTTCGGCATCGGCGAACTCCACTGCGACAACGCCGACTACCTCGACCCCCGGTACGACGGCCACTACCCGCGCAGCCGCGAGCAGGCGAACGCCGAGATCATCGACTGCATCGGGAGCTCGATCGACCACGTCAAGCGGGCCGTCGCCGCCGCCGACCGGCTGGTCGACGCGAAGGGGCACGTGGTCGGCGCCCAGACCTCCATCTCCCCGGCCTGCTCGTGGAACGACCGCCCGGGACGGGCGAAGTGCGAGGTGCTGGAGGACCTGGGCCGCGGCTGGCACCAGATCGAGGACTTCTACGCCCACAGCAACTGGGTCGACCACCCCGGCCCGGGCGCCGTCGGCGTCAGGAACCCCCCGGGGCTCGGCAGGACCGACCTGCCCGCGTTCTTCTCGATCAGCCGCTACAGCGGCATGAGCCGCGCCGACTGGGTCAAGGACGCCACCGGCCACATCCCGCACGACCTGGCGACCGGCTGCTACCCGGACCGCGACCACAGCGGGACGGTCTCCAACTGCGCGAACCGGGTCACCCACGACGGGGTGCTGAACAAGGACACCAAGGACAGCCCGCGCTCGACCGTCGGCGGCAACTTCGACCACGCCTACGACCTCGCCGTCAAGGACATCACCCGCCAGTGGAAGGAGTTCAAGGACGAACTCCAGCACAGGTACGGCAACGGCCGGGCCCAGGCGATGGTCTGCGCCATCACCCATGACCACCCGGACAAGACCTGCGGCTGACGCGCCGCCGCAGCGACCGGCGTCCCGCGACCGGTGAGCCCGTGGGCCGTCGCAGGCGCGGTCCCCCGGGCGCGACCACCACGGGGGCGCGCCCGCGGAGGACCGCCCGACGGCCCGGCACGCCCGCCCTCGCACGACCGGCGGCCCTCCGCCGCCCGTCCGGAGAACCCGTCAACCCCCTCAGGAAGGTCGGACATGTCCCTTCGACGTTCAACCCTGCGGATCGCCGCGGCAGCGGCGGCCGCATCGGCCCTCGTGCTGCCGCTCTCCGCCTCGGCCTCCGCCGCCCCCGGGCCGCGGACCGGAGCGGCGGGCGCGCCGGCGGCGAACCAGGCCGGCTTCGTCGTGAGCAAGGCCCAGTTCGACAGGATGTTCCCGAACAAGAACCACTTCTACACCTATGACGCACTGGTCGGGGCGCTGAGCGCCTACCCCGGCTTCGCGCACACCGGGAGCGACCAGGTCAAGCGGCAGGAGGCGGCGGCCTTCCTGGCGAACGTCGGCCACGAGACCGGCGGCCTGCGCTACACGGTGGAGCAGAACACCGCCAACTACCCGACGTACTGCGACACCGGCCGGCCCTACGGCTGTCCGGCCGGACACGCGGCCTACTACGGACGGGGGCCGCTCCAGCTCAGCTGGAACTTCAACTACAAGGCGGCCGGGGACGCCCTGCACATCGACCTGCTCCACAACCCCAACCTGGTGCAGACCGATCCCCGGGTCTCCTGGAAGACCGCGCTCTGGTACTGGAACACCCAGTCCGGGCCCGGTTCCATGACGGCCCACCACGCGATGGTCTCCGGTGCCGGGTTCGGTCAGACGATCCGCAGCATCAACGGCGCCCTGGAGTGCAACGGCAGGAACACCGCGCAGATGCGGGACCGGGTCGACCTGTACCAGAAGTTCGCGAAGATCCTCGGCACCTCCCCCGGTGCCGGGCTGACCTGCTGAGCGGAGAGAAGCCATGCGCAAGCTACTGATCAGGCTGTTGGTCGCGGCCACGGCCACCCTGACCGCGGTGCTGCCGACCGCAGCGCCGGGTGCCGCGGCGACGGACCCGGCGGCGACGGCCGCCGCGCGGTCGGCCCCGGCCGCGCCGGGCGCGGCGATCGCAGCGGTCGACCACACGGTGACCTTCGTCAACCACTCCGGGCAGAAACTGTGGATCGGCAGCGGGGTCAACGCCGACGGGTCGAAGCAGTTCGGCCGGCTGCCGGTCCTGGCTCCCGGCCAGTCCGCGACGGTGACCGTCCCCGAGACCACCGCCCCGTTCCACTGGCGCGGAAAGTTCTTCGCGCGGCAGGACTGCGGCGGCACCTCCGGCAGCACCTTCCACTGCCGGGTGGGCGACTGCGGCCGGTTCGCCGACCACTGCACGACGGGCGAACAGCCCACCAGCCTGGCGGAGTTCAACTTCGACAGCAAGGACCGCGCCGCCCCCTGGTACGACGTGAGCTACGTCAACGCGTTCTCCCTGCCGGTCACGATCACCCCGGTGAACGCCACCCCGGCCGGCGGAGGCTGCGAAGCCCGGGGCTGCACGGCGAGCCTGCTGCCCTACTGCCCGCCCGCCGACCTGACCCGCGGGCCGAACGGCAAGCCGCTGCTGTGCACCAACCCCAGCCGGGACACCCCCAGCGACTACAGCCGCGCGCTCAGCGCTCGGTGCCCCAAGGCCTACACGTGGTCCAAGCAGGACCAGGTGCCGGGCAACAAGGTGATGCAGCAGTGCAGCCACTGCAAGGGCTTCACCGTCACGTTCGGGCCCGCCGCGTGAGCGACCCGTCCGTGGCCCCGTCATGTCCCCCGCAGGAGAGGAGAGGAGCACCGTGCGACCCCGCACACGTCTGTTCGCGGCCCTGCTCGCGCTACTGACCTGGCTCGCCGTCGGCGCTCCGGCCGACGCGTCAGCCGCGCCCGCGAAGAAGAAGGGCGTGAGCGCCTGGAACTTCCCCGACGTCACCAGGGCGCTGGCCGACTCCCGGGTGGGCTGGTTCTACACCTGGGCCGCGGACCGCCAGCAGATCAAGCCGCCGGCCGGCGTCGAGTTCGTCCCCATGATCTGGGGTGCGGCCTCGGTGACCGACGCGCAACTGAGCACGGCGAAGAAGGAGGGCAGGACCCTGCTCGGGTTCAACGAGCCCGACCTGCACGGGCAGGCCGACATGAGCGTGAACCGGGCCCTCGACCTGTGGCCGCGGCTCCAGTCGACCGGGATGCGCCTGGGGGCACCCGCGGTCGCCGGCGGCGGCGACGTCGCGGGCGGCTGGCTCGACCGGTTCATGCAGGGCGCCGCCGCCCGGCACTACCGGGTCGACTTCATCCCCGTGCACTGGTACGGCTCGGACTTCCGCGCCGATGCCGCGACCGGTCAGCTGCGGGGGTACCTCGAGGCCCTCCACAACCGCTACAAGAAGCCGATCTGGCTCACCGAGTACGCCCTGATCGACTTCTCGAAGGGCACCCCGCGGTACCCGACGCCGGACCAGCAGGCCGCGTTCGTGACGAAGTCCACCGCCATGCTCCAGGGCCTGCCCTTCGTCGAGCGCTACGCGTGGTTCACGCTCTCCGCGGACCGCGGCGGCACCGGGCTCTACAACCGGGCGACGCCCAACCGGGTGGGCACGGCCTACCGCGCGGCCGGCTGACCGTCCGCCGGGCCCACCGCGCGGCAGCCCGACCGCTCGCCGGGCCCACCGCCACCGCCTCGGATCCGCCGCGGGCCGGTCGCCCGGGGATCAGCCGACCGCTGACCACCCGACCGTCCGGTACCCGCTCAGCCGACCGAGGCGGTGGCGCCGCCGGCCCGGAGCCGGTCGGTGACCGAGACCACCCCGTCCACCGAGCGGCACAGGTTGAGCACGATCGGCACCAGGTGCGCCTCGGGCACGGTGCCGCTGAGCACCACCCGGCCCTGGTCGACCTCCACCCCGATCTCCGCCGGGCTGACCCCGTCGATCCGGCCGAGCACCTCCTCGACGATCTCCCGCCGGATCACCCGGTCCTCGCGCAGGAACACCCGCAGCAGGTCGCCCCGGCTCACCATGCCGATCACCCGCCCCTCCTCGTCCAGCACCGGCAGCCGCTTCAACCCGTGCCGGCTCATCAGCCGGGCCGCCGCGACCACGCTGCTGTCGGGCGTGGTGCACACCGGCTGGGCGGTCATCAGCTCCGCCGCCGTCACCCCGCCGCCCGGGCCGGCCGTCGCGGACTCGGGCGCGGGGAGCAGGCTGCCCGGATCCTCCTGGGCGGCCAGCGTGCGCAGCAGGTCCGCCTCCGACACCAGGCCGAGCGGTCGCCCCTCCGGGTCCACCACCGGCACGCCGGTGATGTCGTACTCGGTCAGCAGCGCGACGATCTCCCGGAAACCCGTCTCGGGCGCGATCCGGACCACGGGAGTGGTCATCACAGTTTCGACGGTGGCATGCCGCACGCCGGTTCACCTCGTCCAACGATGCTGATCCGATCCGGCGCGGATCGTCCCGGCCGGTATCGGCAGCATGACCCGCGACCGTACGAACCGCCAGGGGCCAAGGGGCCGAACGGGTGGGACCAAGGTCCCTGACCTGTGAACACTCCCCCGACAGCCGCCCCGCCGACGCGGTCCGGGGCCGCCCGGCGAACGGGAGCGGGCCGGCGCCGCCGCGCCCCCCGTCTCGTGCCCGCTCCCCCGGACGGCGCAACCATCACATGATCGACTCGTTGGACCGTCCACCACGACAGCACGCACGGCACCGGGAGGGCCCGTTGGCAGGACGGACGGTGGGCGCGGCGCCGGCGGCGCACTCGGTGGCGGAGGCCGAGGCGGCGCTGGTGCGCCACTACCGCAGGCTGGTCCGGCTGGCGTACCTGGCCCTGCCCGCCGACCGGGACCGGCACAGCCGGGTGCTCGCGGCCCACGCGGCCGTCCAGCGCGCCCTGCCCCTGCCCCTGCGCCGGGCCCGCCGCCTCGACGACCCGACCGGCCCCGGACCCGCCTGGACCGGGACAGTCGAGGGCGGAGCCGTCGAGGCCGGGACCACCCGGACCGGGACCGCCCGGGCCGCGACGGCCGCCACCGACACCGCCGACACCGCCGCCGACGACGCCACCGACGGGACGGACCAGGTGTACGCCGCGCTGCGCCTGCGGGTGCTGCGCGCCGCCCTGCGCCCGCGCCCGGGCGCCCGGCTGCTCGCACCCCGGGTCTGGGGGCTGCGGCTGTTCACCCCGCACGGCGGCGAGCAGGACGCCGAGCTCGACCACGCGCTCGCCGCCCTCGACGCCCCGGCCAGGGCGGCCTTCGCGCTGCGCGTGGTGGAGCGGCTGAACGGCCCGGCGGCGCTGGCCGTGCTGGGGGCGGCCGGGGTGGCTGAGCCGGCGGCGGCGCTCGCGGCGGCCGCCGAGGTCCCGGCGGGGCCGGATGCGGAGCCGCCCGCCTTCGACCCCTGCGCGGTCCGGGTGCAGCCCACCGACCTGCTGCGCCGCCGCCGGACGCTGGTCGCCGCACTGGCGGCCGGAGTGCTCGGACTGACCACCACGGCGGCGGTGCTGGGCGGCGGTTCCGGTCCGGCGGCCGGCCCCCTACCGACCGCTGCACGGCCCGTGGTCGCCGAGGTCGACCAGGCCCGGCTGGTCCGGGTGCCGCCGGACGCCTGGGAGCACACGGCGCGGATCGACTTCACCGCCTGGCCCGCGCGCGGCGACCGGCGCGAGGACGGCGCGCTGATCGGCCGGGCGCTGGCCGCCTGGTCCCAGCCGGGCCCGCGGACCCACGCCGAGCCGGGCACCGACTCCGCCCCGCCCGCGACCCCGCCGCAGCTGCTGTTCGCCGGAACGGTGGACGGCACCGCCGTGGTGGTGCTCTACGACGGCCGGCGGATCGCCCGGTACACCGACGGGCACGACGGCGGGCTGGACCTCGCCCGGGCCGACGACACCGGCCCGACCACGGCGGGCGCGGTGGTGCTGAGCCGCCGGGGCACCGCCCTGCGCTACCTGCTGGCGCCCTGGGTGGAGACCGCCGAGACCCGGCGGATCGACCAGCCCGACACCCCCGCCCGCCCGCTGGACCACCCCGACGGGATCACCGCCGCCGTACCGGGCGGCGGGATCGCGGACTGCCGCGGCGCCACCGTGCTGCAGCTGCGCTCCTCGCCGGTGATCGCCGAGAAGCACACCTTCGTGCTGGCCGACCTGGGCGGCCTGCTGCCCGTGCACCTCACCTACACCCCGCTCCCGGACCGCAACCAGCCCGCCCGTTCACCGCGCGAGGCCACCGGCCCGGACGCCCTGGTGGCCTGGGCGCGGGCCGGCTGCGCGGTGCCGGACGCCACCCCGGGCGTCAAGCAGCTGAACCTGTGGGCCTTCGCGGTGCAGCCGCTGCCGCAGAACGGCGGCTCGGCCGCCTGGTTCTGCCTGCGCGCCGACCGCTGGACGGGCGACGGCAGCGCGGCCACCGCCGTGCTGCTGCCGACCGCCCGGGGCGTGCAGCGCACCGGCGGCGGTCCGGGCCGCTCGTGCAGCCGGTTCGAGCAGGACACCGTGGCCTGGACGTGGTGGCACTCCCCGCAGGGCGCGGACTACCTGCTCGCGGCCGGCAGCCGACGGGTCACCCGGCTCACCGTCAAGGGCCCGGACTGGTCGGCCGACCGTCCGGCCCCGGACCGCACCCTCGCCGTCGAGCGGCCCGCCCGCTCCGCCGTCCAGGTCGAGGCGGTGCTCGACAGCGGCAACCGGATCACTCCACCCCGCTGAGGAGCGCGCCGTAGTCCGGCAGTTCGACGCTGGACACCTGCTTCCCCAGCTCCAGCATCCGGTTCAGCACCCACCGCCGGTTGAGCAGCCCGTTGCGCAGCCGCAGTCCGGCCCGGGTGCGCGGCGCCAGGAACGGGCCGGTGCGGTCGCCGCCCTTCTGGCAGCCCCGGGCGTAGCCGCGCAGCAGCCGCTCGTAGCGGGCGAAGGCCGTCCGGTGGTCGCCGCGGGCCCGGGCCAGCTCGCCCGCGAGGACGTACGCGGCGACCACCGCCGTCCCGGTGCCCATCCCGCCGATGGTGGCACCGCAGGCGGCGTCGCCGAGCAGGGCGATCCGGCCGGTGGACCAGCGGGGGACGTCGGCCCGGCTGATCGAGTCGAAGTACAGCTCGGGTGCGGCGTCCAGGCTGCGGAGCAGCTCGGGCACCCGCCAGCCGAGGCCGGCGAAGGCGTCCCGGACCAGCGCCTTCTGCTGCCCGGTGTGGTGCCGGTCGTAGCGCAGCTCGGGCGAGGCGAAGAGGCAGAAGGCGCCCGCCCTGGCCGGGTCGCGGGGGTCCGCGCCGACGGACATCAGTCGGCCGGGGACGTTCAGGGCGGCCCCGTCGGCCGGCAGTCCGCCGTCGTTCGGCAGCTGCCAGGTCGCCGCGTAGTAGCCGAGGTGGCGGACGAAGCGCCGCTCGGGGCCGAAGGCGATCCGGCGCACCGTGGAGTGCAGCCCGTCGGCGCCGACCACCAGGTCGAACTCGCGCGGTGCGCCGTGCCGGAAGGCGACCCGCACACCGTCCGGCGTCTCCTCCAGGGTCTCGACGGAGTCGCCGAAGACGTACTCGGCGCGGGCGGCGCCGTGCCGGTGCAGCACCTGGGCCAGTTCCCCGCGCGGGACCTCCACTTCACCGCCGGCGAAGTCGCCGGGCAGGTGCAGCAGTCGGCGGCCGTCCTGGTCCACGAAGGTGATCGGGCTGCCGCCGGTGTCGAGGGCGCGCAACTCCTCCAGCACGCCCATCCGCTCCAGCACGGTGAGGTGGGTGCGCCCGCGGAAGTCGACGTTCTGCCCGCCGCCGCGCAGCGCCGGGGCGAGCTCGACGACGGTGACCTCGAAGCCGTACCGGCCCAGCCAGTGGGCCAGCGCCGGGCCGGCGATGCTCGCGCCCGAGATCAGCACCCTGGTACGCGCGGACGTGCCCATGGAAACCCCTCCATCGGTGTTTCGAAAAACTGTGTCCATCGGACACTGTTCATTGCTGTGTACGGTAGACACAGTTGGCGGGCGAGGGCAAGCCCGGCAGGTGGCCCGGGACGGGAGCGGACGATGGACCAGGCGGCGAACGACACGGTGCGACTGCTCTGGGAGCACCCGGCCCGGCCGACCCGTGGGCCGAAGCCGGCCCTCAGCCTGGAGCGGATCGCCGCCGCGGGCGTCGAGGTGGCGGATGCGGAGGGGCTGGGCGCGGTCTCCATGCAGAAGGTGGCCGGGCTGCTCGACTTCACGAAGATGTCGCTCTACCGCTACGTCCCCGGCAAGGCCGAACTGGTCGCGCTGATGGTCGAGTCGGCCGTCGGCGAGCCCGCCCCAGCCACCGAGGGCACCGACTGGCGGGAGCAACTCACCGCCTGGGCATTCCAGTTGACCGCATCCTTCACCCGGCACCCGTGGCTGCTGGACGCCACCCTCGGCCCCCGGGTGCCCGGCCCCAGGGAACTCGCCTGGCTGGAGCGGGTGGTGGCCGCACTGGACGGCCACGGCCTCAGCGGCGCCGAGCGGATGGACGCCGCCGTCCTGATCGCCGGCCATGTGCGCAGCATCGCGCAACAGGCCCGCGCGGCAGGCCCGGACGGCTCCCCCGAGGCCGGTTTCCTGGCCGCCCTCGGCACCGTCGTGCACCGGAACGCCGACCGCTACCCCGCCGTGGCCGCCGCGCTGGCCGAGCCCGGCGGACACGACCGGGCGCTGGACTTCGGCCTGGCCCGGATCCTGGACGGCCTGGGCGCCCTGATCGACCGTCGCACCGGTCCGGGACCGACGGCCTGACCGCCCGGAAACCCGTCGAAGCGGCACCGCCCCGGCCGCTACCATCCGCCCCATGGCGATGTTCGTGCACCTGACCTCCACGGCGGCCGCCCCGCGGATCCGCCGCGCCGGGATCCGGGCCGACAGCCGGGGCCAGGGCGGCGTGCGCGGGGTCTACTGCTTCCCCGTGCTGCCCTCCTACACCCTCACCCACCAGTGGCTGCGCGAGCTGGCCCGGTTCGGCCCGAAGGGGTCGCTGGCCGCCGTGCACCTCCGGCTGGCCGACGCCGAGCAGGTCCTGGTCGGGCACTACCGGGACCGCGCCGAGGACGCCCAGCGGTGGCTGACCGCCGCCGAGGCGGTCGCCCGGATCGCCGCCCTGCCGGACCCGCGCGGCTGGGAGGTGGTGCTGCCGCGCGCGGTGACCGCCCGCGAGGTGCACCGGATCCGCGCCGTGCCCCAGGTCGCGGGCTGGCGCTACCTCCCGAACGCCCACGGCACCCGCCCCTGCACCTGCTTCGGCTGCCGGATCCGCGGCGAGTACGGCAGCCGTCGGCTGCGCGAGCGCCACCCCCACCCACTGGACGGCCCACCGCCGCCCGCCCCCGTCCTGCTCACCCGGATCGACGCCGCCGGCGACCCCGGGGAACCCGCCGCCCTGCGCGACGCCCTGCACTGGTTCGGCCTGCGCCGCCGCGGCCCCCTGGACCGCCTCACCCGCCTGGCCACCCACCCCGACCCGACCGTACGCCGCGAACTGGTCTGGGCCGTCCACCGCTGGTCCACCCCCGGAGTCGACCACCTCCTGGACACCCTCGCCACCGACCCACACCCCGACGTCCGCCAGGCCGTCACCGACGTCCGCACGCTCTAGCCACCGGGCCGGAGCACACCCCCGGACGGCTCCGGCCCCGGCAGACACGGGGCGACCGCGTCACCAGATGAACCGCTGCGCGCCAAGGCCATCTCCGGCCACAACGCCGTCCCGTTGTCCAACGGGGTGATGTGCCCGACCGTAGGTGGCCCGGCAGCTCGATGCGGCCCGCCGACGGACCTCTCGGTCGGGGGCGGGCTGCCGGCGCGCGGGTGAAGGCGGGTGGCGTCCCGGCGCAACGGCAGGCCTGTCGGCCGCCCGCGTCACAAGTCGGCGCGAGTGAGCGCGAGATCGGGGGCGAGGACACCCGACCCGTATCGCTCGCTGTCGCCGTGCGGTGGCCGCGCCGTGTCACGCAGGCGGGCGATCACGCGCGGGGAGTCCCAGTCCGGGTGCGCGGATCGGAGCAGGGCGGCGGCCGCGGAGGTGTACGCGGTCGCGGCGCTCGTGCCGCCGTCGCCGGTGCAGACGGCGAAGGCGGTGGTGGAGTCGGTGCATCCCCGGCTGTAGAGCGGCAGGTCGGCGCCTGGCGCGGAGATGCCGAGGCCGGGGCCCCAGGTGGAGGACGGCGACAGCCGGCCGTCGGGGCCGGTGGCGCTGACGGCCAGGACGCCCGGGTACGCCGCCGGGTAGCTGATGGGGTCGCTGTGGCTGCCCGAGTTTCCGGCGGCCGCGACGACGACGACATCCTTGCTGAGGGCGTAGCGCACGGCCTCCTGCCACGGGTCGAGTGGACCGGGGAGGCCGAACGAGAGGTTGAGGACCTTCGCTCCGTGGTCGGCGGCGTATCGGATCGCGTCGGCGTCGCGCCGAGCCGTGACCTTGGGGCTCGGGGTGACGGCCTTGAGGGGCAGGAGGGTCGCGCCGGGTGCGAGGCCCGGCAGGCCTCGGGCGCCGTTGATCAGTGCGGCCATCATGGTGCCGTGCGACAGCAGTTGGTCGTCGTCGGTCTCAGGGGTCCCCGAGTCGGTGAAGTCCAGGGCCGGCAGGCGCGGCCCGGTCAACGCGGCGTCGGCCTGCACTCCCGCTGTCGACCAGGGCGACGATCACTCCCGCTCCGGTGGAGCTCTTCCAGGCGGCGGTGGCGTTCATGGTCCGCAGCGGCCAGGAGAGTTGAGCGGTCTCCGGTGACACGGGGACTGACGCCGGGCAGAGCGCGGCCACGAGGGCCGTCAGCGCGAGAATGCGGGCCGTCCCTCGTGTCACGTTCCGATTGCCTTCTAGGAGTAGTACTTGTGCATGTCGTCGGAGACCAACCCGGTCCCGTGGTGGAGCGATGCGCTGGAATACGTGCTGCGGATCCGGGCCGCCTGACTCGTGCGCTGCTGCTCGATCAGCAACCCGACCATGTCGTCGGTTTGGGAACGACGCAGCCTGTCCCGCCGGGCAAGGTAAACGATCGCGGCGATGACTGCGAACGCCAACCCGGCCAATAGTGCGACAACGGTTCCCATGTCTCTCCCCCTTCTTGAATCGATGAGCCCAATCCGACAGCGGGGCGACCGAGCGGGACGGAGCGCCCCACTGGAATGGCCATCCGCCTACCGGGCCCGGAGGTGGGAGCCGGCCCCACCTCCGGGCGGAAGATCAGCCCCGACCGCGCAGGCCGCCGGCGAACGTCACCGCACAGGTACGGACCTTGTAGGCGAAGTAGTCATCTCCTCGGTAGCCCTTGTTCCACCAGGACATGACCCCTTCGCGGGCCTCGCGGGTGGGCTGGAAGTAGGTGGTGCATCCGGCGGGACCGTCGTAGTCGCAATGCCCCTCGGTGACCGTCTGCGCCGCACTTGCACTCGCCGCACCCCCGAGCACGGCCATCGCCGAAACAGCCGCAGCCGCCACCACTCGACGTACACCCATCTTCATCTCGCCCTTGATAGACGAATCCCTTGACCGGGAACATTCAAGAGTCTTACACGAAGCATCACGCAACGGTCGAAATCTGAGCGAATATTGAGCTTCCGACTTCTCTCCCCAGAATCCTGGCCACGCCGAAGATCTAGGACACCGAGCACCAGCCCACCGGAGACGGCGATCGGGGCATTCGCCCGAGCCGGTGGACCACGAAGTGGCACCGAAGCCGGCCGACTTGCCGAACGGGCTGAAGCCGCAGCAGCATGACCACCGCACCGCCGCCACGGCATGCCAGGAAGGGACTTCCATGCAACCTGCCCGCGTGAGAACGGCCGCCTACGTGACCCGCGATGCTCCCGGCGGCCGGGAGTTGCTCGTTTTCGATCACCGCGATCATCCCGAGGCCGGCACTCAAGTGCCGGCAGGGGGCGTGGATCCCGGTGAGCTCCTCATCGACGCGGTCCTCCGGGAGGTCACGGAGGAGACCGGTGTCACCGCCGTCACACTCGGCGCAGCCCTGGCCGTTCAGCAGCGGCCGCATCCGCACACCGGCCAACCCCGGGTCACCGTCTTCTTTCACGCGCAGACCGCCGAGACCCGCGACGCCTGGACACACACCGTTGCAGGCCGAGAGCACGACCAGGACCACGGCATGGTCTTCCGGTGCTGCTTCATCCCGGTACAGGAGGCAGCAGGTCTACTGGCTGACGACCAAGGCGAGTTCCTTCCCCTCCTCGAGAAGTCCGGCACCCCGACGACCACCTACTGATCACGATCCGGCTACCGCGACGAGTCCTCGAAGTACTCGAAGCCCGTCTCCAGCTCACCCCGGAACGCCAGCGCGTCGGGGCCGATGCCGAGGGCGCCGAACAGGATGTCCAGCGCCGCGTCGACGTCCTGTTCCGACCGCTTCACCCAGACGAACGTGCTCGGGTCGACGGCCCCCTCGAGTCGGCTGAGCGCGAAGTCCACCCGCTGGATGCGGAACATGGCCACCTCGACGGGGCCCAGGTCTTCCCAGCCGCGTTCCACCGTCAGCCGCAGGCGGTCCGCAAGCGCCTTCAACGGGGGCTTCACCCCCGCTACGAGCCGGAACGTGCCGGCCGCGTGTTCCCACATGCTCTGCTGGAACGCGGGGTTGCTCCCGGTGTAGTACGGCGGGACCGTTGCCGGCTGCCAGTCCGGCTCCGGTCCGGGCACTTCGATCTCAGCCACAGCCCCGCCCTCCGCCAGAACACCGCTTCGACAACGTCCGTGCCCACGCTATCCGAGGGAGCACGCCAGGACCCGACCCGCCCGACGTCTCCGGCCACAGCGCTAGGAGGCGTCCCCGACCGTCCCGGAGAGGCGGTAGGCCGTGGAGGTGTCGACACCGAGGGCGGCGAGCAGGTCGAGGGCTGCGGCGAGGGGTGGGGCTCCGGCCGTACGGGCGGCGGCCAGGCGGGCGGGGAGGCGGCCGGCGGCTATCAGGGGCGTCCACTGGGTGGTGGAGAGGGCCAGGTAGCGCAGGCCGGGGAGGTCGGCCAACAGCGTCAAGTCCGGGGTGGGGCAACGGGACAGGTCGAGGGAGCGCAGCGCGGGCAGGGTGCGGAGTGGGGTGAGGTCGATCGGGGTCTCGGCGCCGATGGCGAGTGCGGCGAGGTGCGGGTGGCCGGTGAGCGGGGTGAGGTCGGCCCCGGGGGCCAGGTCGACGGCGAGGTCCTCGACGGGCAGTGCCGCGACCGGGGAAAGGTCGGTGGTGGCACTGCGGTTGAGGTGGAGGCGACGCAGGTGCGGGGTGGCGGCGAGGGGGGTGAGGTCGACGGGTGACGGGGCGTCGTTGAGGTGGATCGCCTGGACACCCGGCGTGAGCCGTTCGTCGAGGTCGAACACCACCCGCTCGCGCGGCTGATCGCCGTCCGGCTGCGGGGCGTACGGGTCGGGCAGCCCCAGGGTCCGGCCGAGCCAGGCGGTGACGGAGGAGGCGACGTAGCGCGGGCCGTCGTCGAAGTCACGGCCGACCTGGATCACCTGGCCATGGCGGCCGTTCACGGCTGGAGCGAGGTCCACAGCCAGGAAGTTGCCGTCGTACCCGGTGGCGATCGGGAGCCAGCCCGGATGCCCCGAGCAGCGGCGCACCGTGTTCGGCGGGTCGGCGTCGAAGACCACCTGGTTCCAGTCGAGCTGCCAGCCGAACCAGGTCGGGGCACTGATGTAGTCGTCGTGCACGGCCAGGGCGTCGTCGAGCGACAGCCAGGCGTACCCGGCCAACACCTCACTGCCACCGGCCCCGTCGGCCTCCAGGTACAGCGCCCGCAGGTCCGCGGGCAGCGGTCGGCCGAGGCGGCGCTCGGCGGCGGCGAGCTGCTCCTCGGTGACGGGCGCCGGCAGCCCCGGTTCGGCACCGGAGCGCTCGGCGGGCCCACGCAGGACGGCCCGCAGCCGCTCGACCGCCTCCGCCGCGTCCCCGACGGCCCGGTGCGGCTCGGACGGTTCTGCGGTGTCGGCCGCGCCCGGTTCCGAGGGGTGGAAGTCGGGGTCGACGGTCAGTGTCCAGCCGTCCGCGGGGCCGCTGCCCGGCTCCAGCGCGTCCCGGAACACCACCAGGTCGAAGGTGCCCGACGGGCGGCAGGTCAGCTCCAGGACGATGGCCTCCCAGCCGTGGCTCTCCTGGAACCGGTCCCTCAGCACGGCGAAGCCCTGGTACGGGAGCGACGCCCCGAAGAAGGCGCCCGGACGGCCCGGCACCACGTAGCCGCTGCCGGACAGGCCGGTGCTCCCCCGGCTCGCGTGCCCGCGCAGCACACACTCCGTCCAGCCCTCCGGCGCGCGCACGACGGCCTCCGCCGCGATCTGCCGCGCCACCTGTTCCACCGTCAGGTCCATGCCCGCCCCCTCGTCCGTCCTGTTCGGGCGATCATGTCAGCAGGCTCTGACACAACGACCGGCCAGTCGCCCGAGTGGCCGGCAGCGATGCCCGAGGCGGCCGTGACCCGGCTGACGGCGCCGCCGTGCTCGCGGGCGGGACGACCGAACCACGCGGCCCCATCGGGACCGCTGCAGCCCGCCGCCTCGCCGACGACCTCAGGCACAGGTCAACCGGTGAACGGCATGACCGGACGTCCGCTCAGGCCGGCTCCTCGGTTTCGCCGAGGATGGCGAGCAGCCTGCGGGGCGCGTCCTCGCTCTGCAGCAGTTCGCCGAACCTCTCGCCCTCGGTGGCGGACCGGGCGGCGCGCGGGAACATCTCCCGCTCGTACCCGGCGAGCGCGGCCTCGACGTCGCCGGGGTGGGCGGCCAGGGCCAGGGCGAGTTCGGCGCCGTCCAGCATGGCCAGGTTGGCACCCTCGCCGTTGGGGATGGTCAGGTGCGCGGCGTCGCCCACCAGGGTCACCCCCGGCACCCGCTCCCACCGGTGCCCGGTCGGCAGGGCGTGCAGCGGCCGCAGGACCGGTGCGGTGTCGCTGTCGGTGATCAGCGCGGTGAGCTCCGGCGCCCAGCCCTCGAACTCCGCCGCGATCCGGGCCACGGCCGCGCCGGCGTCGCCGAAGCCGAAACCGACGCCCACGCCGACGCCCGCTGCGCCTCCCGGGCCGTTCACGCCGTCGAACCACTCGCGCGGCCTGGACAGCATCACGTAGGTGTGCAGGGTCCCGCCCTTCTCCCGGTGCGCCCCCAACTGCGCCTGCCCCGGCTCGATCGCGAACATCGACCCGCCCCCGACCGCCCTCGCCGCGGCGGGGTGCCGGGTGTCGGCGTCGTACAGGTAGGTCTCGACGAACGACATGCCGCAGTACTCGGGCACGGCGCCGGACAGCAGCGGCCGAACCTTCGACCAGGCGCCGTCCGCGCCGACGAGCAGGCCCGCGACGACGGTCGCGGCGGCTGCGCCGGATCCGTCGACGAAGGTCAGCTCGTGGCGGCCGTCGCCGAGGGCGCGGACCCCGCCGACCTTGTGCCCCCACCGCACGGTGCCCTCCGGGAGCGCGTCGAGCAGCATCTGCCGCAGCTCGCCGCGCTGCGCCTCGGGGCGGCCCCCGGTGCCGTCGTCGCTGCGGTCGAGCAGGACGCGCGCGTCCCGGTCGAGGACGCGGATCGCCTGGCGGCCGTCCAGGACGAGGGCGCGGAACTCCTCGGTGAGGCCGGCCGCGGCCAGGGCGGCCTGCCCGGTGTCCTCGTGGATGTCGAGCATCCCGCCCTGGGAGCGGGCGTCCGGGGAGGCCTCCGCCTCGTAGACGGTGGCGGGGATGCCGTGGACGTGCAGGACGCGGGCGAGCGTGAGGCCGCCGAGTCCGGCGCCGATGATCGCGATGTCAGGGGTCATGGTGGTGCTTCCTTGCCTGTCGCGGGCCCGCCGGCCGGGCGCCGGCGGGCTCTGACCGACACCGTCCCAGCGCGCACCGGCAGGGCGCTGACAGGCCACCGGTACGGGCCGCCGGCCGCTGTCAGGACACCGGTACGGCAGGTGGGCCCGGCGGCCGCGCCACCCGGCCCTCCGGGAGGTCTACAGCTTCTTCGCCTCCCGGACGCTGTGCAGGTGGATCAGGCCGTCGTAGGCCTGGCCGATGGCGACCACGGGCGTCGGGGCGACCGGGAACTGGGTGCCGAAGCTGTACGTCGGGCGCGGGACGTCCAGCCAGTTGCGGGCCGCCACCGGGGCCTTGCGCAGATCGGCGTAGTAGTCGCGGTACCGGACCTGGTCGAGCGTGTACTCGTTCGTGCCGACGCCGGCGGCGGGGACGGTGAACGTCTTCCATTCGCCGAGGAGCGGTTGGTCCTTGGAGAGGAAGGAGCCCTGGTCGAAGGTGGTGCCGAGGGCGAGGTAGTCCGCGCCCAGGGTGTCGCGCAGGAACGAGCCCTGGGTCTTGGGATACATCGCGGGGTCGGAGGCGGCATAGCCGACGTGGTCGTCCTGGGCGGACAGCAGGACCTTGCCGCCGAGGTGCCGCTGCCACCACGCCGTGGTGTCGGCCATCACCTGGTCACGGTAGCGCTCCATGGCGGTCACCGAGGTCTGGTCGGAGAGGTCGATGGTGAGGAAGGTGTAGGTCTGGGCGATGTTGCGGGCGTTCTGCAGGGCGAAATCGAAGTCGCCGTTGCCCGACCTTCCCTGACGTTCCATCAGGTCGATCAACTGCTGCGCCGCGGCCCCGTTCTGCCGGCGTTCCGCGAGCGGCCGGCTCAGGTACTCGCCGATGGCATCGTCGAGCGGACGCAGGGTGGTGAAGAGCTCGGTCAGCTGCGGCAGTGACTCCGGGTGGGTCCGCCGGACGTAGCCGGTGACCGCGTCGAAGACGCGGGCGTCGAGCCTGGGCGCGCTGATGTCGTCGCCCGTGAAGTGGACCGGGCGGTCGGGGTGCTGGACGTTGTGGTCGCGCATCCACTGGACGAGGGTCACGAACTCCTCGCGGTCCCAGGGGGAGTCGGCCATCGTCTCGTGCACGACCTGTCGTGCGTCACCGTTGCCGTGCTGGAGGTAGTCGTCGATGCGCAGCCCCGCCGACCAGCTCATCTCCAGGGTGAAGGTGGTGAATCCCTTCTTCTCGACGAGGTAGCGGAAGAGCCGGTCCTTCAGCGCGAAGAACTCGTGCGAGCCGTGCGTGGCCTCGCCCACGCCGACCACCTTGGCGTCGCCGACCATCGCCCCGAGGGCACGCAGGTCGGCCGTACCGGTGCCCGGCTCGGCCGACAGCAGCGGGTGGGCGATCCGGTCCAGCGCACGGACGGGGTCCGACACGGCGGCGGACGCGGACGCGGACGCGGACGCGGACGCGGAGGCCGCCGGTGACGCGTACGCGACCGTCGCGGGGGCCGCCGCGGCGGCCAGGACGAGCGCCGCCGCCACCAGTCGGTTCCTGTGCGCAATCATGTGATGACTCCTCAGCCCGATGGATTCCGATCCCCGTTGAGAAGATCATCACGTCCACGGCAGTCCGGACGCTCTGGGGCCGACCCGACACTTTCCCGGGGGATAACCCCCGGCCGGGGGCCGCAGCCTGGACGACGCCGCCCGTCCGCACCGATCGCGCGGGCGGACCAGGGTGTCGGGGGCTTGCCGTAGCCTGGCGGGGCCCTACTCCCGATGCGGTTGGGATTCATGGAACTTCGTCAGTTGCGGTACTTCGTGGCAGTGGCGGAGGAACTGCACTTCGGTCGCGCGGCCGAGCGGTTGATGATCGTGCAGTCGGCCGTCAGCCAGCAGATCGGCCGGCTGGAGCGTGAGCTGGGCGTCGCGCTGTTCGACCGCTCGGCACGCCGCGTGCGGCTGACCGCCGCGGGGACGGCGTTCCTGCCCGGCGCCCGTGAGGTGCTGACAGCCGAGGAGCGGGCCCTGGAGCTGGTGGGCGGATTCGTCGCCGCAAGGGAGCGGGTGCTGCGCCTCGGGACGAGTCGGGGAATGGGCGTGCGGTTGGAGCGGGTGCTGGAGACGCTGGAGCGCAGCACGCCCGGCACCCGGGTGGAGCTGGCGTCGGCGGCGCCGGACGAGCGCCTGCGGCGGGTCGCCGACCGGGAGTGGGACGCGGCCTTCGTACGCGGGGAGTGGGCGGCGCCGCACGGCGTGCGGCAGATCCCGGTGTGGCAGGAGGAGCTCCTGGTCGCGCTGCCGGCCCGCCACCCGCTGGCCGGGAAGGGCCCGGTCGACCTCGCCCGGCTCGCGCGGCTGCCGCTCCACCTGACGGAGCGTCGCAGCAACCCGCCGCTGGTCCACCTGGTCCTGGGGGCCTGCCGGGACGCCGGATTCGAGCCCCTGCCCGGACCACCGCACAGCTCGCTCCAGGACACCCTCGCGGCGCTGGGCGCCGGTGTCACCGGCTGGACGGTGGTGTACGCGGTCCACTCCCACCAGTTGCGCGGCGGTCAGGTGGCCTTCCTGCCGGTGCGTTCCCCCGCCGGGGCGCCGGGTGCCGGTCCGGGGCTCTGCCTGCCCACCGTGCTGGCGGTGCACAGCGCCGCCGCCCCCGAGCGCGTGCGCTCCCTGCTGGAGGCCTGCCGGGAGGCGGCACGCGACGATCGCGATTCGT
The DNA here is from genome assembly GCF_040684795.1 of Kitasatospora sp. NPDC089797. Lineage (NCBI taxonomy): Bacteria > Bacillati > Actinomycetota > Actinomycetes > Kitasatosporales > Streptomycetaceae > Kitasatospora > Kitasatospora sp. NPDC089797. The sequence goes on along the minus strand of NZ_JBFBGS010000073.1, from coordinate 20,844 downwards.
GATCGTCGCGGACTCGAAGTGCCACTGGTTCACAGGCTTCGGCCGGAGTGAACTGGACACCAGCGGCCGCCGGACCCGACCGGTCGCCCGGCGTCACACTGCCCCCGCGTCGGACCGGCGCCGACCGAGCCCACTTCCACCTCCGCACCCCAGGGAAGCGATCATGACGACCACCACGACGGGCCGCGCCACGGGCCGGACCCCGCTGACCGAGCGGCTTCGGCGACCGGCGACGACCCGGTCCCTCCGGCTCGGCGACACGAAGGTGACGTACGTGCCGGACGGGGCGGTGGAACTCAGCGGGCGCGGCTGGTTCCCCCGCAGCACGGACGCGGACTGGGCCGCCCACCCCCAGTACCTCGACGACCGCGGCAACCTGACGGCGGGCATCGGTGCGCTCCTGGTGGAGCGGGGCGACCGTGCGCTGCTGATCGACACGGGCTTCGGCCCGCAGTCGCTCCCGGCCCAGCCGGGCAGTCCGCGCGGGGCCATCCACGGCGGCGCCCTGCTCGACAACCTGGCCGCACTGGGCCGCCCGCCGGCCACGATCGAGGCCGTCGCCATCACCCACCTGCACCTCGACCACATCGGCTGGGCCTGGCATCCCGCCCCGGACAGCGCCACGCCCGCGTTCGCCGGCCGCGACCTGCTGGTCGCCGAAGCCGAATGGGCCCACCGCCACACACTGGCGGCGCGCGGCGTCACCGACGACATCCTCCGGACCATCGCCCCGCAGGTGCGCACCGTCGTCGACGGCGAGGAGGTCTTCCCCGGGGTCCACGTCCTGCTCACCGACGGCCACACCGCCGGGCACGCCTCCTACGTCATCACCGGGGGCGGAGAGCGGCTGATCGCCTTCGGGGACGCCATGCACTCGCCGATCCAGGTGGACCACCCCGATTGGTCGGCCGCCGCCGACCTCGACCCCGACCGGGCCGCGCACGAGCGCCGACGCCTGGTCACCGAGCTGGCCCGGCCCGGCACGATCGGCTTCGGCGTCCACTTCGCGGACGTGGTGTTCGGCCGGGTCCGCCTCGACGGCGAAGGCCCCGCCTGGCGCGCCGTCCTCGACTGAACCGTCCCGCCACTCCCCGCGTCCGGAGGACCGACCGGAGCCCGTGACCGAGCCATTGCACAACCGTCGGGCCGTCAGCGCCTTCCGGCCTCCGCGCCCGCGCCCGCGTCCGCGCCCGCGTCCGCAATGATGGTCAGATGAACAAGGAGCCCTCCACGCCGACGCCCGTCATCCTCGGCATCGACGACCTCCGGCCGCTCCCCAGAGCCACCCGGATCGCCCGCACCAGCCGCGAAGGCCTCCGGCTCCTACAGGAGCACCGCGACACCTACATCGACGAACTCTGGCTCGACCACGATCTCGGCGGCGACGACGACATCCTGCCGGTGGTGACCCTCCTGGAGGAGGCCGCCTTCAACGGGCAGCCCTTCCGGATCGGCACCGTCTTCGTCCACAGCGCCAACCCGATCGGCGCCGCAACCGTCGTCCAGGCACTCACCCGCTGGAACTACCCGGTCCGCCGGGCGACGGCCTAGTGCCACGTCGGGCAACCTTCGCCCCGAACAGGTGCTGAACCGCGAAGCCCCGCCGGGAGGCGGAGCGGCACTCATCGCCTCGGCCGGGCCCCTCACCTGCGACGTCACGCCCCGAGGTGCCCGTTCGGCCGAACCGGGTGATCATGGGACGAACCGCGACTTCGGCGAGTCGGCGCGTCGGTGCACTCCGGCGGCGCCGGAAAGGGTGGACCGCGATGTTCCAGCTCCTGTGGATTCTGCTCATCGGCTTCGTGCTCGGCGTGCTCGCCAAGCTGATCCTGCGCGGACCGCAGTCGATCCCCTGGTGGCTGACCATGCTGCTGGGCGCCGCCGGGGCCTGGTTGGGCAACGCCGTGTCCGGTTGGATCGGCGTCCGCCACACCTCCGGCATCGACTGGATCCGTCACATCCTCCAACTCGGCTTCGCCGTCGCCCTGGTGGCGTTCGTCTCGCCGATCTGGAGCAAGAACCGCGCACCCCGCTGAGCAGGCCCCGGTCCGGGCCGGATCGTCGGTACCGGGTGCGGCACTCGCGTCCGGGCCCACCGAACGGGCCCGGACGAGAAAGTCGACACCAACGACCGCGCCGGCTCAGCCCACGTGCACCGCGGGCCGCCGGCTGCGGTCGGGCTCGGCCTCGCGGAGCACCTCGCGGGTGACCGGCGCGATCTCTCCCTGGCCGAACAGGAAGAACCGCAGGAACTGGGCGAACGGGTTGCCCTCGGTCCACTCGAAGTAGATGTGCGGCTGCTGCCCCGTGAGGTCGCGCACCCGCAGCAGCAGGGCGGCCAGGGCGTTGGGCACGCTGGAGCTGTGCAGCGACAGCACCCGGTAGCGGTCGTGCAGCACCTCGCCGTGCACGGTCAGTTCGGCCTCGAAGTCGGACGGGTCGAGCACGGTGACCTCGACGAAGACCAGGTCGTCCTCGGCCGGGATGTCGTTGTCCCGGCGGATCTGGCGGACCTTGTCGCGGTACTCGGCCAGGTCGCGGCTGTTCGGCTCGTTGGCGATCAGCCGCAGCGGGCGGTGCATGTAGTCCCGGACGAACCGCTCCGCGACCTCGTCCAGCAGCACGTCGGTGACGCGCAGCTCGAAGGCGCGCTTGAGCCGGGAGAGGAAGGAGACCAGCATGATGCCCGCGATGAAGCAGGCACCGATCTTGACGCCGTCCGGCCGCTCGGCGATGTTCACGGCCGTCGTGTAGAGGAACACCGCGGCGATCACCCCGAAGGTGATGCTCCAGCGCCGTTCCCGGGCCTTGCGGGCGGCGATGGTGACGGCGACGGCGGCGGAGCTGATCAGCACCAGCACGCCGGTGGCGTAGGCGCCGCCCTGGGCGTCGACGTTGGCGTCGAAGATCCAGGTGACCAGGAAGGCGATCAGGGTCAGCACGATGACCGTCGGCCGCACGGCGCGGGCCCAGTGCGGGGCCATGCCGTAGCGCGGCAGGTAGCGGGGCATCAGGTTGAGCAGTCCCGCCATCGCGGACGCCCCGGCGAACCAGAGGATGGCGATGGTGGAGAGGTCGTAGACGCTGCCGAAGGCGCTGCCCAGGTTCTCGTGGGCGAGGTAGGCGAGCGCCCGCCCGTTGGCCTGGCCGCCGGGCTGGAAGGCGGCCTTGGGGATGAGCAGGGTGGTGATCAGGCTGGTGGCGATCAGGAAGACGCTCATGATCACGGCGGCGGTGGTGAGCAGGCGCCGGGCGCCGCGGATCCGGCCGGTGGGCCTCTCCTCGGTGTCGTCCGGGTCGCCCTCGATGTGCGGCATCACGGCCACGCCGGTCTCGAAGCCGGACAGGCCGAGCGCGAGCTTGGGGAAGACGATCAGCGCCACGCCGACCATCGCGAAGCCGTTGCCGTGCTCGGCGGTGAGCCCGGCCGTCCAGTCGCCGAAGACGTGCGGCTCCTTGAGCACGTGCCAGATGCCGTTGGCCACCACGACGACGTTGAGCGCGAGGTAGACCACGACCAGGACCACGGCCAGGCCGATGGCCTCGCTGAAGCCCTTGAGGAACACCGCGCCGAGGAGCGCCACCAGGATCAGGGTCAGCATCACCTGCCGCCCGGAGAGGACGCTGTGCAGGTGGGGGTTCTCGATCAGGTGCGCGGTGGCGTCGGCAGCGGACAGGGTGATGGTGATCATGAAGTCGGTGGCCGCGAAGCCGAGCAGCGTCAGCACGAAGAGCTTGCCCTGCCAGAACGACAGCAGCCGCTCCAGCATCGCGATCGAGCCCTGGCCGTGCGGGCTCTCGACGGCCACCCGACGGTAGACCGGCAGCGCGCCGAACAGGGTGACCAGGACCAGCACGATGGTGGCGATCGGCGACAGCAGACCGGCCGCGAGCGCCGCGATGCCCGGCTGGTAGCCGAGGGTGGAGAAGTAGTCGAGGCCGGTCAGGCACATGACCCGCCACCAGTGCGCCCCCTTCTCGTGCGGGGCCTCCGCGTGCGGGCCGGGGTGCTGCTTGGCCATGTCCGACAGGCCTTCGAGCATCCACGCCCGGAACCGCGAACCCCGCGTCGAAGCGGCCGTTCCCGACCCGGCCGAACCCGAGGAGACCACGTACACCCCTGTCCACGACTCGGCCGGCCGCCACACGGTTCCGGACCCCCAAGGCCGCCGGACGGCGGGCCTGGTCAGGCTAGGTGACCGGGCCCGGGGCGCCCGGCAACCGCGGGCGCCAACACGCCGGGGTGCGCCCGGACGGCCCTCCCGGGTGGCGGCCGCCGTCCGGCCGTGCCGGCGGATCCGGCGCGGCGGTGGGCCCGCCCTACCCGATCGGGGTATAGATGTCCGCGCAGCTTGACCACCGGTGTTGACGCAACCGGTCCGACCGGGGCTCGGCACGGGCCGCGGTCGGCGCACCCGGGGGTTCGGCGACGGGCAGCAGACGGGCAGCAGACGGACGGCAGGGAGACAGCGGTGACGGAACCGAGTCGGCGGCGAATTCTGGGCCTGGGCCTGATGGCGGCCGCCGTCACCTCCTGCGGCGCCCGGCACCAGGGCGCCACCCCGCACCCCGGCCCCGACGCCCAGGGCGGTCCCGACACCGCCGGGCCCACACCCGCCGACCGGGCCGGAGCGACGGCGGAGGCCCCGGACGAGCGCTCCCTGCCCGGCAACCCGGACTGGGAGATCACCGACGCCGGTGCGCCCGGTGCCGTCGAGGGCTTCGCCGACCGGGTCAGCGTGCTGCCCGGCGAGCCCTTCGGCCTGCACGTCTCCACCCCCGCCGCCGCCTTCACCGTCTCCGCCTACCGGATGGGCTGGTACGGCGGCGCCCGGGCCCGGCTGGTCTGGCGCCGCGAGCACGTCCCCGGCGGCCGCCAGGCCGCCCCGCACGTCGACCGCGCCACCCGCACCGTGCTGACCGGCTGGCAGCGCACCCTCACCGTGGAGACCGCCGGCTGGCCCGAGGGCGCCTACCTGCTGCGCCTGGACGCCGAGGACGGCACCGGCCGCAGCTACGTCCCGCTCACCGTCCGCTCCGCGAGCACGGCCGGCCGGACCGTGGTCATGAGCGCCCCGGCGACCTGGCAGGCCTACAACGAGTGGGGCGGCTACAGCCTCTACAACGGCCCGACCGGCGGACTGGCCACCCGCTCGCTGCAGGTCGTCTTCGACCGGCCCTACGACTACGACCACGGCGCCGGGCTGTTCCTGGTCTACGAGGCGCCCCTGGTCGCCCTGGCCGAACGGCTCGGGCTGCCGCTCGCCTACACCACCGGGATCGACGTCGCCCGCGAGCCGGGGCTGCTGCACGGCGCCGCCGCCGTGCTGTCGCTCGGCCACGACGAGTACTGGTCCCCCGAGCAGCGGGCCAACGTCACGGCGGCCCGCGACGCCGGGACGAACCTGGCGATCCTGGGCGCCAACTGCTGCTTCCGCCGGGTCCGCTTCGAACCCACCGACCTCGGCCCGGACCGCACCGTGGTCTGCTACAAGGACGCCTGGGCGCAGGACCCGGGCCGCCAGTCCGGCGCCCCGGCGACCACCGACTTCCGGACCGGGCCCGGCGCCGACCCGGAGAGCTCGATGCTCGGCGTGATCTACGACGGCTACCCGGTGGACGCCCCGTACGTGGTCACCTCCCCCGGGCACTGGGCCTTCGAGGGGACGGGCGTGGCGGCCGGGGCGTCCTTCCCCCACCTGGTCGGCGTCGAGTACGACCGGGTGGACACCGCCTTCCCCACCCCGCGCCCGATCGAGGTGATCGCCCACTCCCCCGTGGTCTGCGAGGGCCGCCACTCGCACTCGGACACGGCCTACTACACCGTGCCGAGCGGGGCCGGGGTCTTCGCCACCGGGACGATGCGCTGGGTGGAGACCCTGGACGCCCACGGCCCGGGCGGCGGCAAGGCCGACCACGGCATCGACTCCCGCGCCGGGGACGTCGTCCGCAAGGTCACCGAGAACGTCCTGCGCACCTTCGCCGCCGGTCCGGCCGGGCGCAGCCACCCCGCCCGGGACAACCTGGCCGACGTCTACGGGACGGCGTAACGGTCCATCGCGGTCGAACCGGTTCCCGGGCCGGGAAGCACCCCGCACCGGGCCCCGGGGTGGGCCCTCCACCGCCCGCCCCGGGGCGGGAGAACCCCGTCGGCCCGGCTACACTCGCACGTCTGATCTGCAGCGCAATCGTCCAGGACAACCGACCGGTGCGGCACTGGTGCCGGCCGGCGAGGGCACGAGGGAAACAGAACATGGTCGAGGCCTCCCCGAAGGTCGTTGTCGTCGTCCCCACGTACAACGAGCGGGAGAACCTTCCGGTCCTCGCCGGGCTGCTCGCGGACCTCGCGGTCCCGAACCTGCACCTGCTGGTGGTCGACGACAACTCCCCCGACGGCACCGGCGAGCTGGCCGACAAGCTCGCCGCCGACTCCGGGGGCACCGTCGGCGTGCTGCACCGCACCGAGAAGGACGGCCTCGGCCGCGCCTACCTGGCCGGCATGGCCCGGGCGCTGGACGAGGACGCGGACGTGGTGATCCAGATGGACGCCGACCTCTCCCACCCGGCCGCCGCGATACCCGCGATGCTGGACGCCCTGCTCGCCGACGACACCGCCGTGGTGCTCGGCTCCCGCTACGTGCCCGGCGGCTCGACCGCCGAGGAGTGGCCCTGGCACCGCAAGGCGCTCTCCGCCTGGGCCAACTTCTACGTCAACGCGATCCTCGGGCTGGGCGTCCGGGACGCCACCGCGGGCTTCAAGGCCTGGCGGGCGAGCGCCCTGCGGGCCATCGACCTGCCGAGCGTGCAGAGCAACGGCTACTCGTTCCAGGTCGAGATGAACTACCGGGTGATCCAGCGCGGGCTGACCATCCGCGAGGTGCCGATCCGCTTCGAGGAGCGGATCGAGGGTGCCTCGAAGATGAGCATCGGGGTACAGGTGGAGTCCGCGCTCGCGCCCTGGAAGCTGCGCTTCCACCGCGAGGACTGAGGCCCGGGCCGCGCCGGGCGGGTCGGGCGACCTCCGACAACGCCCGGCAACGTCCGACAGCGCCCGGCAGCGCCCCGCGGCGTCCGACAGTGCCCCGACAGCGCCGGACGGGGTAGTCACCGGCGCGTGCGGCGGTGTCGACGGCGACTCCGGGGATAGAAGGCCGACATGGCCCTTCTCCCGGAGTCCCTGACCAGCCTGGTCCGCCGCGGCGCGCGCGACCCCTTCGCCGTCCAGACCCTGCGGGCCACCGTGGCCGCGACCCTGTCGTACGCGGTGGCCACCCGGCTGAGCAGTGAGCCCGCCCCGCTGACGGCGCCGCTCACCGCGCTGCTGGTGGTGCAGGTCACCGTCTACTCGACGCTCAAGACCAGCGTCCGCCGGGTGGTCTCGGTGGTGGTCGGGGTGCTGATCGCGATCGGCTTCAGCGCCGTGGTCGGGCTCTCCTGGTGGAGCCTCGGGCTGATCATCCTGGCCTCCCTGGTGATCGGGCGGTTCGTCCGGGTCGAGGAGTTCGTCCAGGAGGTCGCGATCAGCGCGATGCTGATCCTGGGCGTCTCCAGGCTGACCTCCCAGGCCTGGGACCGGGTGCTGGAGACCCTGATCGGCGCCGCCGTCGGCCTGCTGTTCAACCTGGTCTTCGCCCCGCCGGTCTGGGTGGACACCGCCGGGGAGTCGATCGAGGACCTCGCCCGGCGGGCCCGGCAGCTGCTGCTCGACCTCGCCGAGCAGCTGGGCCGGCCCACCCCGGTGGCCCGGGCGGCCGAGCGGCTGCACGAGGCCCGCCGGCTGGACCAGGCGATCGCGGACGTGGACGCGGCGCTGCGCCAGGCCGAGGACAGCCTGCGGTTCAACCCGCGGATCAGCGAGGGGCTGCTCTCCCGGCTGGTGCTGCGCACCGGGCTGGACACCCTGGAGATCTGCGTGGTGGTGATCCGGGTGCTGGCCCGCTCGCTGACCGACCTGGCCAAGCGGCGCGGGCCGGAGGAGCGGCTGTTCCCGCCCGGGGTCGCGGTCGGGCTGGAGGAGCTGCTGGCGCACGTCGGCGGGGCGATGGTCAGCTTCGCGGTGCTGGTCACCACCCAGGTGAGCCGCAGCGCCGAGGAGGCCGAGGAGCGGCTGACCGCCGAGCTGGCGGCGGCCTGGAGCTGCCGGGAGAACGTGGCGCAGGTGCTGCTGCGCAAGGTCCAGGAGCACCCGGAGGCCTGGCAGTTGCACGGCTCGATGCTGGCCGAGGTGGACCGGATCCTGGACGAGCTGGACCTGGAGCACCGCAGCCGGCGGCTGATGGAGGAGCTGGACCGGGCCTCGCTGGCGAGCCGGGAGCGGCTGTCCCGGCTGACCGGGCTGCGCCGCGCCCTGCGGGGCCGACGGCGGGACGGGCCACGGGACGGCCCGAGGGGCGGACGGCGGGACGGACGGCAGCGCCCGGCGGCGGGGGCCGGGCGCTGAGGTCGGGCGCGGGGATCGGGCGCTGGGATCGAACCGCGGTCAGGGCATCAGCCAGGGCTGCTGGGGCAGCGGGTGGCCGGTCTCCAGATAGGTCTTGAGGTTGGACAGCACCGCCGACCAGCCCTGTTCGGCGTCCACCCGCGCGGGCTCGTCCGGCAGCTCCTCGTGGGTGACGGTGAGCCGGGTGAGGTCCTGCCACCCCCGCAGGTCGAAGGTGACCCGGGAGGGCCAACTGCCGCGCTCCTCCTGCGGTCCGGCCCAGGTGACGACCAGTCGGTGCGGGCGGTCGGCCACCTCGACGCTGCCGGTCACGTCGGCGACGCCGGAGTCGTCGGTGCGCTGGTGCTCCCAGGGCGCGCCGGGCAGCCAGGTGGAGACGTTGCGGTGGCCCCAGTAGAGGCCGGACTCGTCGGCGTTGGTGAGCGCGTGCCAGACCCGTTCCGGGGTGGCGTGCAGGTAGACGGTGGTGCGGTGGGCGAAGGCGGTCACGGTCTCAGCCCCCGGCCGCGTCGAGCAGCGCCTGGACCTCGATCTTCTGCATCTGCATCATGGCCGCCGTCACGCGGTCGGCCTTGGCCCGGTCCTCGCCGCCGACCAGGTCGAGCAGGACCTGCGGGACGATCTGCCAGGAGAGGCCGAAGCGGTCCTTGAGCCAGCCGCACGGGCCCGGCTGGCCGCCGTCGGCGGTGAGCGCCGCCCAGAGCCGGTCGACCTCCTGCTGGTCCTCGCAGGTGACCTGGAGCGAGAACGCCTCGGTGAACTGGAACATCGGGCCGCCGTTGAGCGCGGTGTAGGCCCGGCCGGCGAGTTCGAACTCGACCGTCATCACGGTGCCGGCCGGCACCGGGGCGCCCTCGCCGTAGCGGGTGGTCCTGGTGACCCGGGAGTCCGGGAACAGCGAGGTGTAGAGGGCGGTGGCCGTCTCGGCCTGGTCGTCGAACCAGAGGAAGGGGGTGATCTGCTGCATGGGCCCGACGGTAGCCGGGGGCCCTGACAGTGCGTCCGAGCCACGGCCGGGGGTCACCGGTTCGGCGCCCCCGGCCGGACGGGGCCAGGGATCAGTGCACCCAGCCCGCGTAGCGCTGCACGAAGCGCTGGCCGGTGTGGGCGGTGACGACCACGTCGTAGCGGCCCTGCTTGTCCAGCGGCCAGGACAGGTCGACCTGCTTGCCCGGCTTGACCCAGACGGTCTGCGCGCTGCCCGCGAAGTCGTTGGGCGCGGCGGTGAAGGCCACGTCGGTCAGGCCGTCGTTGGCCACCTGGAGGGTGAGCTTCAGGCTGCCGTGCAGGTCGGCGGTGACGATCGGCACGCCGATGTCGTTCTGGCCGTCCTGCCCGTCACGGACCACCGTCCCGGCGAAGCGGCGCACGAAGCCGTCCGGGCCGTGGACGGTGAAGTCGTAGCGCCCGTCGGTGGCGGCGGCGTCCCAGACGTGGTCCACGGTGGCGCCGGGGGCGACGGTGTACGGGGTGCCCGCGAACGGCAGCAGGATGTTCGGGTAGACGGTGTACGGGAAGGCGACCGAGCCGTCGTTGCTCATCGTGCAGGTGACCTTGCCGGTCTTCCGGTCCACCGCGACGTCGGCCCACGGCTGGTACGGCAGCGCGCGGTGCGGGCGGTCGCCGCGCTCCTGGACCGGCATCGCCTGGGCGCCGGTCGCCGGGAGGGCGACGCCGGGCAGCTTGGTGCCCGCGTCGGCCTTGGCCATCAGCGCGTTGGTGTCGGGCAGCTTCGGTATCGACGGGTCCGGGGCGGCGAAGTCGAAGCAGCTGGTGAGGTCGCCGCAGACGGTCCGGCGCCAGGCGGAGATGTTGGGCTCGGTCACGCCGGTGACCAGCTCCATGAAGCGCAGCACCGATGTGTGGTCGAACACCTGGGAGTTGACCCAGCCGCCGCGCGACCAGGGCGAGGCCACCCAGAGCGGGACGCGGTTGCCGAGGCCGATGGCGCGCCCGTGGGTGAACTCCTCCGGGGTGCCGGGCTCCGGGGTGGGCGGGACCATGTGGTCGAAGTAGCCGTCGTTCTCGTCGTACATGACCAGGAAGACGGTGTGCTGCCAGACCTCCGGGTTGGACATCAGCGACTGCAGCGCCTGGTTCACCCAGTGCGCGCCGTAGGCCGGGCCGGCCTCCGGGTGCTCGGAGAACAGGTAGGGCGCGACCAGCCAGGAGATGGTCGGCAGGGTGCCGTCCTTGCAGTGGCGGTCGAAGTCGGTGGGGTCGAACTTGGTCATCGCGTTGACGTACCGCGGGTCGTCGTGCGGGAAGTTGTGGAACTGCTTGAAGTACGAGAGCGCGTTGTCGTCGTAGTCGCCGGTGCGGTCGTCCTTGCTGGGGTTGTGGTACACGCGCCAGCTGACGCCGGCCGCCTGGAGGCGCTCGGCGTAGGTGGTCCAGTCGGCGACCGGGTTGTCGGTGACCGGGGTGTTGTCGATCCAGGGACCGGTGGTGCCGTCGCGGCCGGGGCCGGAGGTGCCGGTCCACAGGTAGAGCCGGTTGGGGTCGGTGGGGCCCGCGAGCGAGGTGAAGTAGGCGTCGCAGAGGGTGAACGCGTCGGCCAGGGCGTACTGGTAGGGGATGTCGTCCCGGGTGAAGTAGCCCATGGTGCGCTCGCCCTTGGCGGCGATCCACTTGTTCATCGCACCGTTGTTGATGGCCTGGTGGCCGGTCGCCCAGTCGTGCGGCAGGCCGCCGGCGTTCTGCGCGTTGTACTTCGAGGTGTCCATCCGGTACGGCAGCATCACCCCGCCGTCGCTGCGGCGGCCGTCCGGCTGGCGGAACACGTCGGTGCCGTCCGGGAACTGGAGCGCCTGCTTGTCGCCGAAGCCGCGCACGCCGCCCAGGGTGCCGAAGTAGTGGTCGAAGCTGCGGTTCTCCTGCATCAGGACGACAACGTGCTTGACGTCCTTGAGGGTGCCGGTGAGACCGCGGTCGGGGTCGGTGGCGGGGGCGGCGTCGGCCCGGGCGGCGGACAGACCGGTCAGGGCGGTGGCGCCGACGGCCGCGGAGGCGCCGACGAAGGTGCGGCGGGAGAGCTCGGGCATCACGAACTGGCCTCTCAGAGCTGGAAGGTGGCGACGGCGGCGGCGGTGTCGGACGGCCACTCGTTGGCGGCGGTGTTGGGCTCCGGCTGGGGCCAGTCGGCGACCAGGGTGTGCGCCTCGACCAGCTTCAGCGCCCCGGCGTACTGGACGGAGTCGATCCGGTCCTGCGGCTCGGGGCGGTCGCCGCGCCGCTTGCGGGTGGGCGACCAGGTGGCGCCCGGGGCCTTGACCGGGTCGCGGTTCTCCTCGCGGAAGGTGTCGGTCAGTCCAGCGGCCTGCAGCGTGCCGGTGACCGGCCAGGCGAGCGGGCCGACGCCCTGGTGGGCGGCGGCGGTGGCGGCCGTCCAGTCCAGGTGGGAGGGCGAGGAGAGCGCTCCGGCGACCACCACCGGGATGCGCCGGGCGAGGTCGGCGCGCACGGCGGCGGCCAGCGCCTTGGCCTGCTTGAGCCGCACCGAGGCGTTCTCGGCGGCCAGCACCTGGGCGGCGGTGGAGCCGTCCTGGACGGCGTACGGGCCGTAGCCCGCCTCGTCGAGGTGGGCGGCCCAGAACCGGACGGTGCGGCCGCCGGGCAGCTGGACGGTGGCCGCGACGGCGGGCAGGTCGGCGGTGGCCGCGGTCTGCTCGGTCAGCGGGTAGCGGCTGAGGATGCCGACGCTGCCGGGGCTCTGGTGGGCGTACCAGCCGAGGGCGTCGGCCAGCGTCCTGGCCCGCTCGCCGGCCGTCTCCTGGAGGGCGAGCACGTCCAGGCCCTGGGCGAGGACGACCCGCAACTGCTTCTCCAGCGCGTCGGTGTAGCCGGCGCCGGCGTTGTGGAGGTTCCAGCTGGCGGCCTTGAGCCGGGGGGCGGCGGACCGGTCCCTGACCGGGACCAGCACGGTCACGGTGTCGGTGGCGCCCGCGCTGTCCTTGACGCCGACCACGACCAGCTCGGGGTTGCGGCCCGCGGTCGCGGGCGCCGTGCCGGTGAGGGTGCCGTCGGCGGCGACCGAGGCCCAGGCCGCGCCGCCGAGCTTGCGGTAGCCCGCCGTGCCGGGGGCGTTGCCGGCCGGGCGGGACCACAGGCCGCCGAGCTTGATCCGCACGGCCTCGCCGGGGGCGACGGGGGTGGCGGTGAAGGAGTCCACGACGGCGTGCGGGGGGACCACGGCGGGCTTGGGCCGGAAGCTGAACGGACCGGTCTGCGCGAGGATCCCGTAGCCGTCCTTGGCCAGCAGGTAGGCGGTGTACGGGCCGCCGGTCAGGGCGGAGGTGTCCAGCTGGAGGTCGCCGGAGGTGCCGGGGGTGTACTTCCAGAGCAGCGACGAGCCGGTGCCGGGCTGACGGCTGCCGTCGTAGATGCCGACCCAGTTCTTGGCGTCGGGGGCGTCGGTGGTCCAGTGGAAGGTGAGCCGGTCGCCCTCGACGGGGTTGCCGGATGAGGTCAGGGTCAGGGCGCTGCCTGCGGCCACGGTGGTCCTGTCCGCCGCCGCGGGCCCGGTCCGCCGGGGGACGGAGGCCGGGGCCGCGCGCGGCTGGTCACGGAGAGCGGGAGGGAGAACGCCACAGTTGGCTGTACAACTGTGGGCGGGCTCATTCACCCGAAGGCCAGCGACCGGCGCGTGAACGGCACATGACGCGGCATCGGGCGGTTCGGGAAATCCCCGGCACGACCGCGTCCCGGGCCGGGCGGCCGAACCGGCCCGGGGAAAGCCCGGAGGGCCGTGACGGATCGTCCGTCACGGCCCTCCGGGGCTGTCGTGCACTGCCGGTCGGCCGTCGTCCACGGCCTGCGCCCTGCGCCCTGCCCGGCGGTCAGGCCAGCGCGAGGAAGAGCTTCTCCAGCTCGGCCTCGCTCATCGGCGCGGCGTCCCCGTCCGCGGCGGCCATGCACTGGCGCATCCCGCTCGCGACGATCTTGAACCCGGCCCGGTCCAGGGCCCGCGAGACGGCGGCGAGCTGGGTGACCACGTCCTTGCAGTCCCGGCCCGCCTCGATCATCGCGATCACCCCGGCCAACTGGCCCTGGGCCCGGCGCAGTCGGTTCAGGACCGCACCGACCGCCTCCTCGTCCACCTGCATGTCCGGGCCGCCTCTCCGATCGACTGTCGATGGACAAGTGTACCCGGCGGGGTATTCATTCCCGGGCCGCGGAGATCGCCGCGCGCACCGCCCCGGAGATCGTCCCGCACACCGTCGTGGAGATCGTCCCGCGGGCCCGGCGGGTGCCGGTCAGCGGCGGGCCAGCCGGCGTTCGCCCCCGGCACCGGTCGCGTACGGCAGCTCGTAGTAGGCGAAGACCTCGGGCTCGTCCCCGGCCGGCAGGATGTCGTCCGTCCCGATCGCCGGGGCCTCCTTGACCTTGTTCCGCGGGTACGCCACCCGCAGGTAGGCCGGCCCCGCCACCGCCCCCTCCAGCGGGACGAAGACCAGCCGGCGCTTGGCGATCACGCCGATCGTCACGGTGGCGAAGAACGGCTCGTCGGTGGACGTCTCGACGTAGACCGACTCCAGGGTGCCGATCCGCTTGCCCTTCTCGTCGAGGACGTCCTGGCCCCGCCACTCGCGGATGTCTGCCATAGCGATTCCCATGGGCCCGGACCTCCCGTGTCGCACGCTGCCGCTGCTGTCCCCCCGGTTTTCCGCCCCCGGAGTTCCCATCCTGCGCCGGGACGCGCGCCGGGGCACCACGAAAGGGACATAGGGGGGTGAGCCGACCATCCGCCACCAGGGCGCTGACCTGGGCTTTAGGCTGTCCGCCAAGGTTCGGGAACAGCCCTGCCGGGCGGCGCGCCCCGGCCGGGACGGCCAGAGGGGCGGCAGCCGTGGGGTACGAGAGCATGTGGCAGTCCGGCAATCCGGAGATCGCGGCGGACCTACGGCCCGAGGTCCCCCACCCGGCCCGGATGTACGACTACTACCTGGGCGGCAAGGACAACTTCCCCGCCGACCGGGCGGCCGCCGAGAAGGCGCTCGCCGCCAACCCCGAGTTCCGGGCCACCGCCCGGGCCAACCGGGGCTTCCTCACCCGGGCGGTGCGCTGCGTCGCCGGGCTGGGCGTCGACCAGTTCCTCGACATCGGCACCGGCATCCCCACCGCCGGCAACACCCACGAGATCGCCCGGGCCGTCGACCGGACCGCCCGGGTGGTGTACGTGGACAACGACCCGATCGTGCTCAGCCACGCCCGCGCCCTGATGGCCGGGGCGGGCGACGGTCGGACCACCGTCCTGCGGGCCGACCTGCGGGAGCCGGCGGCGGTCCTGGAGGCCGTCCGGGCCGAGGGGCTGCTCGACTTCTCCCGGCCGGTCGGGCTGGTCCTCGCGGCCGTGCTGCACTTCCTGCGCGACGAGGACGAGCCGTACAAGGCGGTGGCCACCCTGCTGGCGGCGTTGCCCGCCGGCAGTCACCTGGTGCTCTCCCACGGCACCGCCGACTTCATCCCCGCCGCCGTCCGCGACCGGGTCACCGGCATCTACGACAAGGCCACCGCGCCGCTGGTCGGGCGGAGCCGGGAGCAGGTGGCGGCCTTCCTCGACGGGCTGGAGCCGCTCGACCCCGGGGTGGTCACCGTGCCGCTCTGGCGACCGGAGGCGCCGCCCGCCCCGGGCGCGGAGCGGGTCAGCATGTACGGCGCGGTCGCGCGCAAGCCCTGACGGCGGGGCCCGCGCCCGGGCCGGGGTGGTGCGCACAGGACCCCGGATTGGGGGGTTTTTACCACCGACCCGGGCCCCCTCCCCCGATTACTGTCGTCGGGACGGCTCCGGACCGGGGGCGGTCACACGGGGTCACTACGCGACTGACGCGCATGACATGGGGGGAACCACCATGCTCCACCACCGCCGTTACGCCCACCGCCGCCGCACCGGGGCCGTCGTGGCCGCGGGGCTGGCCGCCCTCGCCGCCGGGGCGCTCACCGCCTGTGATCCGGTCGGAACGTCGCTCAGCGACGACGCCGCCGTGTCGGACAAGGTCACCGCGGTCAAGCTCGACAACTCCTCCGGGGACGTCACCGTCACCGGCAAGTCCGGTGGCGGCGTCTCCGTCCACCGGAAGATCACCTACCACAGCGGGAAACCCGGGGCGACCACCCGGGTCGACGGCGGGGTGCTGGTGCTCGGCGGCTGCGGGCACAACTGCTCGGTGGACTACACCGTCGAGCTCCCGGCCGGGCTGCCGATCACCGGCAGCACCTCCGCCGGCGGGATCCACCTCACCCAGGTCGGGGAGGTCTCGGTGCACACCGACTCCGGGGACGTCTCCGTCGACCAGGCCGCCGGGTCGGTCGACGTGCGCACCAACAACGGTGAGATCAAGGGCACTTCGCTCAAGGGCGACCGGATCCAGGCCAAGACCGACAACGGCGGGATCAACCTCACCCCCGGCAAGGCCCAGGACATCAAGGCCACCACCTCCAACGGCGAGATCCACGTCACCGTCCCGGCCGGCTCCTACCACGTCAGCGCCGGCACGGACATCGGCGAGAAGCACATCGGTGTCCAGAACGACCCGAACGGCAAGTTCAAGCTCGACCTGGGCACGGACATCGGCGACATCACCGTGAAGACGGGCTGAACCGGCGGGACGGGCGTCCCGGACCCGTCGGCGCGTGCCGGGCCGCCGGGCTCGGCGGGCCCGTCGGCCCGGTGACTCGCCCACCGCCGGAGGACGCGGTTACCTGGAGGGGACACCCCTGGGCGGCACCGCCCCGGGCTCTTCCCCCCACCTGACCGAAGGAGGTCCCCATGCGCGGAGCAGTGATCCACGCCCCCGGCGACGTACGGGTCGAGGACCTGGACGACCCGAGCATCCTCAAGCCCACGGACGCGGTCATCCGCACCGCGGTCACCTGCGTCTGCGGCTCCGACCTCTGGCCCTGGCGCGGCCTGGACGCCGTCGAGCGGGCCGGCCCGATCGGGCACGAGTACGTCGGCTTCGTCGAGGAGGTCGGCGCCGAGGTCACCGGCCTGCGGCCCGGCCAGTTCGTCGTCGGCTCGTTCGCGACCTCGGACAACACCTGTGCCAACTGCCGGGCCGGTTGGCAGTCGCACTGTCTGGACCGCGAGTTCATGAGCAGCTGCCAGGCCGAGTACGTCCGCATCCCCAACGCCCAGGGCACCCTGGTCGCCACCGACGGCGTGCCGGGCGAGGAGTTCTGGCCCGGACTGCTGGCCGTCTCCGACGTCATGGGCACCGGCTGGTACGCCGCCGACGCGGCCGAGGTCCGGCCCGGCTCGACCGCCGTCGTGGTCGGCGACGGCGCG
Source organism: Kitasatospora sp. NPDC089797 (assembly GCF_040684795.1). Lineage (NCBI taxonomy): Bacteria > Bacillati > Actinomycetota > Actinomycetes > Kitasatosporales > Streptomycetaceae > Kitasatospora > Kitasatospora sp. NPDC089797. The sequence goes on along the minus strand of NZ_JBFBGS010000073.1, from coordinate 4,117 downwards.
GTCGGGCTCTGCGCCGTGATCGCCGCGAAGGAACGGGGCGCCGAACGGATCATCGCGATGAGCCGCCACGCGAGCCGGCAGCGGCTCGCCCGGGAGTTCGGCGCGACCGACGTCGTCACCGAGCGCGGCGAGGCCGGCGTCGCCCGGATCAAGGAGCTCACCGGGGGCATCGGCGCCGACAGCGTCCTGGAGTGCGTCGGCACCGCCGAGTCCATGCAGCAGGCGCTGCGCTCCACCCGGCCCGGCGGCAACGTCGGCTTCGTGGGCGTCCCGCACGGGGTCGCGGTCGACGGCCAGGAGCTGTTCTTCTCCCACGTCGGCCTGCGCGGCGGCCCGGCGCCCGTCCGCCGCTACCTCCCCGACCTGATCGACCGCGTCCTGACCGGCCGGATCGACCCGGGCCGGGTCTTCGACCTCAGCCTGCCGCTGGAGCGGGCCGCCGACGGCTACCGGGCCATGGACGAGCGCCGCGCCGTCAAGGCCCTGCTCAGGCCCTGAGCCCGCACCCACACCCCTGGAGGCCCACCTCCCCCGGAGAAGGAGAACGGCCGTGCAGATCACCCGAAGCTCGCTGGACACCGTCAAGGGCCCGGCCGACCGGTTCACCGGCGACGTCTACCTCGACGCCGTCGCCGCCGCCCCGGAGCCCTCCCGGGTCACCGCCAACCTGGTGCACTTCATGCCCGGCGCCCGCACCCACTGGCACCGCCACCCGCTCGGCCAGACCGTCTTCGTCACCGAGGGCGTCGGCCTGTGCCAGCGCCGGGGCGGACCGGTCGAGGTCATCCTCCCCGGCGACCGCGTCCTCTTCGAGGCCGACGAGGAGCACTGGCACGGCGCGGCGCCCAACCGCCTGATGGTGCACCTGGCCATCAACGAGGGCGACGCCGAACACGAGGTCGTGCACTGGCTGGCCCCCGTCACCGACGAGGAGTACGCCATCGCGCCCACCCTCGACTGACCGCGGCGCTCTCTCGGCGGCGGGCGGGGCGTCCGGGCGGCGCTTCGCACCGTGGTCCGGACCCGCCGGGACGCCCCCCGGGAGCGACCCGCTCCGGGTGCGCCCCCGAGCGAGCGGGCCGGAGCGGGCGGGCCCGGAGGTCAGAGGCCGGTCTGGATCTCGGCGCGGTGGCGGATGTACTCGTCGGGGTGCGACCTGGCGATGTCGACCGCCGTCTCCACCAGCGCGTGCAGCTCGACCGGGTAGGCCCGCGCCACCAGCGGCAGGCCGGGCAGGATGCAGCGGCGGACGTCGAGGTCCTCGTTGCCGATGAACTCCCGCAGGGCGGCCGCGTTCCAGCTGTCCCGGACGGCCGCGCCGTCGTCGGCCGTCGCGTTCCGGCCGCCGCCGACCGTCAGCGCCGTCCAGTACCAGGCCCGGGCGGCACCGGCGCGCTCGGGATCGGTGCCGGTCTGCAGGTGGCCCAGCAGCGCCAGGCGGACCCGGCGCTGCCCGAAGGCGATCAGGGCGGGCTCGACGAAGCGGCGGTTGAAGCTCGGGTTGGGGTCGTGGACCGCCGCCTCCAGCAGCGGCTCGAAGTACTCCTCGGGCAGCTCGGACCGCCCGGCGAGCACCTTGTGGACCTCCCATCGGGCCGCGCTCGGGTAGTCCGCCCCCGGTGCGACCTCGACCCCGAGCACACGGAGCAGGCGTGCGAGCCGCAGCTCGAACGCCTGCGATCCCTCGTCCGTGCGCTCGGGCAACGGCTGGAGAATCCGCACCTCGCCGGCCGTGTCCTTGGTTTCCACGAACATCCTCCTCATTCTGAGTCATCGGCAGACTACTCGCTGATACACCCGTTCGGAGGAGCTTTTCGGCCAGGACCGGATCTTGAACGAAACCAGGGACGAACTTTTGACGCCGATTCAGCTCCCGGGCCGGCCCCGGCACGTGGCGCAGCGCGGTTACGTGACCGTCCGTCACCCGGATCGGACGGTCAGGACGGCCGGCCGGGCGGCACCAGCCCGGACTGGTAGGCGATCGCGACGAGTTGGGCCCGGTCCCGGGCGTCCAGCTTGGACATCGCCCGGTGCACATGGGTACGGACGGTGAACGGGCTGACGAACATCCGCTCGGCGATCTCCTCGTTGGTGAGGCCGGTGGCGGCCATCGACATCACCTCGCGCTCCCGGGCGGTGAGGACGGCGAGCCGCTCGGTGGCCGCGCCGGCGCCCGGGGCGGGCTGGGCGAGGAACTGCTCGATCACGGCCCTGGTCGCGGCGGGCGAGAGCAGCGCCTCGCCGGCCGCCACGGTGCGGACGGCGGCGAGCAGTTCCTTCGGGTCGGCGCCCTTGCCGAGGAAGCCCCCCGCACCCGCGCGCAGCGCCTGGGCCACGTAGTCGTCGATCTCGAAGGTGGTGAGGATGAGCACCCGGGTGCCCGACAGCTCCTCGTCCGCGCAGATCTCGGCGGTCGCGCCGAGGCCGTCGGCCCCCGGCATCCGGATGTCCATCAGCACGATGTCGGGCTTGGTGGCGCGGGCGAGCTCCACCGCCTCGCGGCCGTCGGCGGCCTCGCCGACCACCTCCATGTCCTCCTCGGCGTCGATCAGCATCCGGAAGGCGCCGCGCAGCAGGGCCTGGTCGTCGGCGAGCAGCACGCGGATGGTCATGCGTGGTCCTTGTCCTTCCGGATGGCGTGATCGTGTCGGGTGGGGTCGGCGGGACGGACCGGACGGGCGGTGCAGTCGCGCCAGAAGGCCTGGGCGGGCCGGTCCCGGGTGACGGTTTCGGCCGGGCCGCCCGGTTCGGCGGCGTCCTCGCGGTGGGCGGTGCCCCCGCCCCGGGGTGCGACGTCCTCCCGGGCACCGGTGCGCAGCGGGAGTTCGGCGGTGACCAGGAAGCCGCCGTCGGGCCGTCGGTCGGCGGCGAGGCGGCCGCCGACGGCGCCGGCCCGCTCGCGCATGCCGATCAGGCCGAAGCCGCTCTCGCCCGGGGCGGGCGGGGGAAGCAGGGCGGTGCGGGGGCGGCTCGGGGCCGTGGGGCGGCCGTTGGCGACGCTCACGGCGACCCGGCTGCCGCTGTAGGAGAGGGTGACCTCGGCGCCGGCGCCGCGGGCGTGCTTGGCCACGTTGGTCAGCGACTCCTGGACGATCCGGAAGGCGGTGAGGTCGACGCCGGGCGACAGCGGCCGGGGCTCGCCGTCGACGGTGAGCCGGACCGGCAGACCGGCCCGTTCGAAGGCGTTGATCAGCTCGGGCAGCCGGTCCAGGCCGGGGGTGGGTTCGAGTGGGGCGGGCTCCTCGGCGCGGCGCAGCAGGCCGACCGTGGCCCGCAGCTCCTGGAGGGCGGAGCCGGTGGCGTCGGTGATGTGGCTGAGCACCTCGCGGGCCTGCACCGGGTGGCTGTCCATGAGGTGGACGGCGATCCCGGCCTGGGCGTTGGCGAGGGCGATGTGGTGGGCGACGACGTCGTGGAGGTCGCGGGCGATCCGGATCCGTTCGTCGGCCACCCGGCGGCGGGCCTCCTCCTCGCGGGTGCGTTCGGCGCGTTCGGCGCGCTCCTCGATGGCCGCGAGGTGGGCCCGGCGGTTGCGGATGGAGTCGCCGAGGGCGCCGGGCAGCAGGGCCCAGGCGAGGACGCTGAGCCGTTCGCCGATCGGGCCGCCGGGGCCGAAGACCAGCGATATCCCGGTGAGCAGGACGGCGGTGACGATCGAGGCGCGCAGCGCGGTGGAGCGGTCGGTGTGGACGGCGAGGGAGTAGAGGGCGACCAGCAGCGGGGTGGCCAGGGTCGGGGTGAGCCGGGGGCTGACCACGGCGAGCAGCATGGTGCAGAGCAGGGTGACGACGACCACGACGCGCGGGTGGCGGCGGTGGAAGAAGACGACCACGGCGGCGACCAGGGCGAGGCCGCCGGTGACCGGGTCGACCGGGGCGAACCGCCCGCTGGTCTGGTCGACGGTGGCGCCGGCGGCGGTGACCGCGAGCAGGCCCGCTCCGCCGGCGATGTCGAGCACCCGCGGGTGGTCGCGGCGCAGCCGCTGCCAGGTGTCGCTCATGCTCCTGCTCTCCGGGTCGGGGTGCCCTGGCCGCACCCTCGCCGGGTTCTGCCAGTCGGTGTCGCGGCCCGCCCCCCGGTGGGGGGGGGCGGGCGGGGGGGGGGGGGGCGCCCCGGG
>NZ_JBFBGS010000072.1:0-41562 GCF_040684795.1 Kitasatospora sp. NPDC089797 | reverse complement strand
CCGGAGCGCCCACCCCCGGAACCGCCCCCGGCGTCACCCACCCTCCCGAGAGCCCCCACCCCCCAAGAAGCCCCGCGCAGCGGCCCCCACCCCGCAGGCCTACCCCCGAAATCACCCGATTCGCCCTACCCTGACGTCCATGCCCCGCCGAAAGCTGTGCGTCAAGGCCGTCGACTCCGCCCGGATCAACACCGAGCTGGCCGAACTCCGCACCCGTCTGGAGATCCACACCGAGTGGCCCGAGGCGGTGCTCGCCGAGGCGGAGGAGGCGGCCGAGCACCCCCGGCTGCCCGAGTACGACGCCACCGACCTGCCGCTGTTCACCGTGGACCCGCCCGGCTCCCGCGACCTCGACCAGGCCATGCACCTCAGCCACCGCCCGGGCGGCGGCTACCGGGTGCACTACGCGATCGCCGACGTCGCCGCCTTCGTCCGCCCCGGCGGCGCCGTCGACGCCGAGGCCCGCCGCCGGGTCGAGACCCTCTACTTCCCCGACCACCGCGTCCCCCTGCACCCCACCCGGATCTCCGAGGACGCCGCCAGCCTGCTCCCCGGCGAGCCCCGCCCGGCCCTGCTCTGGCAGCTGGACCTGGACGCCGACGGCGCCGTCGTGCTGGCGGACCTGCGCCGCGCCCTGGTCCGCTCGCACCGCCGCCTGGACTACGCCGCCGTCCAGCGCGCCGTGGACCTCGGCGGCGCCGACGAGCAGCTCGCCCTGCTCGCCGTCGTCGGCCGGCTGCGCGAGGAACAGGAGCGGGCCCGCGGCGGGATCAGCCTGCCGGTGCCCGAGCAGGAGGTGTCGGAGACCCTGCACGGCTACGTCCTCGACTACCGCGCGCCCGGCCCCGCCGACGGTTGGAACGCCCAGATCTCGCTGCTCACCGGCATGGCCGCGGCCGAACTGATGCTGGACGCGGGCGTCGGCCTGCTGCGCACCCTGCCCGCCGCGCCCGCCGTCGCGTACGAGCGGCTGCGCCGGATCGCCGCGGCGCTGGACGTGGACTGGCCGCAGGCCGTCCCGTACCCGGAGCTGATCCGCTCGCTGGACCCGGAGGCGCCGCTGAACGCCGCCTTCCTGAACGCCTGCACCGGCCTGCTGCGCGGCGCCGGCTACCACGCCTTCGACGAGTCCCGCGGCCTGCCCGCCCCCGCCGAGCCGGGCCACGCCGCGCTGGCCGCCCCGTACGCGCACTGCACCGCGCCGCTGCGCCGGCTCGGCGACCGTTTCGCCCAGGAGGTGTGCGCGGCGGTGGCGGCGGGGGAGGACGTGCCGGATTGGGCGCGCGAGGCGCTGCCGGGCGTGCCGGCGCTGATGGCGGGCGGGGACCGCCGGGCGGCCGAGGTCGAACGGGCCTGCGTGGACCTGGTGGAGGCGGAGCTGCTGGTCGGCCGGGAGGGCGAGGACTTCTCCGCGGTGGTGATCGAGGTGGACGGGAAGCGGCCCGGCTCGGGCACCGTCCAACTGCGCGAGCCGGCCGTCCGGGCCCGCTGCGACGCCGCCGCGGTGAACGGCGCGCCGGACGGGGGCGGGGCCCGGCTGCCGCTCGGCCGGGTGATCGACGTCCGGCTGGTCCGGGCCGACCCGGCCACCCGGACGGTCCGCTTCACGACCGTCTGACGCCCGACGGCCCGCCGCGCGCCGCTCCACCGCCCGGCCGCGCTCCGGGCGGCCACCCGGACAGACCGCTCCGCGCCCGCCCCGCAACCCGGAGTGGGAGGATCGGTCCGTGCCCGATCCCCGACCCCCCGTTCCCGCCGCCGCGCCCGGTGCGACCGCGTCCGACGCGACGGCGTCCGACGCCGGGCGCCGCCGTCGGCTGCTGGTCCTCGCGATCTGCTGTCTGAGCCTGTTCATCGTCGGTCTGGACAACACCGTGGTGAACATCGCGCTGCCGGCGATCCAGAAGGACCTGGACGCCCCGGCCTCCGGCCTGCAGTGGATCATCGACGCCTACACCCTGGTGCTGGCCTCGCTGTTGATGCTGTTCGGCTCGGTGGCCGACCGCTTCGGCCGCCGCCGGGTGTTCCGGATCGGGTTGGCCTGCTTCGCCCTCGGCTCGCTGCTGTGCAGTCTGGCGCCCAGCCTGGAGTGGCTGGTGGCGTTCCGGGCGCTCCAGGCGGTGGGCGGTTCGATGCTCAACCCGGTGGCGATGTCGATCATCACCAACACCTTCACCGACCCGAAGGAGCGGGCCCGGGCGATCGGCGTCTGGGGCGGGGTGGTCGGCATCTCGATGGCGCTCGGCCCGCTGCTCGGCGGCTTCCTGGTGGACGGCGCCGGCTGGCCGTCGATCTTCCTGATCAACGTTCCGGTGGCCCTGCTGGCGATACTGCTGACCATCCGTTACGTCCCGGAGTCCCGCGCGCCGCGCCCGCGCCGGCTGGACCCGGTGGGGCAGCTGCTGATGGTCGTCCTGCTCGGCTGCGGCACCGCCGCGATCATCGAGGGCCCGGCCAACGGCTGGACCTCCCCGCTGATCCTGGCCCTCGCCGCGGCCGCGGTGGCCGCCTTGATCGCCTTCCCGCTCTGGGAGCGCCGGGTCGCCGAGCCGCTGGTGGACCCGCGGTTCTTCGCCAGCGCGCCGTTCACCGGGGCGACCGTCACCGCGGTCTGCGCCTTCGCCGCGCTCGGCGGCTTCCTCTTCCTCAACACCCTCTACCTCCAGGACGTCCGGCACTACAGCCCGGTCGTGGCGGGCCTGTGGACGCTGCCGATGGCCGGGCTGATGCTGGTCTGCGCGCCGCTGTCCGGCCGGATCGTCGGCAGCCGGGGCCCGCGGTTGCCGCTGGTGGCGGCCGGGTTCGGCCTGGCCGCGAGCGGCCTGCTGCTCACCCGGCTGACCGCCGACTCCCCGGCCGCGCTGCTGCTGGTCGCGTACGCGCTGTTCGGTTTCGGCTTCGGCATGGTGAACGCGCCGATCACCAACGCGGCGGTCTCCGGCATGCCGCGCTCCCAGGCGGGGGTGGCGGCCGCGGTGGCCTCGACCAGCCGCCAGGTCGGCCAGTCGCTGGGCGTCGCGGTGATCGGCACGGTCGTCACCTCGGCCGTGGTCGGCCCGACGGCGACCGGCTTCGCCCCGGCCAGCCACGCCGGCTGGTGGATCCTGGTCGGCCTGGGCGGCGCGGTCCTCGCCCTCGGGCTGCTCACCACCGGCTCCTGGGCCACCGGCACCGCCGCCCGGGTGGCCGCCCGGCTCGGCGCCGAGGCTCCGGTGCCCCGGGGGTCCGGTGTACGGGAGGCTCCGCCCGAGCGGCTACCATGACCACTACGGCGGAAGAGCCGGCCGGGCGGTCGCGACGGGTCCCTGACCCGCCGAGGAACGTCCGGGCTCCACAGAGCAGGGTGGTGGGTAACGCCCACCCGGGGTGACCCGCGGGACAGTGCCACAGAAAACAGACCGCCCACCGCTACGGCGCGTGGGTAAGGGTGAAACGGTGGTGTAAGAGACCACCAGCGGCCGGGGTGACCCGGTCGGCTAGGTAAACCCCACCTGGAGCAAGGTCAAGATCGGCGCCTCCGGGCGCCGTGCGCGGATGTTCGAGGGCTGCTCGCCCGAATTCGCGGGTAGACCGCACGAGGCTGTCGGCAACGGCAGCCCTAGATGGATGGCCGTCTCCCCGGGCCGCGCAAGCAGCCCGGGTGACAGAACCCGGCGTACAGGCCGACTCTTCCGTCCCTGGACGTCCGAAGGCCCTTCGGGCCGCGCGATGAGCGCGGGCCGGAGGGCCTTCGTGTCGTTCCGGGGCCGCGGCCGCCCGGCGGGGACCGTCAGTCCGAGCCGCCCGAGCGGGCGGAGAGCTCCTCCAGGGCGCGGACGGCGCGGTCGGCGTCGTCGGCGGCGACGAACAGGTGGTCGTGGTGGAAGCCGGCCACCACGTTGCAGCTGATGCCCTCGTCGGCGAGCCGCCCGGCGACCGCCGCGGTGAGGCCGACGGCCTCCAGGGCGGAGTGGATCCGCAGGGTGATCCAGGCCGCCACGTACTCGTACCGCAGCCCGAGCGCGTCGGCCTCGTCCTGGGAGACCACCACCGTCACCCCTTCGGGTTCGGCGACGGTCACCACCGGCCGCATCCCGGCGGGCACCTTCGCGGGGAGGGTGCAGTAGACGTACCGCCCCGGGTTGAGCTGCGGTCGCATCCCGCGCAGCAGGGTCGCAAGGTCTCGTTCACCGGCCATGCCCGTCACCGTATCCGTTCGCCCGCGGTGGGCGCCCGCGGTGGGTGCCCGATGTCGGGATCCGTGTCGGTAGCCGTTGACGAGCGACAGTCGCCGATATATCGTCGAGCTATCGAGACAGTGACTCGACTGTTTCGGAAACTCAAGGAACCTCAAGGAGGTGGGCGCGATGCGCTCAGGAATGCGATTTCGACAGGAGGGCCCGCGCGGCGGCGGACAGCGCCGCGGGCCGGGTCCGGAGTTCCGCGGGATGCCCGGGGACGGTTTCGAGGAGCGGGCGGCCTTCGGCGGCTTCGGCCCGCCGCCGTTCGGCGGCGGCGGCCCCGGTCGGCCGATGGGCGGCCCGTTCGGGCACGGCTTCGGCGGCCACGGCGGTCGGCGCGGCGGTCCGCACGGGCGGCGCGGCGGCCGGGCCCGACGCGGCGACGTCCGGGCCTCGCTGCTGGCGCTGCTCAAGGAGCGGCCGATGCACGGCTACGAGATGATCGCCGAGATCACCCAGCGGACCAACGGGGCCTGGCGGCCCAGCCCCGGTTCGATCTACCCGAACCTCCAACTGCTGGAGGAGGAGGGCCTGATCGTCGCGGAGGAGGTCGGCGGCAAGCGGCTGGTCTCGCTCACCGAGGCGGGCCGCGCCGAGGCCGAGGCCGGGCCCGCGGAGCCGTGGGCCGAGGCCGGCCGGGAGGTCGACTGGGAGGCCGTCCAGGAGGTCGGCCAGGCGCTCGCCACGGTCGACCAGGCGGTTCAGCAGGTCATGCGGACGGGCACCGAGGCGCAGCGCGCCAAGGGCCTGGCGGTGCTGACCGAGGCCCGCAAGAAGCTGTACCTGATCCTCGCCGAGGATGACTGACCGGTGCGGGGGACCGGTCACGGCGACAGCCGGTGACACGGGCGGTGCCGTTGCTCAGGGGTGGACCAGGAACAGGGCCACGCAGGCGAGCAGCAGCACCGCCCAACCGAACCAGAGCCAGCCGTCGGGGCCGATCGTCACGCTGTAGAGGCACACCACCAGCAGCAGCGCGCCCGTCACCGCGGCCACCTGCCGGTTGTGGTGGGCGGCCGCCTGCGCGCGACCGCGCGCGTGCCGCACCCGGCGCCGTACCGTCCTGGCCATGCCGACCTCCCGGGGAGGTTCGAGGCGGGCGGCCGGTCAGCCCGAGGCCCGGGCGGAGGCCGCCTCGTCGTACTCGTAGCGCCAGAACCAGCTCAGTCCCCGCACCTGCTTGCTCCGGACGTACACCAGTGTGCGCGCGGGGGAGTCGTCGTGCGCGGGGACCGGGACCTTGTACTTCTTGGGCACGCCCAGCATCGGCCCCAGCGGGATCGGGAGGATCCGCCCGTCCAGGGGGCCGCCGACGAATTCGGTGTCCGCGCTCTTCACCCCTCCAGGGTCTCACCTCCACGGGGCGGCCACGGCGGGGGCACCGGGAGGGCACCGCGGGGCGCGGGCGAGGTGAGGGCGGAGTGCCCGGAGTGTGACCGGAGAGGCACCGCCCCCGGTCATCCGGAGGCCCCGCGCACCCCTATCCTTGCCTGTACGCCCCCGGGGTCCACCCCGGGTCAGCGGGCCCCGTACGGGCCGGGCGGGGTGCGAGTCAGCGTGCCCTCCGGCCGTCACCGGCGCGGACAGCGTGCTGCCGCGACAGGCGTACCGAGACCCTGGCGCCGTCCGTCCGGTGACCCCGGGCCGCGGTCGGCGGGGCGCCGACAGCAGGGCCGAGCACCGTCCCGGGGAAGCAGCGGGGGGCGCTGTGCGTTGCGTCGGAGTGGTACGTCGAACGCTGTGTCGCACCAGGCACGGCAGTTGCGCGGAAGGGGCCCGATGGAAGCCGGCAGCAGGTGGACGACCTGGTGGCAGAAGCGTGACCGAGAGCGGGCCCGTCCGGGGGGTACGGATCCGGCCGCCAGACTGGACCAACTGCTCGGCGCGGTGCGCGCCGGATTCCCCCTCGCGCCCGCCGCCCACCCGGCGGGCTACCGCTGTTCCTGCGACCGGGTGGCCTGTCCGGCGCCGGCCCGGCACCCGGTCTCCTTCGCCTGGCAGACCCAGGCGACCACCGACCCCGAGCAGCTCTCCCGCTGGCTCTCCCGCGATCCCCAGGCCAACTTCGTCACCGCCACCGGCCGGGTGCACGACGTGCTGGACGTCCCGGCCGAGGCCGGCCGGCTGGCCCTGGCACGGCTGACCGCGCTGGGCGTCGAGGGCCCGGTCGCCGCCGTCGGCGAGGACCGCTACCTCTTCTTCACCGCCACCCGCGGCACCCCGCAGGACGAGGACGAGTGGTGGGACAGCGCACTCGACTCCACCCCGGACACCGTCTCCGAGCACCCCGGCCTGCGCTGGCACTGCCGCGGCTCGTACACCCTGTTGCCGCCGGCCGCGCTGCCGGACGGCTCCGAGGTGCGCTGGCTGAGCGGGCCGGAACTCCCGTTGCCGGACCCGCTGCGGGTGCTCGACGTGCTCACCGACGCCTGCACCGAGGTGGGCGCCGTCGCCGAGGAGCAGTGGCTGATCGGCTGACGCTGCAACTCGCCCGCTCGCCTCCGGGGCGCTTCGACCCGGTGCCGACGGTCGGCGCTTCCTCGCTCGCCCTCCTGCCCGCCGGCGGGCAGGAGGGGCCCACCCTTTCGGCACCGGCGCGCCCCTTCGGCTCGGGGCGGGCCGGTGCGGGCGGCCCGGGCCGGTCACGGCAGGGTGAGGATCTCCGCGCCGTCCGCCGTGACCACCAGGGTGTGCTCGAACTGGGCGGTGCGCTTGCGGTCCTTGGTGACGACCGTCCAGCCGTCCGGCCAGATCTCGTAGTCGTAGGTGCCCAGGGTGAGCATCGGCTCGATGGTGAAGGTCATGCCGGGCTTGATGACCTCGGTGGCCCGCTCGCTGTCGTAGTGCGGGATGATCAGGCCGGAGTGGAACGACGTGTTGATGCCGTGTCCGGTGAAGTCCCGCACCACGCCGTAGTCGAAGCGCTTGGCGTAGGACTCGATGACCCGTCCGATGACGTTGATCCGGCGGCCCGGCTTGACGGCCTTGATCGCCCGGTCGAGCGACTCCCGGGTGCGCTCGACCAGCAGCCGGGACTCCTCGTCCACGTCGCCGACCAGGTAGGTGGCGTTGAGGTCGCCGTGCACCCCGTGGATGTACGCGGTGGCGTCGATGTTGACGATGTCGCCGTCCTGCAGCACGGTCGAGTCCGGGATGCCGTGGCAGATCACCTCGTTGATCGAGGTGCAGACGGACTTGGGGAAGCCGCGGTAGCCGAGGTCGGACGGGTAGGCGCCGTGGTCGCACATGTACGCGTGGGCGACGGCGTCCAGCTCGTCGGTGGTGACGCCGGGGGCGATCAGCTTGGCCGCCTCCTCCATCGCCCGGGCGGCGATCCCGCCGGCGATCCGCATCTTCTCGATCGTCTCGGCGGTCTGCACCTCGGGTCCGGTGTACGGCGTCGGGGCGGGCCGCCCGACGTACTCGGGGCGCGCGATGTGCGCCGGGACCTTGCGGGTGGGGGACTGGATGCCGGGTACGAGAGCCATGGCCGCGAGTCTAGTCGTCGGCCCCGCCCGGGCCCGGCCGTTCCCCGCGGTGTGCACGGCGGCCCGGGCCGGGGAATGATCGGTAGCGACACCTGAGCCTGGAACGGGAGAGCGCCATGCCCCTCGGATTCAACCGCAAGCCGACCGGCAAGCCCGGCGAGTGGTTCTACTGCATCAAGCACGGCAAGGTCGAGGAGGGCCCGGAGTGCCCGGCCAAGGACCGCCTCGGCCCGTACGCCAGCCGTGAGGAGGCCGCCCAGGCCCTCTCGATCGCGGACGAGCGCAACCGGGAGTGGCGCGACGACCCGCGCTGGAGCGACCGGCCGAAGGACGACGGGCAGGAGTGACCGGCCGGGCCGCCCCGACCCGCTCAGGCCGGGCCGCCCCGACCCGCTCAGGCCGGGGCGGCCGTCTCCCGTTCGGCGCGTTCCTGTTCGGCGCGTTCGTGTTCGGCACGGACGGCCGCCGTGTGCGGGTCGGTGCGGTCGTCGTAGGCGAGCAGTCGCGGCAGGGCGGCGGCGACGGCGAGGACGGCCACGACGCAGGCCAGGCCGCCGGTCCAGACCGCGGCGCGGGCCCCGAGCAGACCGGCCATGGTGCCGGCCCGGACCTGGCCGAGCTGGGGGCCGACGGAGAAGCTGAGCAGTTCGACGCCGGCCATCCGGCCGCGGACCGCGTCCGGGATGGAGCGGTTCCACATGGTCGAGCGGGCGATCCCGCTGATCTCGTCCGCCCCGCCGGCCAGCGCCAGTCCGAGCAGCACCACCCAGACGCTCCCGGACAGCCCGGCCAGCGCCATGGCCGCGCCCCAGCCGACCGCGGCGGCCACCAGCAGCCGCCCATGGCGGTGGATCCGGGACGTCCAGCCGCTGGTCGCACCGACCAGCAGGGCGCCGACGGCGGAGGCCGCGTACATCGGGCCGAGCGCCCAGTCCGCGCCCAACTCCGAGGCCAGGAACGGGAAGACGGCCACCGGGAAGGCGAACAGCATGGCGCAGGTGTCGATCGCGTAGGTGCCGAGCAGGTCCTTGCGGCTCCACGCGTACCGCACGCCGGTCAACACCGCGCGGACGGAGGGGCGTTCGGCGCCGGTGGGCGGCGGCACCGCCTTGATCCGGACCAGCAGCGCCAGCGAGGCGGCGAAGGTGAGCACGTCCAGCGCGTACGCGGTCTGCACCCCGGAGAAGGCCACCACGACACCGGCCAGCGCCGGCCCGGCCACCGAAGCGACGTTGTGGTACAGGGACTTGAGGGCGAAGGCGGCCGTCAGGTGCTCGTGCGCGACGATCCGCGGCAGCAGCGAGTCCAGCGCCGGCCGCTGCAGGCCGTCGCAGGCCGCGACCAGGGCGGCGACGACGTAGATCGGCCAGAGCACCGGGTGCGGCAGCAGGGCGTTGAGCAGCAGCAGCCCGGCGAGCAGGCCGAGCGCGAGCTCGGAGCGCAGCACCAGCCTGCGGCGGTCCAGGGCGTCGGCGAGGGCGCCGCCCCAGAGGCCGAAGACGATCAGCGGGACGAGTTCGACGGCACCGATCAGCCCGACCGCGAGGGAGGAGTCGGTGAGCTGCTTGATCTGCATCGGCACCGCGACGTACGTCAGGAAGCTGCCGAAGGTGGTGATGCAGCCGCTGATCCACAGGCGGCGGAAGTCGCGCGAGGCGCGCCAGGGCGAGAGGTCGGGCGCCAGCGAGCGCAGCAGGGCGCGCGCCCGACCGGTATGGGGCGGTTCGTCGTCGTTCACGAACGACCATCCTCGGACCGCCGGTTACCGCCCCGCAACGGGTTTTTCACCAGCGGCTGAGCGTGGGTGTCGAGGTCAGCCGCTCGGCGAGGCCGGCCAGGCGGTCCAGCGCGGAGCGGCGGCCGGGCGGCTGCCCGGCCGCCGCGCTGACCAGGTGCTGGGCCAGGTCGAAGGGCTCGTCGGCGGAGGTGCCGACGGCCAGCCGCTCGTGCGCGAGGGCGCCCAGGTCGCCCGGCGCGGCGGCGCCGTCCAGGGCGAGCACCGTCGCGCCGTGCCGGCGGGCGTCCTGCACCCGTTCCAGCAGCGGGGCGCCCGCCGCCTCCGGGGCCACCACCAGCACGGTGGCGCCGCGCCCGGCGTCGGTGAGCCGCCGCAGACCGTGCGCCAGGTGGGCGGGGGCGGCGGCGGGCGGGCGGTGCCGCAGCAGGGTGGGCGCCAGCCGCGGGACGGCCGACCAGGCGGCCTCGTCCTCCAGGTGGGCGGCCAGGTGCCAGGGCTCGTACGCCTCGGTGCCGACCAGCAGCAACTCGCCCGCTCCGCGCCGGTCCACCGAGCGCCGCAGGGCGCCGGCGAAGCCGCCGACCGCCTCCAGCCAGCCGGTGCCCGCCAGTCGTTCCCGGAGTGCCGAAACTCTCACCGCGTCCATGCGGGCCAGGATGTCGCGCCCGGCCCGCGGTTTGGCAGGATCAGCCCATGACTTCCCTCGATTCAGCGACAAACCCGGCCCACGAATTGCCGGACGTCTCACAGCTGGTGGTCGGCGTCCTCGGTGGCACCGGTGACCAGGGGCGCGGCCTGGCCCTGCGGCTGGCCAGGGCCGGCCAGCAGGTGATCATCGGCTCCCGGGACGCCGCCCGGGCCGAGGCCTCGGCCGCCGAGCTGGGCGCCGGCGTGCGCGGCGCGGACAACGCCGCCGTCGCCCGGGAGAGCGACGTGGTGATCGTCGCCGTCCCGTGGGACGGGCACGCCGCCACCCTGACCGCGCTGCGCGCGGAACTGGCCGGGAAGATCGTCGTCGACTGCGTCAACCCGCTCGGCTTCGACAAGCAGGGCGCCTACGCGCTGAAGCCGGAGGAGGGCAGCGCCGCCCAGCAGGCCGCCGCCCTGCTGCCGGACTCCCGGGTCACCGCCGCCTTCCACCACCTCTCGGCGGTGCTGCTCCAGGACGAGTCGGTGGAGCGGATCGACACCGACGTCATGGTGCTCGGCGACGACCGGGCCGCCACCGACGTGGTGCGGGCGCTGGCGGGCCTGATCCCCGGCATGCGCGGCATCTACTCCGGCCGGCTGCGCAACGCCCACCAGGTGGAGGCGCTGGTGGCCAACCTGATCTCGGTCAACCGCCGCTACAAGGCCCACGCGGGCCTGCGGATCACCGACGTGTAGGGACCGGCGTCGTGTCGGCCTCACCCCTGGACCGTTCCGGAGGTGAGGTCGGCGACAATGGGGGACGGTCGTCACCCGGCCGTCCGTACCCGGTCCTAGGAGTCCCGCGCCATGCCTCGCACGTCCCTGTTCGCCCTGCTCGTCGTCGTCCTGGCGCTGGTCGCCGCCGTGGTCTCGATGGTCGAGGGCTTCTGGATCGGGCTGATCTGGCTCCCGCTGGCCGGGGTGGCGAGCAACGTGCTGTGGATGAACCGGCGCAGGGCCAAGCTCGCCGAGGCGGCGGCCGCCTCGGCTGAGCAGGGCTAGAGGTCGGTCAGCTCTTCCAGAAGCTGAACAGGTACCGGCCGACCGTCGCGTAGTCGGTGTCCACGCCGAACAGACCCATCAGGTCGTGGACGATCCCGAAGAAGAACGAGTTCACCTCGGGCTGCCACAGCAGCGCGAACACCGCCAGCATCCCGTACGGGGCGAAGGGCTCGACCGAGCGCCGGGTCTTGGGCGAGAGCCACGGCTCGACGATCCCGTAGCCGTCCAGGCCGGGCACCGGCAGCAGGTTCAGCAGTGCCGCGCTGAGCTGCAGCAGGCCGAGGAAGCCGAGCGCGCAGGCGAACGGGGAGACGTTCAGCTCGTAGCCGTAGTACGAGGCGTGCAGGTCGGAGCCGTCCAGCCAGCCCGCGCCGACCGGGATCAGCAGGGCCGCCGCGAACAGCAGGTTCACCAGCGGGCCGGCCGCCGAGATCAGGCTGTGCTTGAGCCGCCCCTGGATCCGGCTGCGCTCGATCCACACCGAGCCACCGGGCAGGCCGATGCCGCCGAGGATCACGAAGACGATCGGCAGCACGAAGCTGAGCAGGACGTTGGTGTACTTCAGCGGGTTGAGCGTGAGGTAGCCCTTGGCGCCGACGGTGATGTCGCCGCCGTGCAGGGCGGTGCGCGCGTGGGCGTACTCGTGGAGGCAGAGCGAGACCATCCAGCCCGACACCACGAACAGGAACACCCCGAACCGGGCGTTGCCGTAGCCCGAGTACACCGCCCAGGCGGAGGTGCCCAGGGTGGCGAGGAGCACCCAGAACACCGGGCTGATCCGGCGGTCCTCGCTGCGGGAACGCGGCGTGGCGGCGAAGGTCATCTGTGGGTGCTCCGTGGACAGAGGGACGGGGGACTACCGGCAGGGACCGATCATGCCGGGCTGGTCGGTGGCCGGACAAGCCACCCGGGGTGAACGTCCGGGAGGCCGGTGCCGGTTCCGCCCGGGTTCCGCCGACGTTCCGCCGGGGCGGTGGACGGCCGGGCCTTGCGGCGGCGGGGTCGGACGGGGACCAACACAATTGTGCGCCCCCGCCGCCGTCGATCGACCAGAATGGTCCGGTGCACTACGGCATCCTCGGTACCACCACGGCCCACCACGACGACGGCACGCCGGTCCCGCTCGGCGGCGCCCGGCTGCGGGCGCTGCTCACCGCGCTGGCTCTGCGGCAGGGGCGGCCCGTCCCGGCCGACCAGCTGGTGGACGAGGTGTGGGAGGAGGAACCGCCGCAGGACGCCTCGGCGGCCCTGCAGACCCTGGTCGGCCGACTGCGCCGCACCATCGGCCGGGAGCGGGTCGGCTCCGGCCCGGCCGGGTACTGGCTGACCGACCCGGCCGGCGACCTCGCCGACTTCCAGCGGCTGAGCGCCGAGGGCCGCCGCGCCCTCGACGCCGGTGACCACGCGCTGGCCGCCGACCGGCTGCGTGCCGCGCTGGCGCTGTGGCGCGGTCCCGCCCTGGCCGACCTGCCGGACCGCTCCGGCCCGGCCGCCCGGCTGGAGGCCCAGCGGGAGGAGGTCCGCCGCCACCGGATCACCGCCGACCTCGGGCTCGGCCGGGCCGCCGAGCTGGTCGCCGAACTCACGGAGCTGTGCGCACGGCAGCCGCTGGACGAGCCCCTGCAACTGCTGATGCTGCGGGCCCTGCACGAGAGCGGCCGCACCGCCGAGGCGCTGCGCCACTACGAGCGGACCAGGCGCGTCCTGGCGGACGAGCTCGGCGTCGATCCGGGCCGCGGACTCCAGTCCTGCTACGCCGAGTTGCTCGCCTCGGCGGAACCGCTCCCGGCGGCCGCCCCGCCGCCGCCCGCGGCCGAGCCCGTCCCCGCGCCCGTACCCGGGTCCGCGCCCGCGCCCGGGTCCGCGCCCGCTGCCGTACCCGGGGCAGCGCCGGTTCCCGCCCCCCAACTCCCGCGCAGCGCAGGCAATCTGCGCGGCCGGTTGACCAGCTTCGTCGGCCGGGAGGGCGATCTCGCCGCCCTGCGCGGTCTGGTGACGGAGTGTCGGCTGGTCACCCTGACCGGCCCGGGCGGCTCCGGCAAGACCCGGTTGTCGATCGAGGCCGGCCGCGCCGAGCAGTCCGCCGGGCACTGGCCGGACGGCGTCTGGGTGGCCGAACTCGCCCCGCTGGAGAGCCCGGAGGCCGTCCCCGCCGCCGTGGTCTCCGCGCTCGGTCTGCGCGAACTCGTGCTGCACAGCGGCGGCATGGTCGCCGAGGTGATGGAGAAGCGCGCCGAGGACCCGCTGCGCCGACTGGTCGAGCACTGCGGCCACCGCCGGATGCTGGTGGTCCTGGACAACTGCGAGCACCTGATCCAGGCCGCCGCCGACCTGGTCGACACCCTGCTCGCCGAGTGCCCGGGGCTGACCGTGCTCGCCACCAGCCGGGAGCCGCTCGGCGTGCCCGGCGAGACCGTCCTGCCGGTCGAGCCGCTGCCCGACCCGGTGGCGCTGCGGCTGCTCACCGAGCGGGCCGCCGCCGCCCGTCCCGGCTTCGACCCGGCCAGCGACCCGGAGGCCTGCGCCGAGATCTGCCGCCGGCTGGACGGCCTGCCGCTGGCCATCGAACTGGCCGCCGCCCGGCTGCGGGTGATGACGGCCCGGCAGATCGCGGACCGGCTGGACGGCCGGTTCGCCCTGCTCACCGCCGGCAGCCGGACCCTCCTGCCGCGCCAGCAGACGCTGCGCGCGGTGGTGGACTGGAGCTGGGACCTGCTGGGCAAGCGGGAGCGGGCGGTGCTGCGCAGGCTCTCGGTGTTCGCGGGCGGCTGGCAGTTGGAGGACGCCGAGGCGGTCTGCGCCGACGGCACCGAGGTGGTCGGCCCGGAGGTCGCCGACCTGCTGCTCTCGCTGGTCGACAAGTCCCTGCTGGTGGCGGACCTGGCGGACGACGGCGGCCAGCCGCGCTACCGGATGCTGGAGACCATCCACGAGTACGCCACCGAGCGCCTCGCCGAGTCCGCCGCCGAGCGCGACGCCACCGGTGCCCGTCACCTGGCGCACTTCCGGTCCGTGGTCGCCGTCGCCGACGGCGACGTGCACGGCCCCCGGCAGCTGCACTGGCTCGCGGTGCTGGACCGCGAGCAGGACAACATCCGGGCCGCGCTGCGCCGGGCGATCGACCTCGGGGACGAGCAGCAGGCCCTGGTCCTGGCCCTCGGCATGAGCTGGTACTGGTCGCTGCGCGGCTACAGCCTGGAGGCCCGCGGCTGGTACGACGCGGTCGCGGCGGCGGGCCCCGGCCCGTTCGGCCCGGACGTCCCGCCGCCGGTGCCGCTGGAGCTCCCACCGCTGGCGTACGGCGTGCCGATGCCCGAGGGCGTGGCCGAGGAGGCCCGCCGGCTGCTCGCGATGTACCGGCTGATAGGCCTGTTCGAGGGCAATCTGGACGTGCTCGGCAGTCCGGAGGCGGTCGCGGTGGCGCAGAACCTGCTCGACGTCTACACCCCGGAGCTGCCGCAGTCCTACCGCTTCCCGGCGATGATGCGGGTCTTCGGGGCCTTCCTGACCGGCCACCTGGACCGGATGAAGGACCTGGTGGACGACGCCGTCCGCGGCGCCGAGGCGCACGGCGCCCCGAACGACCTGGCGTTCGTCCTGCAGATCCGGGCCAAGATGATGAACGACTGGCCGGGCGGCTGGGATCAGGGCGTCCGGGACGGCGAGCGGTCCCTGGAGCTGTACGAACGGGCCGGCAACCTCTGGGGGGTCTCCCAGGCGCTGTCGGCGCGCGGGGAGTCGCTGGCGCTGCGGGGCGAGGCCGGGGCGGCCGTCGCCGCGTACGAGCGGGCGATCGAGCTGGCCGAGCGGCTGGGCGCGTTCCAGGAGGTGCCGATCCTGCGGGTGAACCTCGGCAGCGCCCTGCTGGAGGAGGACCTGGACCGCGGGGAGCGGATCATCCGGGAGACGGTGGAGGCCCTCGACCCGGGGATCGCCGACCAGGCCGGCTCCGGTGCGCTGCTGTTCGGTCGGCTGACGCTGGCCGGGGTGCACTCCGAGAAGGGCGAGTACGACCGGGCCCTGGCCGAGCTGGACCTGCTGGAGGAGGCCCGGATCGGCGCCTCCGCACCGAGCGTGGTGACCGGGCTGATCGGCTCCTCCCGGGGCTGGCTCGTCGCCCGGGCCGGGGATCCGGAACGGGGCCTCGACCTGCTCCGCGAAGGCCGGCGGATGCTGAGCTCGCTGAGCGCGGCCTCCGGGTTCGCCGGGCAGATGACGATCATGATGGTGCCGGCCGTGGCCGGAGTGCTGCGGGCCTTCGCCGAGCGCGACGGGGACCTCGAACGGGGCCGGATGGCGGCCCGGTTGCTCGGCGCGCACGGCGGGCTGAACGGTCCGAAGGGCGGTTTCCTGGACCGCGCCGAGCGGGACCGGTCGATCGCCGTCCTGCGCGAACTGCTGGGCGACGCCGCCTTCGACAGCGAGTACCGCACCGGCGGCGGGATGACCCAGCAGCAGACCCAGGAACTGCTGGCGGAGCTGATCGGCTGAGCGGCCGGCCGGTGTCCGTCCCCTGGTCACCGGCCGACCGCCCGTCCCTACCGGCGGGCGTCCCGTCCACGGACGCCGGCCGTCCTCCACCCCGGCCCGCTCAGGTCCGCTTGCGGAAGCGGGCCACCGCGAGCGGGGCGAAGATCGCGGTCGACGCGGCCGACCAGATCAGCACGATCATCACCGGGTGGGCCACCGCGCCCTCGCCGTTGAGCAGCGCCCGGGAGGCGTCGGCCAGCGCGGACAGCGGGTTGACCTTGGTGAAGGCCTGGAGCCAGCCCGGCATGGTGCTGGTCGGCGCGAAGATCGAGCTGCCGAACTGCATCGGCATCAGGACCAGCATGGAGACGCCCTGGACGGCCTGGGCGCTCTTCATCGACATGCCCAGCAGCATCGAGATCCAGGTGATCGACATGCCGAACACCAGGGACAGGCCGACCGCGGCCAGCAGCTCCGGCACGCCGGTCTTCAGCTCGAAACCGAGGATGAAGGCGAAGGTCAGCAGGATCCCGGAGGAGAGCAGGGCGCGCAGGGTCTCCGCGACCAGCTTGGAGAGCAGGACGGAGGCCCGGCCGATCGGCAGGGTGCGGAAGCGGTCCATCACCCCGGTCTGGAAGTCGCTGTTCAGCCCGGTGCCGACGGCCAGCGCCAGCGTCATGCCGGTCTGTCCGAGCAGACCGGGGATCATGAACTGTTTGTACTTGTCCTGGTCGCCGCCCATCATGGCGCCGCCGAAGACGTAGACGAACAGCACGGTGAAGACGATCGGCATCAGCACGGCGTCGAACATCGACTCCGGGTCGGCCTTGATCCGCATCAGGTTGCGGCGGGTCAGCGCGCCGATGTGGCGCAGGGTGGCGGCCGGGCCGATCCGGGTCTCGTCGGCCGGGACGCCCCCGACCGGGCCGGGGGCGAGCGTGGCGGTGGTCATGCGACGGGCTCCTTGACGAGGTCGGCGGCGGACGCGGTGACGGCGTCGGCGGTGGGCTTGCCGGTGATGGCGAGGAAGACCTCGTCCAGACTGGGCACCTTGGTGTCGATCCCGGCGATCGCGAAGCCGCGCCCGCCGAGCACCCCGATCACGGCGGTGAGCTGCTCGTCGTCGACCAGCGGCACCGCGAGCAGGCCGTCGTCGGGGGAGAAGGTGGCGGAGGTGATCCCGGTCTCGTGCAGGCAGCGGGCCATCTCCGGCAGCTCGGCCGGGCGGACCGGGCGGACCTGGAGGATCTGGCCGCCGACCTTGGCCTTGAGCTCGGCGACACCGCCGTTGGCGATCACCCGGCCGCGGTCGATGACGGTCAGCTCGTTGGCAAGCTGCTCCGCCTCCTCCATGTACTGGGTGGTCAGCAGCACGGTGCTGCCCTCGGCGACCATCCGCTGCACCTCGTCCCAG
The DNA here is from genome assembly GCF_040684795.1 of Kitasatospora sp. NPDC089797. Taxonomy (NCBI): domain Bacteria; kingdom Bacillati; phylum Actinomycetota; class Actinomycetes; order Kitasatosporales; family Streptomycetaceae; genus Kitasatospora; species Kitasatospora sp. NPDC089797. The sequence continues at coordinate 24,540 of NZ_JBFBGS010000072.1, read as the reverse complement.
ACCTCGTTGCGGGTGCGGGGGTCCAGGCCGGTGGTGGGCTCGTCCAGGTAGAGCACCCGGGGGCGGCCCATCATGCTGGCGGCCAGGTCGAGGCGGCGGCGCATGCCCCCGGAGTAGGTCTTGGCGATCCGCTTGGCGGCCTCGGTGAGCGAGAAGCGCTCCAGCAGCTCGGCGGCCCGGGCCTTGGCCTCGCGGGCGGGGAGGTCGAGCAGCCGGCCGATCAGGTAGAGGTTCTCGTAGCCGGAGAGCAGCTCGTCCACGGACGCGTACTGGCCGGTCAGGCCGATGGTGCGGCGCAGCTGCTTGGGCTGGCGCAGGACGTCGTAGCCGCCGACGAACGCGGTGCCCGCATCGGGCTTGATCAGCGTGGAGAGCACGCGCACCAGGGTCGTCTTGCCGGCGCCGTTGGGGCCGAGCAGGGCGAGGACGGTGCCCTCGCGGACGGTGAGGTCGACGCCGTCGAGGGCCTTGGTGTCGCCGAAGTGCTTCACGATGCCGTGCACCTCGACGGCGTTCCCGGCTGTTCCCCGCGTGTTCGGGGCGGTGGCGATTCCTGTCATGCCCCCAGGCTGCCCGCCCCGCCTGTCAGCCCCCTGTCGCGCGCCCCGCCCCGCTGTCACGCCGCTGTCACCGGCCTGTCACCGCCGTACGGGTACGTGCCCACATCATTTCAGCCTGGAATCAGTGGCGCCCCCTCGATCGAGGAGGCGCCACTGAAAGAAAAATCAATTTGAACAAACGGGGCCAGGCTTCAAATCCGGGCGGAGTGAATCAGAGAGATCCGAATCAGGTGCTGCCCATCGGCATGCCGATGGGCAGCACCCAGAGATCGAAAAGCCAAGACAAGAGCGTTGCGCTTTCCCCCTCGGTGCACCGAGGGGGAAACCGCTCAGAGATGAATCAAGATGTGCATCGAGCGCGTGGAGGGAGATGAATGAAGCGGGATGGAACAGCAACTCAAGCGCTGCCCCTCGGAGGCCCGAGGGGCAGCGCTGCGAAACGTGCATGCAGCAACTGCCAGCTGAAATCACCAGTATTCGTCAGTCTGACGCGAATCTGCCGGAGAGGGCTGCCCGGGTTGCCAACCTCTGAGATGCTGAGGGTCCATCAAGGGAGGCTTCAGCAATGCAGTGGAAGATCCACGGGGAGCGTTCGATCTACGAGAACCCATGGGTGAACCTGTGGCTGGCCGACATCGAGCAGCCGGACGGCCACCGCTGGGAACACCACGTGGTGAAGCTGCGGCACCTTGCCGTGGCCGCCGTCGTGAACGACCGGAAGCAGGTCCTCATGATGTGGCGGCATCGCTTCATCACCGACACCTGGGCCTGGGAACTCCCGATGGGTCTCATCGAGCCGGACGAGACCCCGGCGGAGGCGGCAGTCCGCGAGACGCTGGAGGAGACCGGCTGGAAGGTCGGTGAGGTCACGCCGCTGATCTACGCCCAGCCGGCCAATGGCATCACCGACTCGGAGCACTTCGTCTTCCGAGCCGACGCCGTCGAGTACGTGGGCCCGCCGACGGAGCGCAACGAGTCCGACCGGATTGAGTGGATTCCCCTGTCCGAGCTTCGCGGCATGATCGACCGCCGCGAGATCGTCAGCAGTGGCACGCTCGTGGGCGTGCTGTACCTGCTGCTCAATGAGGCCGGCCTCTGATCAGCCGGCCATGCCGCCGATCCGGCCGGACAGTTCCGCGGCCGAGGCGCTGCTGCGGTAGGGCCTCAGGAGCTGGTGGAACTCCTGGAGATGGGCGACCACTCTGGGGGACTCGACCACTGCACTCAGGGCGAGAGCCTCCCCGGCGGTGGCGCATGCCAATTCGACCTCTCGCCGCTGGAGTTGGGTCCGCGCGAGCCAGAAGGTGTGGAATGCGCGGCCTCTCTGGTTGGCCATCGGCTCGGCCTTCAATCCTTCGGCGATAAGCGGCTCGGCAGCCCCCGTTTCCCCTAGCTGACCAAGGGCGATGCCGGTGTCCACGGTGAGCTTGGTGTGGTCGAAGTACCGAACCCAGGCGGGGTCGTCGTCACCATCGGCGACGCGCCCGAAGTGGTGATGCGCCTCGGTGATCGCGCGATGGGCTGCGTCCCGATCGTGGGTGCTCGCGTGGCCGAAGGCTTCCCGCATCGACAGCATCGCCAGGAGCCTCGGCGTCCCTCCGGCGAGAAGCGCGTTGTCCTGTGCGGCCCGGGCGAGCGTGATCGCGTTCTGCGGCTTGGCCTGGTAGGTCGCCTGGAGACTGAGACATGCGAGTACGTTGGCGATGAACGTGCGGTCATCGATCTCTCGCGCGAACCGGAGCGATTCGGTGAAGTAGCCTTGTGCTGCGCTGTACTGCCGCGCGTCGAAGTACGTCCAGCCGGCAAGGCGGGCGAGCTCAGCAGCGATGCCGTGGAGACTGCGCCGGTAGTTCGGGTCGACAGTGTCCCTCATCACGACTGCGACGTACCTGAGTTGACCGATCACCGCAGGCCGGAGCGCCGCGCCGCCGTGCTGGTCGTCTCGCCTCCAGTAGTCCTCGATTGATACCTGGAGGGAACGAAGGACATTCGGTGTGACCTTGGATCCGGCTGCGATGGCCAGGATGTCATCCAAGTCGCCCCCTGTCGGCGCGTCCCTGGCCGACTGCGGCGTTCGGGCGTGGTCAACCACCACCGGCGACCCCTCATAAGAGGCGGACGGCCGTTCCCAGCTACGATCCGCGAGTCCGAGCATGCGGCCGGGAATCCGTAAGCCATCCGCGATGCGCTCGATGACGACCATGTTGGTGATCTTCGGGCGTCCCTTCATCACCTCCCCCACCCTGCTAGGGGTCAGCTCGCACGCCCGAGCAATGCGCGAAGGGTGGAATCCTCCTTTGCGCTTGGCGAGTTGGAAGATCCGCGCGAAGTCTCGATCAGTGCAGGCCGCCCTCATCTCCGGGTCTGCGAGCAGACGGGTCGGAAGCCCGGACGGCCCCATTGGCTCACTCATGACCGGCCCCCAGCAGCAGAAGGATCATCGCTCAGTGTCACTTGAGATAACTGGCCGTAAGTTTACCCATCGTGGGTACGCGCGCTGGCCTTATCTCGAAGCCGCTGCATCGGGATTCTGGTGGTCCTCCGGAGAATTGCCCGGTGCCACCCGACCGAGACGGCCCCGCCAATGAACCACGCCGACACCGTCATGCTCCCGAAGCCGCGCTCCTGGGTCGTCGAGCCGAACCCGGCGGCCATCCGGCCGATGCGTCAACTGATCCGGCAGATCGCCGCCTCCTGGCGTGTCCCGTTGACGGACTGCGCCGTGCGGGATGTGGAGTTGTGCGCTGACGAGTTGCTGGCCAACGCCATCGAGCACACACGAAAGCCCTGCCGCGTCACGGTTCAGTGGACCGGCGTCCGTCTGCGGGTCGAGGTCGCAGACCGCAGTCGGCAGCCGCCGGTGAGCAGGGCGGCAGACGACATGGCCACCGGCGGCCGCGGTCTTCTCCTGATTGAAGCACTGGCTCACTCCTGGGGCTGGTACTCGGTGGAGGCGGGCAAGGTCGTGTGGTGTGAGGTCGCTCCTGACGAGAGCGTGACGGGAGACGCGCGGCTCGCCGTACTCGTCTTCGCCGCCCAAGTTCACGCAGCAGTACCGCCGGCAGGGATCCGGGTTCGTCGGACCGCATCAGGCGCTTCTACATCCAGTCGGCCGCGGAGGCTCATCTCCTCCACGTCGGCATCTCGTCTCCCCCGAACTGATCGACAGAGGAGGGAAAGTGCACAGGCTCATCGCCAGCCCGTTCCTGGACGAGTACCTGTTGGTGCGCCCCGGTAGTCGAGGCGGTCTCCGTCTGCCGGCGTCCAGCTTCGAGGAGTTGCGCACCCACGACCCCGCCCGAGCGGCCCCCTTCTGGCTCTTGGACGCTGTGGGCTCGCAGTGGGCCGACCTGGCCTTTGCCGGACGCCCGACGGGCGAGTTCCTGCTCGTACGACAGCCTTCTCGATGGGGCTACTCCCGGGCGTCGTGGGAGATCAACCTCGGCTGCAACTACGCGTGCAAGCACTGCTACCTGGGGCTCAAGGTCAACTCGGGCATGCCGCTGGCGGACAAGCTCAGCTGTCTGCGGATCATGGCCGAGGCCGGGGTGCTGTGGCTCCAGATCACCGGCGGCGAGCCGACGGTGGACAAGGACTTCATCCCGTCGTACCGAGCCGCGTTCGAGCTCGGCATGATGATCACGGTCTCGACCAACGCCTCACTGCTGTGGCGCGAGAACCTGCTCGGCCTCTTCCGGGACTGCCCGCCCTACCGGGTCACGGTGTCGATGTACGGCGCCACGAAGGCAAGTTACGACGAATTGACGCAACGTCCGGGCGCCTGGGACCTGTTCGTCCAGGGGATGAACGCCGCACGCCACGCCAGGCTCCCCCTGCGGATGAGCATCGTCGTCACCGAGGACAACGCGCACGAGGAACAGGCGATGGTCGACCTGTGCCGGTCGTGGGGGCTGGAGTACAACGTCTTCACCAACATGACCCCGACGATCTACGGCGGCGCCGAGTCCCTGACCGCGCAGTCCAAGGAGCACCTGCGGATGCGCAGGCCGTTCGCCGGGTGCAACGCGGGCCACACCTTCTTCCACACCGACCCGCACGGACTGGTGTCCATCTGCAAGATCGGCCGTGACGACCAGATCAGCCTTCCTGCCGAGGGGATCAACGGCCTCGCCAGGCTCGGCGCCGTCGCCGACCGTCTCATGCTTCGCACCGGTGGCTGCTCCGGCTGCCGGCTCTCGGGGTCGTGCACCGTGTGCCGGCCGCTGGCCAAGCACTACCAGGAGGCGAAGGCACCACTCGCAAGCTACTGCCAGCACGGAACCAGGAAAGCAGGATGATCATGACCGCTGTCGCTGTCGAACTCTCCCCGAGGCGCCCGCTGCCGGACGACGACCCGACCCAGCGCCTGCCGTACCTCACGCGGCCCCTCCAGGCCCCCGCCCAGCCGGTCACCGAGATCACCGTCGTCGGCGATCTGGACGACATCATGGAGTCGATCAAGTGCTCCTGCTCCGCGGGTGACGACAACCCGCACTGATCGCGATCGATCAGTGGCGCTCAGGCCCTGACGCGGTTCGCGTCAGGGCCTGAGCCCTGTGTGGCAGCCGAGTAGCGTGGGTGCATGGGATTCCGCTGGGACTGGATGCGCTCGCACGTCTCCGTGCCGTACCTGCCGACGCTCGGCCCCCTGCACCCCGACGCGATGAGCTCGGAACTGTTGGAGGACGTGTTCGCCGTGGCCGGCAGCGGTGGCTTTCTGTCCCATGACAAGGACCGGCGATGGGCGGACCGCAAGGACGAGTGGGTCGTGGTGGACGACATCGTCCAGGATCGGGAGCGGACTCTGATCCCGACGATCACCGGCCGCGGAATCCTCCGGGTCCACCTCTACGGGGCCCGCGGACACCTGCTCGAAGCTCGGGAGGCGGCCGTCAAGCTCGCCGTTGTCCACGGTGCCGAGAAGGCCCGCGTCGTGTGGTTCCAGGACGTCCCGGACGCCGCTGCCGCATGCAATCGGGTCCAGCTCAGGACCTTCGACCGCCCCGCTCCCGCCGTGGGCGGGATCGAGAGCCTGTCCGAGGCCCCTTCGCAGGTGGCGGCGAGCTTCGGGGTCTTCGCCGAGAGACTGGCCGGTGAAGGATTCGCCTTCCTGGACTCCAAGCTCGACACCGTTGGACCCGTGCTGGTCGCGGTACAGGACAGGCAGGTGGTCGGCTCCATCGGCCCGATGGAGACGATGCCCGATCCGATCGGGCAAGTCCGGCTCCTGCCCCAGTACTTCGGAGTCCTACCGGGGTACCGAGGGCTCGGATTCGGGCGGCAACTGTGGCGTGCCGCCATGCACTGGGGGCAGGAGCACGGCGCCGACTACCAACTGCTGCAGACCACGGTCGGCGGAGCGTCCGACCGCCTCTGCCGGAGCGAGGGGCTGGTCGACCTCGGTTTCGTCTGCACCTCGGACACCTGAGCAGACTGGTACCCGTTGCCGCTTCGGCACACCGAAGCGGCAACGGGTGCGACGGGCGAGCCTCAGTGGAAGCTGTGCTCCGCCGCCGGGAAGGTGCCGGTGCGGACGTCCTCCGCGTAGGCGCGGGCGGCGTCGCCGAGGACGCTGCGCAGGTTCGCGTACTTCTTGACGAATTTGGGCACCCGGCCCGCCGTCATGCCGGCCATGTCGGTCCAGACCAGCACCTGGGCGTCGGTCTCCGGGCCGCCGCCGATGCCGACGGTCGGGATCGCCAGCTGCTCGGTGACCTGGGCGGCCAGCTCGGCCGGGACGGCCTCCAGGACGACGGAGAAGGCGCCGGCCTGCTGCACGGCCTTGGCGTCGCGGAGCAGCTGGTGGGCCGCCTCGTCGCCGCGGCCCTGGACCGGGTAGCCGCCGAAGGCGTGCACGGACTGCGGGGTGAGGCCGATGTGGGCCATCACCGGGATGCCGGCCTCGACCAGCAGCTCGATCGAGCGGGCGCTGCGCTCGCCGCCCTCCAGCTTGACCGCGCCGACCCCGGCCTCCTTCATCAGCCGGGCCGCGTTGTGCATGGCCTGGGCGGGGGACTCCTGGTAGGAGCCGAACGGCAGGTCGGCGACGATCATGGCGCGCTGGGTGCCGCGGACGGCGGCGGCGGAGAGCATCACCATCTGATCCATGGTCACCGGCACGGTGGTCTCGTAGCCGAGGTGGCAGTTGCCGGCCGAGTCGCCGACCAGCAGGACGGGGATCCCGGCCTCGTCGAAGACGCCCGCGGTGAGGGCGTCGTAGGCGGTGAGCATCGCCCACTTCTCGCCGCGCTGCTTGGCGGCGGCGAGGTCGCGGACGGTCACCCGGCGGTTGGTGACCCCGCCGTAGAGGGTGGTGGTCGCCTGGTTCTGGGCAGGCGAAGGCGAAGAAGCGTTCATCGAACGGACTCCTGAAGGGTTGTCGTCTCGTGGCGCCGTACGGCGTCCCCGGATCCCCTCCATGCTTGCACGCCCCGGCGTGAGCGCAAAGAGGGGTGCGGTCGGCGGCGTGCGATCCCCACCACACCCGCCCGTGCGCCGGGTGGGCTTTGCCTTCTTTTTACGAAACGGACTCGTCTCGTATCGTATTGGCCGCTAGTCTGGTCCGGGGGGTTACGAGACGTACGCGACTCGCAAATGCCCGCCAGTGCCACGCCAACACGGACGGGAAGACCAATGACCACCGCAGCCGCGCCACCCCGCGTGCCGGAAGCCATCCACCGCCGACGCTGGGCGATCCTGTGCACCCTGGTGCTCGCCCTGCTCGTCGTCGTGCTCGACAACTCGATCCTCAACGTCGCGATGAAGACCATCGCGACCCCCGCACCGGTCGGACTGGGCGCCACCCAGAGCGACCTGGAATGGGCGATCAACTCCTACACCCTGGTGTTCGCCGGGCTGCTCTTCACCTCCGGCCTGCTCGGCGACCGCTTCGGCCGCAAGCGGGCCCTGCTGGTCGGCATGGTGGTCTTCGGGATCGCCTCGCTGCTCTCCTCGATGTCCGGCACGCCCGGTGAACTCATCGGCTACCGCGGCCTGATGGGCGTCGGCGCCGCGCTCGCGATGCCCGCCACGCTGGCGATCATCATGAACGTCTTCGAGCGCGAGGAGCAGCCCAAGGCGATCGGCATCTGGGCCGGCGCGGTCGGCCTGGCGATCGCCATCGGCCCGATCACCGGCGGCCTGCTGATCGAGCACTTCTGGTGGGGCTCGGTCTTCCTGATCAACGTCCCGATCGTGATCGTCGCGGTGATCGCGATGGCGGTCCTGGTCCCCGAGTCCAAGGACCCCAACCCGGGCGCGCTCGACCCGATCGGGGTGCTGCTGTCGATCGTCGGCCTGGTCGCGCTGATCTACGGCATCATCAAGGGCGGCGAGCTGGCCGACTTCACCGCGTTCGCCGCCTGGGGGCCGACCCTGCTCGGGGTGCTCGCGATCGCCGCCTTCGTCGTGTACGAGCGCCGCATCCCGTTCCCCGCGCTGGACGTCACCTGGTTCCGCAACAAGGTGTTCAGCGCCTCCGTGGTCGTGGTCGGCGTGATCTTCTTCGCGCTGATGGGCGTCTCCTTCTTCGGCGTCTTCTACATCCAGAGCGTGCGCGGTTACAGCGCGCTCCAGGCCGGCCTGCTGATGCTGCCGCTGGCCGTCGCCCAGCTGCTGTTCGCCCCGCGGGCCCGGCTGGTGGTGGAGCGCCTCGGCGTCGCCGCCACCGCCGCCGGCGGCATGGTGCTGGTCGCGCTCGGCTTCGTCGGCTACGCCGTGCTGACCGCCACCACCCCGATCTGGGTGCTGATCGTGCTCGGCCTGGTGATGGGCAGCGGCATGGCGCACGTCATGCCGCCGGTCACCGTCGCGATCATGGGCTCGCTGCCGCGCGAGAAGGCCGGCGCCGGCTCGGCCGTCAACAACACCTTCCGCCAGGTCGGCGGCTCGCTCGGGGTCGCCGTGCTCGGCGCGGTGCTGTCCACCGTCTACCGCGACGGGATGTCGGACACCCTGACCCACCTGCCGGAGAACCTGCGCGACAAGGCGGGCGAGTCGCTGGAGGCCACCCTGGCCGTCGCGAGCCGGATTCCCGACGGCAAGGGCCAGGCCCTGATCGCCCCGGCGAACGACGCCTTCATCCACGCCATGCACGTGGTGGCCTCGCTCTCGGTGGGCATCTCGCTGGTCGGCGCGCTGGTCGCCTGGTTCCTGCTCCCGCGCCGCGCCGCCGGTGCCCCGGGCCGTCCCGGGAAGGCGCCCGAGCAGCAGGATCAGACCCGCGAGGCCGCGGCGGCCTGAGCCGTGCTCGACCGGTCCGTGACCGGCTGAGCGACAATGGCCCTGCCGGCCGGTGACGTGACCGGCGGGGCCACCGGCCCGGGAACCGGGCCTGGAGACACCCCACGGCGGCCGCGCCCGGGGCGCAGCGAGGGAGAGACAGCGGTGATCAGGACGGACACGCCGAGCGCCGACACCGGGCAGCCCTGTGCGGCGGTGCGGCGCGGCCGGCCCCGCAGCGAGGCCGCCGAGCTGGCCATCTTCACCGCCGTCGAGGACCTGATGGCCGACGGCAACACGCTGTCCGACCTCACCATCGAGGGGATCGCCACCGCGGCCGGCGTCGGCAAGGCCACCATCTACCGGCGCTGGCCCAACAAGGAGGCGCTGCTGGTCGAGGTGGTCAGCCGGCTGGAGGAGCCGATCCCGGCCCCCACCGGCGGCGGCGCCCGCGAGGACCTGATCGCGATGGTCGACTACATCCGCCGCCGCGGCCTGGCCAAGCGCACCCGCTGGGTGCTCAAGGCCGCGCTCGGGCAGATGCAGACCCTGCCCGAGCTGCACGCCGCCTACCGGGAGCGGGTGGCCAAGCCGCGCCGGGAGATCGGGATCCACCTGATCCGGCAGGCCGTCGCCGAGGGCCTGATCCGCGACGACCTCGACCTGGAACTGCTCGGCGACCTGCTGATGGGCCCGATCCTCTACCGCAGCATCCTGTCCGACGACTCCGACCTGGAGGACCCGGACCTCTCCCGCCAACTGGTCGACGCCGTGCTGGACGGCATCGCCCCGCGGTAGCGCGCAGCTGCTTCGTGTACGTGGCCTGGCTCACCAAAGCGGGCCACGCCGGAACCCGGTCCAGGGGTCGCGCGTCTGTCCCGGCATAGGCTGAGCCGGCTATCCGATCGAACCGGCACCAGTCCGGCACCCGCGCCCGTACCCCCACGGACCGGACGTCGGACCGGCGACGGCACGAACGACGGGAGCCACGGCATGGCGCAGGCGGACAGCACCGAGCGGACCACGGCCCGTGGCGGTGCCGGCACGCCCGCGGGCCGCGGCGGTTTCCTCGGCCTGCGGTACTGGGGCCGGGACACCCGCGGCAGCGGCCCCTGGCGGCGCGGACTGCTGACCGCCCTGCTGGCGGTGGCCACCGCCGGGCTGCTGGCCTTCCACGCCCGGGTGCCCAACAGCGTCGGCAACCTCGGCAGCCTGCTGGAGACCTTCCTGCCCTGGGTGGGCCTGGCCGTCCCGGTGCTGCTGGTGCCCGCGCTGCTGCGCCGTTCCGCGACCGCGCTGGTCGCCCTGCTGCTGCCCGCCGTGCTGTGGGTGAACCTGTTCGGCGGGCTGGTGTCGGACAAGAGCGGCGGCAAGGGCGACTGGACGGTGGTCAGCCACAACGTGGCCGCCGGCAACACCGACGTGCCGGGAACCGTCCGGGGCCTGGTCGACTCGGGGGCGGAGATCGTCGCCCTCCAGGAGCTGGCCGGTCCGCAGGTGCGGGCGTACGAGACCGGGCTGGCCGGCACGTACCCGCACCACACCGTGGAGGGGACGGTCGGGCTCTGGTCGAAGTACCCGATCACCGACGTCTCGCCGGTGGACCTGAAGATCGGCTGGACCAGGGCGTTCCGGGCCCAGGTCGGCACCCCGCAGGGCCCGGTCGCGGTGTACGTCGCGCACCTGCCGTCCGTCCGGCTCAAGGCCGAGGGCGGCTTCACCGTCCACCAGCGGGACGTCAGCGCCCAGGCGCTCGGCGACGCGATCCAGGCCGAGCCGGTGCAGAAGGTGCTGCTGCTCGGCGACCTCAACGGCACCATGAACGACCGCAGTCTGGCGCCGGTCACCTCGCAGATGCGCTCGGCCCAGGGCGCGGCCGGGGACGGCTTCGGCTTCAGCTGGCCGTCGGCGTTCCCGATGGCGCGGATCGACCAGATCATGAGCAAGGGCGGGCTCCGGCCGGTGGACTCCCGCACCCTGCCCCGGGACGGCAGCGACCACCTCGCGGTGGCCGCCGCCTACACGTACAGCTAGGGTCCGTCCGGCTCAGCCGCGCCGCCAGCGGTTGGTGATCGGCAGCCGGCGGTCCCGGCCGAAGTTCTTGACCGAGATCTTCGGGCCCGGCGGGTACTGGCGCCGCTTGTACTCGGCGGTGTCGACCAGCCGGACCACCCGGTCCACCACGGCCGGGTCGAAGCCGGCCGCGACGATCGCGTCCCGGCCCTCGTCGCCCTCGATGTAGCGGGTCAGCACGCCGTCCAGCAGGTCGTAGTCGGGCAGCGAGTCGGCGTCGACCTGGTCCGGCCGCAGCTCGGCGGACGGCGGCTTGGTGATGGTGTGCTCCGGGATCGGCGGCACCTCGCCGCGGCGCCCGGCCTCCTCGTTGCGCCAGCGGGCGAGCCGGAAGACCAGCGACTTGTAGACGTCCTTGATCGGTCCGTACGCGCCCACCGAGTCGCCGTACAGGGTCGAGTAGCCGACCGCCAGCTCGCTCTTGTTGCCGGGGGCGAGCACGATGTGCCCCTCCTGGTTGGAGAGCGCCATCAGCAGGGTGCCGCGCAGCCGGGACTGCAGGTTCTCCTCGGCCAGGCCGGTCAGTTCGGTGGCGGCCAGGTAGGCGTCGAACATCGGGGCGATCGGGACGGTCCGGAAGTGCAGCCCGGTGCGGCGGGCCAGTTCGGCCGCGTCGTCCCGGGAGTGCTGCGAGGAGTAGCGGCTGGGCATCGAGACGCAGTGCACGTTGTCGGCGCCGAGCGCGTCCACCGCGATCGAGGCCACCAGGGCCGAGTCGATCCCGCCGGAGAGGCCGATCAGCACCGAGCGGAAGCCGTTCTTGGTCACGTACGCCCGGGTGCCGGAGACCAGCGCGGCCCAGATCTCGGCCTCGTCGGACAGCCGCGGCGCGATGCCGGCCGCCACCGGCCCGCCGGCGGGGCGCGGGGTCGGCCGGTCACTCAACTCGGTGCGGACCAGGTGCAGTCCGTCGCTCAGCAGCAGCCCGTCGGTGTGGTCGCTGCTCGCGGCCGGCAGGTCGAGGTCCAGCACCATCAGGTGTTCCTCGAACTGCGGTGCGCGGGCCAGGACTTGACCGTCCGCATCGACCACGACGGAGTCGCCGTCGAAGACCAGCTCGTCCTGGCCGCCGACCATGTTGACGTAGGCCAGGGCGCAGCCCGCCTCGGCGGCGCGGCGCTGCACCAGCTCCAGCCGCTGGTCGTCCTTGTTCCGTTCGTACGGCGAGCCGTTGACGACCAGCAGCAGTCCGGCCCCGGCCTCGCGGGCGGCGGTGACCCGGCCGCCGTCCTGCCAGATGTCCTCGCAGATCGCCAGTGCGACGTCCACCCCGTGCAGCCGCAGCACCGGCAGCTGGTCGCCCGGGACGAACCAGCGGTACTCGTCGAAGACGCCGTAGTTGGGCAGGTGGTGCTTGGCGAAGCGGGTCAGCACCTCGCCCCGGTGCAGCACCGCGGCGCAGTTCTGCGGCGACCCGGCGGGGCGGCCGAACCGCGGGGAGGCGTGCTCGGAGCGGCCGAGGTAGCCGACCACCACCGGCACCTCGCCCAGTCCGTCGTCGGCCAGTCGGCCCGCCAGCGCGACCAGGGCGCCGCGCGAGGCCTCGACGAAGGAGCGGCGCAGCGCGAGGTCCTCGACCGGGTACCCGGTCAGGGCCATCTCGGGGAACGCGACCAGCTGGGCGCCGGCCTCCACGGCCTGCTTGGTCCAGCGCACCACCTCGTCGCTGTTGCGGGTGAGGTCACCGACCCAGGGGTCGATCTGGCTCAGGGCGAGACGGAGATTGGGCATGGCCCGAGTGTAATCGTCGAACTGACGCAATGTCCCGTGAGGATGGTAGGACCGGGGGGTCGGCCCTGCCGTGGCGGGTGTCGATCGGCCATGATGGTGGCAATCGCTTTACGGGGTCTTTCGGGGGCCGTCCGGGCGTAACACGCGCGTAAAGAGCAGAGGTGAGACTGTCCCCATGGGCAAGCAGCAGCAGTTCGTGCTTCGGACGCTCGAAGAGCGTGACATCCGGTTCGTCCGGCTGTGGTTCACCGATGTGCTCGGGTTCCTCAAGTCGGTCGCGGTGGCGCCGGCGGAGTTGGAACAGGCCTTCGAGGAGGGCATCGGGTTCGACGGCTCGGCGATCGAGGGATTCGCCCGGGTGTACGAGTCCGACATGATCGCCAAGCCGGACCCGACCACCTTCCAGATCCTGCCGTGGCGCTCGGAGACCCCGGGCACCGCGCGGATGTTCTGCGACATCCTGATGCCGGACGGCTCGCCGTCCTACGCGGACCCCCGGTTCGTGCTCAAGCGCACCCTGGAGAAGGCCTCCGAGCAGGGCTTCACCTTCTACACCCACCCGGAGATCGAGTTCTTCCTGCTGAAGAACCTGCCCGGCGACGGCACCGCACCGATCCCCGCCGACCAGTCCGGCTACTTCGACCACACCCCGCGCGGGGTGGGCCACGACTTCCGCCGACAGGCGATCACCATGCTGGAGTCGATGGGCATCTCGGTCGAGTTCTCGCACCACGAGGGCGCCCCCGGCCAGCAGGAGATCGACCTGCGCTACGCCGACGCGCTGTCCACCGCCGACAACATCATGACCTTCCGGCTGGTCATGAAGGAGGTCGCGCTGGAGCAGGGCGTGCACGCGAGCTTCATGCCCAAGCCGTTCTCCGAGCACCCCGGCAGCGGCATGCACACCCACCTCTCGCTGTTCGAGGGCGACCGCAACGCCTTCCACGAGTCCGGCGCCGAGTACCAGCTCTCCAAGGTCGGCAGATCGTTCATCGCCGGCCTGCTGCGGCATGCCGCCGAGACGGCCGCCGTCACCAACCAGTGGGTGAACTCCTACAAGCGGATCTGGGGCGGCTCCCAGCGCACCGCGGGCGCCGGCGGCGAGGCCCCCTCGTACATCTGCTGGGGGCACAACAACCGCTCGGCGCTGATCCGGGTGCCGATGTACAAGCCGGGCAAGCAGGGCTCCACCCGGATCGAGGTCCGCTCCCTGGACACCGGCTGCAACCCGTACCTCGCCTACGCCGTCACCCTGGCGGCCGGCCTCAAGGGCATCGAGGAGGGCTACGAGCTGCCGCCCGGCGCCGACGACGACGTGTGGGCGCTGACCGACTCCGAGCGCCGGGCCCTGGGCATCCAGCCGATGCCGCAGAACCTGGGCGAGGCGATCGACCTGATGCAGCGCAGCGAACTGGTCGCCGAGACCCTGGGCGAGCACGTGTTCGACTTCTTCCTGCGCAACAAGCGGCAGGAGTGGGAGGAGTACCGCTCCGAGGTCACCCCGTTCGAGCTGCGGAAGAACCTCCAGGTCCTCTGAGGCGCGGGGCCGTCCGGGCCCGCCGTCCTCCGACCGGGTGACAGCGGGCCCGTCCCCGGCGAGCGGGGCGGGTGATTCTCCGGTGACGGAACGTGAAGAATTGGTGACGGAGGGGTGTGGGGCGAGGGGAGGCGATCCTCCCGTCCGACCCGGGAGGACACGGGTTCCCCACCCTTCCCGGCGGTACCGGGCCCGTCCGGCGGATCGCCCGCCGGGCCGTCGCACCGCCCGCCGGGCCGTCGTACCGCCGCACCATCCGGGGCCGCGCCGACGGCCGCCCGTCCGGTCGCCGGTCACCCCGGGCGTGGCGCGGCGGCGGCGCGTAACCTGCTAGCGAACTCCTGCCGTTCGTCCCGCGCCGGGGCGGCGCGGTCGGGCCGGCGGGCGGACGGACGGAGGGGCCGATGGCGGTGGAGGAGCAGCGGGCCGGGAGCCGGGTCAGCCGGCCCGAGATCAGGCTGGTCCGGCGCGGGTTCACCGACCCCGCGAAGGCGGTGCGGCTGCTGGACGGCCCCGGGCTGGAGGGCCTGGCGGACGACCCGGTGCTGCTGGACGCGCTCGGCGCCACCGCCGACCCCGACCTCGCGCTGCTGGGCCTGGCCCGGCTGCTGGAGGCCGCCGACGAGGCCGACCGGCACACCCTGCGCGACACCCTGACCACCTCCAAGCCGTTGCGCGACCGGCTGCTCGGCGTGCTCGGGGTCTCCACCGCGCTCGGCGACCACCTGGCCCGGCACCCGCACGACTGGCACGAGCTGGTCACCTTCGAACTGCGCGACATGCACCCCGGCCCGGCGGACTTCCGCCGCGCGCTCGCCGAGGGCGTCGAGGCCGGCCGCGACCACGGCCCGGAGAACGCGCTGCGGGCCGCCTACCGCCGCTGCCTGCTCGCCATCGCCGCCCGCGACCTCACCGGCACCACCGACCTCGCCCAGACCGCCGCCGAACTGGCCGACCTGGCCGGCGCCACCCTGCAGACCGCCCTGGGCCTCGCCGCCGAGCAGGACCCGGAGGCCGCCGCGGCCTGCCGGCTCGCGGTCATCGGGATGGGCAAGTGCGGCGGCCGCGAGCTCAACTACGTCTCCGACGTCGACGTGATCTTCGTCGCCGAACCGCGCGAGGGCGTCGAGGAGCACACCGCGGTCCAGGCGGCCACCCGGCTGGCCGCCGCGCTCACCCGGCTCTGCTCGGACACCACCGGCGAGGGCACCATCTGGCCGGTGGACGCCAACCTGCGCCCCGAGGGCCGCAACGGCCCGCTGGTGCGCACCCTGGCCAGCCACCTCGCCTACTACCAGCGCTGGGCCAAGACCTGGGAGTTCCAGGCACTGCTCAAGGCCCGCCCGGTCGCCGGGGACGCCGAGCTCGGTGCCGCCTACGTCGAGGCGCTCGCCCCGCTGGTCTGGCAGGCCGCCGCCCGGGACAACTTCGTCGCCGACGTGCAGCAGATGCGCCGCCGGGTGATCGACTCCATCCCGGCCCCCGAACTGGACCGCCAGCTCAAACTCGGCCCGGGCGGGCTGCGCGACGTCGAGTTCTCCGTCCAGCTGCTCCAACTGGTGCACGGCCGCACCGACCCGGCCCTGCGCAGCGGCAACACCCTGGAGGCGCTGGCCGCGCTCTCCCGCGGCGGGTACGTCGGCCGGGCGGACGCCGTCTCGCTGGACACCGCGTACCGCTTCCTGCGCTCGCTGGAGCACCGCATCCAGCTGTACCGGCTGCGCCGCACCCACCTGATGCCGACCGCCGAGGAGGACCTGCGCCGCCTCGCCCGCTCGCTCTCCACGCTGATCAACGACGACACCCGCTCCGACCCGGTGGCCGCGCTGCAGCGCGAGTGGAAGCGGCACGCGGTGGAGGTCCGCCGGCTGCACGAGAAGCTGTTCTACCGTCCGCTGCTCGACGCCGTCGCCGAACTGCCGCCCGGTGCGGCCGGGTTGACCCCGGAGGCGGCCCGGGCCCGGCTGGAGGCGCTCGGCTACGCCGACCCGGCGGCAGCGCTGCGGCACATCAGCGCGCTCGCCTCGGGCGTCAGCCGCAAGGCCGCGATCCAGCGCACCCTGCTGCCGGTGCTGCTCGGCTGGTTCGCCGAGTCGGCCGACCCGGACGCCGGGCTGCTCAACTTCCGCCAGGTCTCCGACGCGCTCGGCCGCACCCCCTGGTACCTGCGGCTGCTGCGGGACGAGAGCGCCGCCGCCGAGCAGCTGGCCCGGGTGCTGTCGGCCGGCCGGCTCGCTCCCGACCTGCTGCTGCGCGCCCCCGAGGCGGTGGCCATGCTGGGCGACCCGCAGGGCCTGGTCCCGCGCGGCCGGGCGGGGCTCCAGGCGGAGATACTGGCCGCCGTCGGCCGGGCCGGGTCCACCGCCGCCGCAGTGGCCGCCGCCCGCTCGGTGCGCCGCCGGGAGCTGTTCCGGACGGCCGCCGCGGACGTGCTCGGCCGGCTCGGGGAGGACCCGGCCGAGGCGCTGGACGTCGCCGGGGAGGCGCTGACCGCGCTCAACGCCGCCACCCTCCAGGGCGCCCTGCGGGCCTGCACCGTCGGCTGGGAGGCCGAGCACGGGGACCTGCCGACCCGGATCGCGGTGATCGCGATGGGCCGCTTCGGCGGGCACGAGCTGGGCTACGGCTCGGACGCGGACGTGCTCTTCGTCCACGAGCCGCTGCTGGGCTCGCTGGAGCAGGAGGCGGCCAGGGCCGCCCAGGCGGTCTGCAACGAGCTGCGCACCCTGCTGGGCGCGCCGTCCACCGAGCCGCCGCTGCTGGTCGACGCCGACCTGCGACCGGAGGGGCGCAGCGGTCCGCTGGTGCGCACCCTGGCCTCGTACGCCGCGTACTACCGGCGCTGGTCGCACGCCTGGGAGAGCCAGGCGCTGCTGCGGGCCGAGCCGGTGGCCGGGGACGCGGAGCTGGGCACCCGGTTCCGGCAGCTGATCGACCCGCTGCGCTACCCGGGCGCCGGGGTGCCGGAGCGGGACCTGGTGGAGATCCGCCGGATCAAGGCCCGGATCGAGGCCGAGCGGCTGCCGCGCGGCGCCGACCCGACCACCCACACCAAGATCGGCCGGGGCGGGCTGGCGGACGTGGAGTGGACGGTGCAGCTGCTCCAGCTCCGGCACGGGCACGAGGTGCCGGGCCTGCGGACCACCCGGACCAGGGCGGCGCTGACGGCCGCGGTCGGGGCCGGGCTGGTGGAGCCCGCCGACGCGGAGGTGCTGGAGGCCGCCTGGGTGCTGGCCTCCCGGGTGCGGTCGGCGGTGATGCTGGTGCGCGGGCGGCCGGGGGACAGCTTCCCGGGGGAGGCCCGGGAGCTGGCCGGGGTGGCCCGCTACCTCGGGTACGGGGCCGGGCACAGCGGGGAGCTGGTGGACGACTACCGGCGCACCACCCGGCGGGCCCGGGCCGTGGTGGACCGGCTGTTCTACGGGGCCTGAGTCCGTTCCACGGGGCCTGAGCCCGTCGCGCGCACGCGGAAAAGCCGCGGACGTGCGGAAGGGGCCCGCTCGGGGGCCCCTTCCGCACGTCCGTACCGGCCTCAGCGCCGGGCGCTGCTCACGGCCGGCTCGCTCCACTGCTCGGGGACGGTGACCGGCTCATCGGCGGTCTCCCGGGCGGGGACCTGCGGCAGCCGGTAGACCCACTCGTGGTAGAGCCAGCGGGCGGCCAGGAAGCCGACCGCCAGGCAGATCAGGCCGCCGACGGCGTCCATCCAGAAGTGGTTGGCGGTGGAGATGATCACCGTCAGGGTGGCCAGCGGGTAGAGCAGGCCGAGCGCCCGGACCCACGCCCGGCGGGCCAGGAAGAAGATCGTCAGGCCGCACCAGGTCGACCAGCCGATGTGCATCGAGGGCATCGCCGCGTACAGGTTGGAGACGTGCGCGGCCGGGCCGGAGGCGAACGAGCCCCAGGTGTGGTGGACCGCCACGGTGTCGATGAAGCCGCCGCCGGTCATCAGCCGCGGCGGGGCCAGCGGGTAGAAGTAGAAGCCGACCAGGGCGATCCCGGTGGTGACGAACAGCACCGTGCGGGCCGCGACGTAGCGGCCGGGGTGGCTGCGGTAGAGCCAGACCAGCACGCCGATCGTGACGATGAAGTGCAGCGTCGCGTAGTAGTAGTTCATCCCGGTGATGAGCCACCCGACGCTGTCCACGGCGTGGTTGATCGAACGCTCGACGGCGATGCCGAGGTGGTGCTCCAGCTGCCAGATCCAGCTCGCGTTCTTCTGCGCCACCGCCTCCTGCTCGGGGACGGCGTTGCGGACGATCGAGTACACCCAGTAGCTGATCCCGATCAGCGCCAGTTCGAACCAGATCCGCGGCCGGGCCGGTGAGCGGCGCTGGTCGCGGATGCGGTTCCGCAGGACGGCGGTACGGGACTGGGCGGCACGGGTGGCTCCGTCGGGCGGCCCGGCCGTGGTGGCCGTGGCTGCCCCGGAACCGCCACCGTGGGCCGCGTCGGCGCGCCGTGCGTCGCCTCGCTGGATCTCGGTCGGTTCCCCCATGGACGAGAAGTCTGCCAGACCACTCGTAGCCGTCTGCTCATCCTCTGGAAGTGGATTCTTCACCGGTTGTCCCCCTCCAGGGGTAGGGGGCGGATCCCACCGGGGTAGGGGGTGCGATCGGGTCTGGGGGCTACCGGTGGGACGGACATACGTCCCATTGTCACGCGCTCGGCCGTTCGAACGTAACCGGGGTGGTCAGGGGGGCCGGCGACCTGGATTTTCCCGGGACGAAACCGTTTCTGCATCTTGCTGAAACATATTGCAGACCGCTAGCTTCCTGGGAAATCGATCGCCCTTCCCCCAAGGGAGCACCCCCGTGACCGATGCCGCGCTCCGCCCCCGGCGGAGCCGTCCCCGCCGCAGACCCGGCCGCACGGCCGTCCTGCTGGCCGCCGCACTGACCGCCGCCACCCTCGGCGGCGCCCCCGCGGCCCTCGCCGCCGCCCCGCCGGCCCCGCCCTCGGACGCCGCGCTGGCGGCCACCGCCGGGCGGCACGACCTCACCCGCGAGCAGTTCTACTTCGTCCTGCCCGACCGCTTCGCCAACGGCGACACCGCCAACGACACCGGCGGCATCACCGGCGGGCGGCTGGACAACGGCTTCGACCCGACCGACAAGGGCTTCTACCACGGCGGCGACCTGGCCGGCCTGATCCAGAAGCTCGACTACATCCAGGACCTCGGCACCACCGCGATCTGGATGGCCCCGATCTTCCGGAACAAGCCGGTGCAGGGCAGCGGGGCCGAGGCCTCGGCCGGCTACCACGGCTACTGGATCACCGACTTCACCCAGGTCGACCCGCACTTCGGCACCAACGCCCAGCTCAAGGAGCTGATAGCCAAGGCGCACGCGCGCGGCATCAAGGTCTTCTTCGACGTCATCACCAACCACACCGCCGACGTCATCGACTACGCCGAGCAGCAGCACGGCTACCGCTCGACCGGCGCCTACCCGACCCTGGACGCCGACGGCCGACCGGTCGACGAGACCGCGATCGCCGACGCCCGCGCGCCCTGGCCGAAGATCACCAAGGACTCCTTCCCCTACACCCCGGTCTTCCGCACCCCCGCCGACGCCGAGGCCAAGAAGCCGTCCTGGCTCAACGACCCGGCGCTCTACCACAACCGCGGCGACTCCACCTTCGTCGGCGAATCCGCCACCGAGGGCGACTTCAACGGTCTGGACGACCTGGACACCCAGAACCCCCGGGTGGTGAAGGGCTTCGAGCAGGTCTACCAGCGGTGGGTCAAGGACACCGGGGTCGACGGCTTCCGGATCGACACCGTCAAGCACGTCAACACGGCCTTCTGGCAGCAGTGGGCGCCCGCCCTCAAGGACTTCGCCGCCCGGCAGGGCAACAAGAAGTTCTTCATGTTCGGCGAGGTCTACTCCGGCGACCCGGCCGTCACCTCGCCCTACGTCACCAAGGGCAAGCTGCAGGCCACCCTGGACTTCCCGTTCCAGGGCGCGGCCCGCTCCTACGTCTCCCAGGGCGGCTCGGCGCGCAACCTCGCCGACGTCTACGGGCAGGACTACCGCTACACCAGCGCCGACACCGACGCCTACGAGCTGCCCACCTTCCTCGGCAACCACGACATGGGCCGCTTCGGCTCCTTCCTGCTCGCCGACAACCCGGGCGCCGACGACGCCACCCTGCTGAAGAAGGACCGGCTCGCGAACGAGCTCCAGTTCCTCACCCGCGGCCAGCCCGTCGTCTACTACGGCGACGAACAGGGCTTCACCGGCGCCGGCGGCGACAAGGACGCCCGGCAGGACATGTTCGCGTCGAGGACCGCCTCGTACAACGGCGACCGGGTGCTCGGCGGCCCCTCCGGCCCGGCCGACCGCTACGGGCGGGGCGGCGAGCTCTACCGGGGCATCGCCGGCCTGGCCGAGCTGCGCCGCGCCAACCCGGCGCTCGCCGACGGCGCCCAGATCGAGCGCTACGCCGCCGACGGCCCCGGCGTGTACGCCTTCTCCCGGATCGACGCCGGCCAGCAGGTCGAGTACCTGGCGGCGGTCAACAACGCCACCGAGGCGAAGGCCGTCACCCTGGACACCTTCTCCGCGGGCATGGGCTTCGACCGGATCTACCCGGCGGCGGGGGAGCGGCTCACCAGCGGCGCCGACCGCAGGGTGACCGTCACCGTCCCGGCGCTGTCCTCGGTGGTGTTCAAGGCCGGTGCCCGGCTGGCGCCGGTCGCCGCCGCCCCGCAGCTGTCGGTGCAACCGCCCGCGGACGGGTCCACCGGGCTCGTGACCGTCGGCGCCACGACGGGCGGCGGCTTCAACCGGGTCGGCTTCGCCGCCCAGATCGGCAACGGGCCCTGGCGGACCCTGGGCACCGCCGACACCGGGAAGTACGCGGTGACCCAGGACCTCGCCGGCGTCGCCCCCGGCACGGTGGTGCGCTACAAGGCCGTCGTCCAGGACTCCAGCGGCCACCTGCGCTCCGCCACCGCGAGCTTCACCACCGGCACCCCCGCGCCCGCGCCGGTGCCCACGGCTGGCGCCCGCCCGTACGCCGTCGTCCACTACAACCGGCCGGACGGCGACTACGACGGCTGGAACCTCTACGCCTGGGGCGACCTCGCCGACGGCGAGGGCACCCAGTGGCCCGCCGGACACCCCTTCACCGGGCGGGACGCGTACGGCGCCTTCGCCTACGTCAAGTTGAAGCCCGGCGCCGCGGACCTGGGCTTCGTCGTGGAGCGGAACGGCGTCAAGGACGTGGACGCCGACCGCCACCTCGACCTCGGCGCCACCGGCGAGGTCTGGCTGAAGCAGGGCGACCCGACCGTCCGCACCGCGAACCCCGGCCCGGCCAACACCCAGCCCCCGAACACCGCCGTCATCCACTACAACCGGGCCGACGGCGCCTACGACGGCTGGGGCCTGCACGACTGGACCGGCGCCGCCGCCCCCACCGACTGGGGCAAGCCGCTGCTCCCGGCGCGCCGGGACGCCTTCGGCGCCGTCTTCGAGGTGCCGCTCGCCCCCGGCGCGACCAGCCTCAGCTACATCCTGCACAACGGCAACGACAAGGACCTGCCCGCCGACCAGTCGCTGGACTTCGCCGTCAACGGCAAGGAGGTGTGGATCCTCGGCGGCCGCGAGGGCTACCTGCTGCCGCAGGATCCGGCCGCCTCCTCGCAGCTGGACCTCTCCGGCGCCAAGGCCCAGTGGATCGACGCGAGGACCGTCGTGGTCCCGGCGAACTACGGCGCCACGGACCAGGCCCTGGCCGGCGGCACCAGCGCCCAGCTGGTCTACGACCCGGAGGGCGGCATCCGCGCCGACAAGGGCGTGCTGACCGGGCCCGGCCGCTGGATCCGGCTCACCCCCGTCCCGGGCGGGCTGACCGACGCCCAGAAGGCCAGGTACCCGCACCTGAGCGGCTACCGGGCCTTCACCGTGGACGCCCGGGACACCGCCCGCGTCCCCGCCGCGCTGCGCAGCCAACTGCTGTTCACCGAACACCTGCCCAGCGGCGCGGTGGCGGCCGGCACCGGGGTGCAGACCCCGGGCGTGCTGGACGACCTGTACGCCCGCCGGACCGGGAAGGTGGACTTCGGCCCGGCCCACTACGACGGCAAGGTGGCGCTCTCGCTCTGGGCGCCGACCGCGCAGCAGGTGTCCGTACAGGTCTTCGACAGCCCCACCGGCGGCACCCCCAGGACGCTGCCGCTGAAGCTGGACGACGAGACCGGGGTGTGGGAAGTCGTCCGGGACAAGCGGGAGTTGGACGGCAAGTACTACCTGTACCAGGTGAAGGTCTGGGCGCCCTCCGTCCAGCAGCTGGTGGTCAACACCGTCACCGACCCGTACTCCGTCGCCCTGTCCGCCGACTCCGAGCGCAGCCTGGTCGCCGACCTGGACGCCAAGGAGCTCAAGCCGGCCGGTTGGGACGACCAGGCCCGCCCGGCGGCCGTCCCGCCCGCGCAGCAGCAGATCCAGGAGCTGCACGTCCGGGACTTCTCGGCCGAGGACGCCACCGTCCCGGCCGCCGAGCGCGGCAGCTACCTGGCCTTCACCGAGCCGGACTCGGCCGGGATGCGGCACCTGCGGGACCTCGCCGCGGCCGGGGTGACCACCGTCCACCTGCTGCCCACCTTCGACATCGCCTCCATCCCCAAGGACAAGGCGGGCTGGAAGCTGCCGCCCTGCGACCTCAAGTCCCTGCCGGCGAACGGCCCGAAGCAGCAGGAGTGCGTGGCCGCCGTCGCCGCCGACGACGGCTACAACTGGGGCTACGACCCGCTGCACTACAACGTGCCGGAGGGGACGTACGCCACCGACGCCACCGGGACGGCGCGCACCGTGCAGTTCCGGCGGATGGTCCAGGCGCTGCACGCGGCCGGGCTGCGGGTGGTGCTGGACGTGGTCTACAACCACACCGCCGCGAGCGGCCAGGACGACCACTCGGTGCTGGACAGGGTGGTGCCCGGTTACTACCAGCGGCTCGACGCCAACGGCAAGGTGACCGCGGACAGTTGCTGCGCCGACACCGCGCCCGAGCACGCCATGATGAACCGGCTGGTGGTCGACTCGGTGAGCCTGTGGGCCCGGGAGTACCAGGTCGACGGCTTCCGCTTCGACCTGATGGGCCTGGACCCGAAGTCCACCATGCTGGACGTGCAGTCCGCGCTGCGGAAGATGACCCCGGCCTCCGACGGCGTGGACGGCAGGAACATCTTCCTGTACGGCGAGGGCTGGAACTTCGGCACCGTCGCCGACAACGCCCGGTTCGAGCAGGCCACCCAGGCCAACATGGCCGGCACCGGCATCGCCACCTTCGACGACCGGATCCGCGACGCCGCCCGCGGCGGCAACTTCATGCTGAGCTCCGCGCCGCAGCAGGGCTTCGCCTCCGGCCTGTACACCGACCCCAACGGCTCGGCGGCGAACGGCAGTCCGGAGGAGCAGAAGGCCCGGCTGCTGCACCAGATGGACCAACTGAAGGTCGGGCTGACCGGCAACCTGGCCGGCTACTCCTTCACCGACAGCTCCGGCAAGGCCGTCACCGGCGCCCAGGTCGACTACAACGGCGCCCCGACCGGGTACGCGGCCGCGCCGGGCGAGGCGGTGGAGTACGTGGACGCCCACGACAACACCGACCTGTTCGACGCCCTCGCGTACAAGCTGCCGACCGGCACCGCGCCCGCCGACCGGGCCCGGATGCAGGCGCTCGGGCTGTCGCTGACCGCGCTCACCCAGGGCGCGGGCTTCGCCCAGGCGGGCAGCGACCTGCTGCGCTCCAAGTCGCTCGACTCCAACTCCTACGACTCGGGGGACTGGTTCAACGCGATCCACTGGGATCCGGCCCAGGGCAACGGCTGGGGCCGCGGCCTGCCGATGGCGAAGGACAACCAGGAGCTCTGGCCGGCCGCGCGGAAGCTGCTGGCCGACCCGGGGCTGACGGTCGGCGCGGCCGACATCCGGGCGACCACGGCGCAGTTCCAGGAGTTCCTGCGGATCAAGCGGTCCTCGCCGCTGTTCTCGCTGCCCACCCTGGCCGCCGTCCAGCAGCGGCTGTCCTACCCGCTCTCCGGCACGCCCGGTGAGACGCCCGGGGTGATCACCCTGCACCTGGACGGCACCGGGCTGGCGGGGGCGGAGAAGGGCGTCACCGTGGTCCTCAATGCCACGCCCGGCGTCCAGTCGCAGACCGTGGCCGCGCTGAAGGGGACGAGCCAGGCGCTGCACCCCGTCCAGGCGGGCGGGGTGGACCAGGTGGTGAAGCGGTCCGGATTCGACGGCGCCACCGGCACGTTCACCGTGCCGGGTCGTACCGTGGCGGTGTTCGTTCAGGGTTGATTCCCGTCGGTCCCGACTCCCGGGCCCCGAGGAAGCCGGAGTCCAGCACCAGGCGCAGCACGGCCCGGTCCGGCACGCAGACGCCCTTGGGGCGGCCGGTGGA
>NZ_JBFBGS010000071.1:0-41847 GCF_040684795.1 Kitasatospora sp. NPDC089797 | reverse complement strand
GGGGGGGGGGTGGCACCCCGACCCCCGCCGGGGGGGGGGGGCCCCCCGCCCCGGGGGCCGGGGGGCCCCCCCACCCCTGCGGTCCAGGCCCGAAGGAGGGGGGCCTAGCCGTACACCGAGCGGTAGTAGGCCGCCGCGCCCGGGTGCAGCGGGACGGCGCCGGTGGAGACGGCGAACCGGGGTTCCAGCCGGGCGCCCGCGGTCACCGAGCGCAGCAGGGTGGCCCACTGGTCGAAGAGGATGCCGAGCAGCCGCCGGACGTCGGCCTCGGGCACCGCGGGCCGGGCGGTGAGGTAGTTGCCGACGCCGAGGGTGGTGACCGGGGCGGGCAGGCCGTACGCGCCGGCGGGCAGGGTGACGGCGGTGTACACCGGGCCGTAGCGCTCCCGCAGGCGGGCGGCGACGGCGTCCAACGGGACGAACCGCAGCGGCAGTTCGCGGGCGAGCGCGGACACCGCGGGGGTCGGCACGCCGCCGGACCAGAACACCGCGTCGAGCGCGCCGGAGCGCAGCGCGTCGAGGGATTCGGCCAGCCCGAGCGCGTACGGCCGGACGTCGATCCCCGCCTGCCGCAGCAGCCGTCCGGCCGTCACCTGGTTGCCGGAACCGACCGCGCCGGTCGCCACCCGGCGGCCGGCCAGGTCGGCGAGTCCGCGCACCGGTCCGTCGGCGGGGGCCAGCAGGTGCAGGTAGTTGACGTACACCCGGGCCAGCGCGGCGAGGCCGATCGGGTGGTCGAAGGTGTCGTGGCCGAGCACCGCGTCCTCGGCCACGTCGGCGGTGGTCAGCGCGAGGTCGGCCGAACCGTCGGCGAGCATCTGGAGGTTGTCGACGCTGGCCGAGCTGCTCACCGGGGTGAGGGTGAGGTGTCCGCCCGCCGTGACGGCCTCGGTGAAGGAGCGGCCGAAGGCGTTGTACGGCCCGCCCTCGGGCCCGGTGGCCAGCCGCAGCGGGTGCGCCGGGCCGTCCCCGGTGGTGCAGCCGGCCGCGGAGCCGGCGGTGAGGGCCGCGCCCAGGGCGGCGCCCAGCAGGGTGCGGCGGCGCGGGGTGGCGGCGGTCATGGCACGGAAGGGTAGCCGGGGGCCGGAACGCGGACACCGTCGGGCCCCCGGTGGAACGGGGGCCCGACGGTGTCCGGCGGTGGGGCGTCGGTGCGTCAGGCGCGGGTGCCGCGCTTGCGGCGGGCGAGGTAGACCGCGCCCCCGCCGACCGCCAGCAGGGCGACGGCCGCGATCGCGATCGGGCCGGTGTCGGAGTTCGCGCCGGTCTCGGCCAGCGGCGGGCCGGAGACGGTGCTGGTGGCGCCGGCGACGGTGGTGCTGCCGGTGCTGCCGGTGCCGCCCGGGGTGGTGGCCGGGCCGGCCGGGGTGGTGCTGGGGCCGCCGGTGGGCTGGTCGCCGCCGGCCGGCTGGCCGGTGGCCGGGTCCAGGATCAGGGTGGCCGACTGCGGGCTCTTGAAGTCGAACATGCCCTCGATGGAGCCGGCGTGCTCGTCGAAGGAGGAGTCGCCGATCCGGCCGGTCTTCCAGTTGTCCTCGACGAAGCGCAGGACGGAGGACTGGTCGGTCCGGGTGTGGTCGACGAAGTTCGCCTTGGCGTACGGCGAGGCGACCAGCAGCGGCAGGCGCGGGCCGTAGCCGCAGCGGTCGGCGTAGCCGCCCCAGCCGGCGTCCTTGCCGCACTGGCCGACGCCGCCCAGGCTGTCGTTGGCCTTGTCGCTGGAGCCGTTGACCGGCTCGGCGAACTTGTGGTCGTACCAGCCGTCCGAGTCGTCGTAGGCGATGACGACGGCGGTGGAGGCCCAGTCCTTGGACTTCTGCAGCTTGTTCAGGGTGTCGACGACGAAGTGCTGCTCGTCCAGCGGGTCGGAGTAACCGGCGTGGCCGTCCTGGTAGTTGGCGGCCTTGAGGTAGCTGACGGCCGGCAGGTTCCCGCCCTGGAGGGCGGCGTCGAAGTCGGTCAGGTCGTACTGGTGGTTGGCCTGGCCGTTGTGGCCGATCTCGGCCACGTCCTTGGGCGCGAGGTGCTTCGGGTTCGCCGTGGACTTGTAGTACTGGAAGGGCTCGTGGTGCGGGTTGTAGTCGGTCTGCGAGGCGCCGACGATGTTGTTGTGCGCGGTGTCGCAGACGGCCTTGCCGTCCTTGGTGCCGGTCGGCTTGAAGCCGCCCTGGAACCAGCCCCAGCTGACGCCCTTGTCGTTGAGCAGGTCGCCGACGTTCCTGCCGGTCATGACCAGCTGGTTGTGCGCGGGGCTGGAGCACTCGTCGTAGCCCGGGTCCGGGTCGTTGATGACGGTGCCGACGCCCTTGGCGTCCGGGGAGGCGACCACGTAGGCGTCGGTGGTCTGCTGGCCGGTCTTCGGGTCGACCGGGTAGCCGCCGTGGGTCTGGCCCGAGACCAGGTTGATCGCGCCGGGCGTGGAGGGCCCGTAGTTGGTGCCGAAGGAGTTGTCGCTCATCGCGAAGCGCTGGGCGTAGTTCCACATGCCGGTGACGGTGTTGCCGTCGTAGTAGTCCATCACCAGGCCGGGCGCGGTGTACATCGGGGCCTTGCAGCTCTCGATGTCGGTGTGCTCGACGAACTTGTCCATCTTGCCGCCGTCGAAGGCGAGTTGTTCGTCCTTGTAGGTGTGGTCCTGGTCGCAGGTGACGGCCTGGGAGGGCGTCAGGCGCACCGGGTTGTTCCGGTTCGGGTTCTTGTGCAGCAGGTCGTCGCCGAGGCCGTCCACCGTGGGGGTGCCGGGCTTGGCGGTGAACTTCACCGTGTCGTCAGCGGTGTTGGCCGCGTTCGGGTAGGTGCCGAAGTAGTGGTCGAAGGAGACGTTCTCCTGGAATACCACCACCAGGTGCTTGATCGGGGTGGCGGTCTGCGGGCCGTCGGCCGCGAAGGCCGCCGGTGCACCGCCGAAGGCGGCCAGCGAGGCCGCGCCGATCAGGCCGGCACCGGAGCGGAGCCACCTGGTACGGCTGGGAACTGCGTGCATGGTCGGTTCCTCGGACGTCATCGTCATCAGTGTCATGAGTGGGGCCGTGACGCGCGTAGCTACGGGCGGCGCGGCGGCTAGACGCTAGAGCGTAGCGGTGAACACGGTTGACGAGTACATGTGAATACCTGGTGAACCGCCGGGGCACGGAACCCGGCACCCAGGCTGCCGACGGGCGGACAAGTCCGTTGAATGCCCGCCGAATCCGATGAATACGGGACGCGTTCCGAGGGTTTCAGGCCAGGAAGACCGCCTCCATCCCGGCCAGCACGGCGGTCAGCCCCTGTTCGAAGCCGTGGTCGAAGTCATCGAACATCACCCGGCCCGCCGCGGCGGCCAGCGGGTGGTCGGCGAGCCGTTCGGCCCGGGCCTCGACGTCGTAGCCCGCCTCCCCCCGGAACGGGTCGGGGCCCATCGCCTGTTCCTCGATGACGTAGCCGACGGTGTAGCTGTACGCGGTGTACCAGGCGCGGGCGGCGGCCTCCGGGGTGAAGCCGGCCCCGGTCAGCACGCGCAGCGCGGCGTCCAGGGCCGGGGCGTAGGAGGTGTCGGTGAACCGGGCGCCGCTGTAGACCCGGGCGCCGTCGCGGTAGCGCAGCAGCTCGCGGCGCAGGGTGCGCATGGTCGCGAGGTAGGTCTGCCGCCAGTCGTCCGCGGGCGGTGCGGGCGCGGCGGACATCCGGCGCATCATCTCGGTCGCCATCTCGTCGAGCAGCGCCTGTTTGTCCTTGAAGTGCCAGTACAGCGCGGGCGCCTTGACGTCCAGTTCGGCGGCGATCGCCCGCAGGGTCAGGCCGTCGAGGCCGACCCGGTCGAGCAGTCCCAGGGCGGTGTCGACGACCAGGGCGCGGTCGAGCTTGGGGGTTCGTTGCGGCGTCACGGTTGACAGTTTAACGCCGTTAAGTGCAAGCTGCGGACACCGGTTGCTTAACAACGTTAAGGGGGTTGTCGTGACCGATCACGACACGGATGTCCAGCAGGTCGACACGGACGTCCTGATCGTCGGCGCCGGGCCCACCGGCCTCGCCCTGGCCGTGGACCTCGCCCGGCAGGGCGTCGCCGCCCGGCTCGTCGAACGGGGGGCGGAGCTGTTCCCCGGCTCGCGCGGCAAGGGCCTCCAGCCGCGCACCCTGGAGGTGCTGGACGACCTCGGCGTGCTCGCGGAGATCCGCGCCACCGCCGGCCACTACCCGCCCAACCTGTTCTGGCGGGACGGCGAGCCGCAGGGCGAGCGCCGGATGTACGACCCGACCGAGCCCTCCGAGGCCGAGCCGTACACCGAGACCCTGATGCTGCCCCAGTGGCGCACCCAGCAGGTGCTGTACGGGCGGCTGCGGGACCTCGGCGGCGAGGTCGCCTTCGGGCGCGAACTGGTCTCCCTCGCCCAGGACGGGGCCGGGGTGACGGCCGGGTTCGCGGACGGGGGGCGGGTGCGGGCGCGCTACGCCGTCGCCGCCGACGGCGGGCGCTCCACGGTGCGCCGGCTGCTCGGGATCGCGATGACGGGGGAGACCGTCGACCCGGCGCCGATGCTGGTCGCGGACGTCCGGATCGACGGGCTCGCCCGCACCCACTGGCACGTGTTCCAGGCCGAGCAGGGCCTGCTGGCGCTCTGCCCGCTGGCCGGCACGGAGGAGTTCCAGCTGGTCGCCCGGTTCCCGGCGGGGCAGGCCGTCGACCCGACTCCGGACAGCATCCGCGCGCTGGTCGCCGAGCGCACCCACCTGACCGCCGACCAGGTCGCCGGGGTGGGCTGGACCTCCGAGTTCCGGCCGCGCGCGGCCCTCGCCGACCGCTTCCGGGAGGGCCGGGTGTTCCTCGCGGGCGACGCTGCCCACGTGCACTCCCCGGCGGGCGCCCAGGGCCTCAACACCAGTGTCCAGGACGCCTACAACCTGGGCTGGAAGCTGGCCGCGGTGCTCTCCGGCCGGGCGGACCGCGCCCTGCTGGACAGCTATCAGGAGGAGCGGCGGGCCAACGCGGAGGCGATGCTGAAGCTGTCCACCGGGGTCCACCGCGGCGAGGTGCGCCGCGGCCCGGCCACCCAGCAACTCGGCCTCGGCTACCGGGAGTCCGCGCTCGCGGTGGAGACCCGGGCGGACCTCCCGGCGGACGCCCTGCGGGCCGGGGACCGCGCCCCGGACGGCCGCCGCGGCGGCATCCGGCTGTTCGACGCCTTCCGGGGCCCGCACTGGACGCTGCTGGCCGTCGGCACCGACGCCGAACTCCCGGAGCTGGGTGTCCCGGTGGTCCGGATCCCGCCCTACGGGGCGTACGGCACCGGGGTGTTCCTGGTCCGGCCGGACGGTTACGTCGGCTGGGCCGGCCCGGACGCCACGGGCCTGGCGGAGTACGCGGCCCGGCACGGCGCCGCGCGGGGCTGAGGGCCGGGGCGGCGCCGTGCCGGGGGAGAGGCCGCGCGGGGCCGGGGGACCGGGGGCGGGCCGGTCGGGGAGTGCCCGCCCCCGGCCCCGGTCAGGCGGCGGCGCCCTCCGCCTGGACGCCCCGGAGTGCGGCCACCAGGGCGTCGACGTCCTGCACGGTGTTGTACAGCGCCAGCGAGGCCCGCGCCGCGCTCTGCAACCCGTAGGCGGCGAGGGCGGGTTGGGCGCAGTGGTGGCCGGCCCGGACGGCGATGCCCTGCCGGTCGAGCGCCCCGGCGAGGGCGATCGGGTCGGTCCCGGCGAGCAGGAAGGTGAACACGCCGATCCGCCCCGGGGCCTCACCGAGCAGCCGCAGCCCGGGCACCGTCCGCAGCGCCGCCAGGGCGTACCCGGTGAGCTGCTCCTCGTAGGCGGTGGCGGCCTGCCGGTCGAGCCCGGTGAGGTAGCGCAGGGCCGCCCGCAGCCCGGCGACCCCGCCGATGTGGCCGGTGCCGGCCTCCAGCCGGTGCGGCACGGGGGCGTAGCGGGTCTCCTCGAAGCTCACCGAGTCGATCATGTTGCCGCCGCCCTGCCACGGGGGCATGGCCTCCAGCAGCTCGCGCTTGCCGTACAGCGCGCCGATCCCGGTCGGGGCGAACACCTTGTGGCCGGAGAAGGCGTAGAAGTCGGCGTCCAGCGCGGTGACGTCCACCGGGAAGTGGGCCACCGCCTGGGCGCCGTCCACCAGCACCCTGGCGCCGTACCGGTGGGCCAGTGCCGTCATCTCGGCCACCGGCGGGACGGTCCCGAGCACGTTGGAGGCGTGGGTGAGCGCCACCAGCTTGGTGCGGAAGCCGAGCCGGTCCCGGTAGGCGTCCTGGTCCAGCTGCCCGTCGGGCAGCAGCGGGATCGGCACCACCCGGGCCCGGCGCTCCTTGGCGATCAGCTGCCAGGGCACCAGGTTGGAGTGGTGCTCGGCGGCGGAGACCAGGATCTCGTCGCCGACGCCCAGGTTGGCCCGGCCCCAGGTCTGGGCCACCAGGTTGACGGCCTCGGTGGTGCCCCGGACGAAGACGATCCCGTCCGGATCCGGCGCGCCGAGCACCTTGGCGGCCTCGGCGCGGCCCTCCTCGTAGATCTCGGTGGCCTGCTTGGCGAGGGTGTGGGCGCCGCGGTGGACGTTGGAGGTGCCCGCCGCGTAGTGCTCGCCGACCGCCTCGATCACCTGGCGGGGCTTGAGGGTGGTGGCGCCGTTGTCCAGCCAGACCAGGGGGCGGCCGTTCACCTCGCGGTGCAGCTGGGGGAAGTCCCGGCGGACGGCCTCGACGTCGAAGCCGCCGGCCGGTGCGACGGGCGGTGCGGTGGCCGGTGCGGCGGGCGCGGACGTCCGGTCGGCCCCGGTGGGCAGCCAGTACCGGGGGCCGCCGGCGGCATGGGCGAGGGCCCCGGGGAGCGGGGGCGGGAGGGCCGGTGCGCCGGCGGGGCGGCCGACCGCCGCCCCGGTGAGCCCGGTGCCGCGCCCGGATCCGTCAGGAGTAGTCATGGTAGGTGGACACCTCGACGTTCTGCAGCACGGCGACGGCGTCGTCCACCAGCGCGGCGGCGGAGAAGTAGGCGGTCACCAGGTAGGAGGTGATGGCCTGCCGGTCGACGCCCATCGCGCGCACCGCCAGGCCGGGCTCGACCTCGTCCGGGACCTTGGCGGGCCGCAGGCCCACCACGCCCTGGCGCTCCTCGCCGACCCGCATCAGCAGGATGTTGGTGGTGCCCGGCGCGGAGGTCGCCGAACCCTTGAGGTCCAGCTTGTCGGAGGGCAGCAGCGGCACCCCGCGCCAGGTCAGGAAGGGGCTGCCGAACAGCTCGACGATCTGCGGCGGCACCCCGCGCCGGGTGCACTCGCGGCCGAACGCGGCGATCGCCCGCGGGTGGGCCAGGAAGAACGCGGGCTGCTTCCAGACCCGGGTGAGCAGTTCGTCCAGGTCGTCCGGGGTGGGCGCGCCCCCGCGGGTGCGCACCCGCTGGGCCGGCGCCACGTTGCCGAGCAGGCCGTAGGTGGGGTGGTTGAGCATCTCCCACTCCTGGCGCTCGCGCAACGCCTCGACGGTCAGGCGGAGTTGGGCCTGCACCTGGTCCATGTCGGAGTTGTAGATGTCGGCGACCCGGGTGTGCACCTTGAGGACGGTCTGGGCGATGCTCAGCTCGTACTCGCGCGGGCTCTCCTCGTAGTCCACGAAGGTCTCCGGCAGGTACGGCTCGCCGGAGTGGCCGGACCGGAGGGCGATCGGGTGCTCGGGGCCGGCGGGGGCCTGGCCGGCCGTGAACTCGTCCAGCCGGGCGCGCAAGGCGGGCTCGCGGTCGGCGAGTTCGACCAGCGTCCGGCGGTCCAGCGACAGCACGGTACAGCCGGTGACGGCCTTCACCCGGTACGGCACGGTGGTGCCGGCGGCCCAGGCGGCGGCGTCGAAGACGTCCCCCTCGCCGAGCACGGCCAGCAGGGTGTCGTCGCCGTAGGCGTTGGTGGCGCGCTTCTCGGCCCGGCCGAAGGCGATCAGGTGCAGTTGCCCGGCCGGGGCGTCGGCGTCGGCGATCAGCTCGCCGGCCGCGACCTCGCGCTCGGTGAAGGCGGC
The DNA here is from genome assembly GCF_040684795.1 of Kitasatospora sp. NPDC089797. Classification (NCBI taxonomy): domain Bacteria; kingdom Bacillati; phylum Actinomycetota; class Actinomycetes; order Kitasatosporales; family Streptomycetaceae; genus Kitasatospora; species Kitasatospora sp. NPDC089797. The sequence continues at coordinate 33,874 of NZ_JBFBGS010000071.1, read as the reverse complement.
CGCGAGCGCGGTCAGCACCGGGCCGTCGACCTGGCTGAGGACGGCCACCTCGCGCAGGTCCTCGGGGATCACCCGGGTGCTGCCGTCACCGTCGACGTAGGTGGCGACCAGGCCGTCGCCGAGCATGAAGCCCCGGCGGCGGTTGACCCGGTAGACGCCGGCCTCCAGGTCGACCCAGGGGAGCGCCCGGAGCAGGTAGCGCGGGGTGGTGCCGAGCATCTGCGGCACGGTCTTGGTGGTGGTGGCGAGGTTGCGGGCGGCGGCGGTACTGAGGCTCTGCTGGCTGGGCTGGCTCTGCGGAACGGCCTCGGTGGTCACGACTGGTCCCCTCTGCGGCAGGTGTGGGAGGACGGGGCCGACGCTGCGTCGGACCGCCCTGCCGATTCTTGCCGCAGGGATCCTGTGTCATGAGCACGTTTGGGAGCTCCGGATAGCGGACAGCCACTGCACAAATGTGCTAATCCCGGTCGCCAAACTCACTCGATCGGGTGACGTTCGTATAAGCGGCGGCGATCCCGGCGAAAGCAGGGCTTGGAAGCACGGGGGGCGGCTCGGGGCGTGCCCCGACCCGCCCGCGCGCGCCCTCCGGGCCCACCGTGCCGCCACCCCGGCGCTGCCGCGGCGTCGCCGAGGCTCAGGGGTAGATCGCGATGCGCGGCTCGACCGTCCCCCGGGCCGGGCCGTGGAGCGCGGTGAGCCGGTAGCCCTCGGTGAGGGTGTGGCCGGAGTGCAGGACGATCTTCGCCGGGGGCAGCGCGGTGTAGAGCGTGCCGGTCTGGCTGGCCAGCGGCACGGTGTGCCAGCGGCCGTCCGTGCCCAGCTGCTCCAGCCGGAAGTCCGCGGCGCTGAGGTACGGGCCCCGGTCGGGGGACTCCAGCAGGACCTGCGGGGCGACCGTCTGGTCCCCCGGGGTGTCGTTGCGGTACTGGAACGTGATCCGCTGGGGCGACCGGTCGGTCGGCAGTGCGGAGTCGGGCAGGTCCACGAAGCGCACCGGCGCGGCGGCGGCCCGGCCGGTCGTGACGGCCGTGGCGGCCGTGGCGGCCGGGGGTGCGGAGGCCGCCTGCGCGGGCGCGGTGAGCGCCGCGGTGGGCAGGACGGCGAGGGCGGCGGCGGTCAGCACCAGAACCCGACGGGGGATCGTCCTGGTCGGCATGGCGCCTCCTTCGGTCGAGGGGCGGCTGGGGGCCGGTCGCCCGGCGGACGGTGTCCGCGGGGCCACGGACCGTGGCCGGCCGGGCGGTTCGTACTCCACCACCTTGCACGTGCCCGGCGGATGGCGCATCCGCCGGGCACGGGACCCCTCTCGCGGGGGGGGGGGGAATCGCTCAGGGCGACTACTTGGCGCCGAAGGCCTTCTCGATGTCCTCGACGACCTTCTCCGCCGCGATCGGGCCGGAGCTGCTGCTCCACACCTGGCCGTCCACCCCGGCGACCCTGTCGGCGCCGACCGCCTTGAGGCGGGTGAAGGCGGGCTGGCTGCGGGCGGTCTCCAGGGCCTTCTCGCCCTCGGCGTTCAGGGTGGCGACGAACACCCGGTCCGCGTCGGCCTTGTTGAGGTTCTCCAGCGACAGCGGGTCGGAGTGCGGCTGGGCGCCCAGGTCGTCGGCGATCGGCAGGGTGGCGGCGCCGGCCTTCTTCAGCATCTCGCCGGGCATGTTGGTGGTGTTCATCACGATCGGGCCGCTGGGCATCCAGCGCATCACCACGGCGGAGCCGGACTTGCCCTCGCCCGCCTTGGCGGCGCGCTTGTCCAGGGCGTCGAGCTTGGCCGTCAGCTGGTCCTTGTGCCCGAGCGCGTCACCGTAGACGCCCAGCACCGAGCGCCAGTCGCCGCTCTTGGGCACCACCGTCGGCGCCACCGCCGCGAGCTGCTCGTACTGGGACTTCTCGACGCTGGAGGAGGTCAGGATGAGGTCCGGGTTCGCCTTCAGGACGGCCTCGATGTTGGGCTCCTTGACGGTGGCCACCAGCGGGATGCCGTCGGCCTTCAGGTAGCCCGGCGCGGTGGTGCCGCCCCGGCTGGAGCTGGTGCCCACCGGGGTGAAGCCGAGCGAGAGCGCGGTGTCCAGGGCGGTGTCGCCGAGCGCGACGATCCGCTTGGCCTCGGCCGGGACCTCGACCGTGCCGAAGGCGGTCTCGATGCCGCGCTTGCCGCCCTTGGCGGCCGTCGTCGAGGAGTCGCCGCCACCCGCCGAGTCCTTGGAGCCCGAGGAGCCGCACGCGGTCAGGCCCAGGGAGAGGGCGCCGGCCACGGCCGCACCGAGCAGGGTCTTGGTAAAGCGGGTGCCAAGCATGGACATTCTCCGGGTAATGGTAGTTTACGGACGAATTGATTATGAGGTTAGCCTAACCATAGGCAAAACCCTGACGGGGAGAACCGGTGTGACGTTCCGATCACTACTGCTGCGCGGCCTGATACCCGCCGCCGCCGCGCTGCTCGTTGCGGTCCTGGCGAGCCTGTTGCTCGGCGCGGGCGACGTGGGACCGTCACGGGCCCTCGCCACCCTGCTCGGTGACGGCGACTCCGACTCCCGCTTCACCGTGTTCGAACTGCGCGCCCCCCGCACCGCCGTGGCCGTGGCCGTCGGCCTCGCCCTCGGCGTGGCGGGCACCGTCCTCCAGGCCGCCGCCCGCAACCCGCTGGCCGAACCCGGGCTGCTCGGCGTCAGCACCGGAGCCTCCTTCGCCGTCGTGGTCGCCCTCGTGCTCGGCGCCAGCGCGGCGAGCGTCGGCCCGTACGTCGCCGTGCTCGGCGCCGCGGCCGGCTGCCTGCTCGCCCTGGGCGCCGCCCGGCTGCGCGGCGCCGGCGACGACCCGGTCCGGCTGGTCCTCGCCGGGGCCGCGCTCAGCGGACTGATGAACGCCGGCTCCTCGGTGCTGCTGCTCACCGACGCCCGGGCCGCCGACGAGATCCGGTTCTGGACCATCGGCTCGGTCGCCGGCCGCGGCACCGACCAACTCCTCGCCGTGCTCCCGGTCCTGGGACTCGGCCTGCTGCTCGCGGCGGTCTCCGGCCCGGCCCTGACCGCGCTCAGCCTCGGCGACGACGTCGCCACCGGCCTCGGCCACAAGCCCCGGCGGACCCGCGCCCTCGCGGTGGCCGCCGTCGCGCTGCTGGTCGGCGCCGCCACCGCGATCGCCGGGCCGGTCTCCTTCGTCGGCCTGGTCGTGCCGTTCGCCGCCCGGGCGCTGGTCGGCCCCGACCTGCGCCGGCTGCTCGCCGTCTCCGCGCTGCTCGGCCCGGCCGTGGTGCTGCTCGCCGATGTGGCCTCCCGGCTGTTCGCCCGCCCGTACGAGATGCCGCTCGGGGTGATGACCGCACTGTGCGGCGCCCCCGTCCTGGTCGCCGTCGTCCGCTCGCACAGGATGCCCGCACTGTGACTCCTCCCACCCCCACGCCCGACGCCCTGAAGGCCCCGGCCGCGCGACCGGTGCCGGTGCCGCCCGGCACCCGGCTGCTCGCCCTCGGCGGCCGCTCCGTGCTGCTCCCGGTCCGTCCGCTGCTCGGCAGCCTCGCCCTGCTGGCCGTCGTGGTCGTGGTGACCGCGGTCGCGCTGGCCGTCGGCGAGACCCACCTCAACCCGGTCGACGCGCTGCGCGCCGCCTTCGGCAGCGGCACCCCGCGGGACGTACTGCTGGTGGAGAAGCTGCGGCTGCCCCGGGCCGAGGCCGGACTGGCCGTCGGCGCCGCGCTGGGCGTGGCCGGCTGCCTGATGCAGACCCTCGCCCAGAACCGGCTCGCCACCCCGGACACCGTCGGCTTCAACAACGGCGCCACCGCCTTCGCGGTCGCCTCCGTCACCGGCACCGCCACCCAACTGCTGCCCTCCGCCGCCGCACTGGTCGGCGCCGCGACCGCCGCCGCGCTCGCCTTCGCGCTCGGCGGCGGGGCCGGCCGCAACGGCTACCGCTTCCTGGTGGTCGGCCTCGGCGTCGGCGCGGTGTTCGGCGCGGTCACCAACCTGATGCTCTCCCGGGCCGCCATCGACTCCGCCAACGCCGCCTACGCCTGGACGGTCGGCACCCTCAACGGCCGCTCCGCCGAAGCCGTCGGGTACCTCCAACTCGGCCTGCTGCTCTGCATCCCGGCCGGGATGCTGCTCGGCCGCCGACTCGCCCTGCTGCGCTTCTCCGACGCCGTCGCCACCGGGCTGGGCGTCCGGGTGCGCGGGCTGCGGGTCTCGGTGCTGCTGGTCGCGGTGGTCTGCGCGGGCCTGGCGGTCGCCGTCTCCGGCCCGCTCGGCATGATCGCCCTCGCCGCGCCCGAGGCCGCCCGCCGGATCGCCGGGCCGCGCTCGGTGCCGGTGCTCACCTCGGCCGCCGCCGGGGCCGCCCTCACCCTGGTCGCCGACCTGATCGGCCGCACCGTCCTGTCGCCCCTGGAGGTGCCCGCCGGACTGGTCACCGCCGTCGTCGGCGGCCCGTACCTGCTCTGGCTGCTGCTCACCACCCGTCCCCGGAGGACCGCATGACCGCCCGCACCGCCACCGCCCCGGCGCCCCGGCTGGAGACTGCGGGGCTCACCCTCGGCCACGACCGCACCCCGGTGGTGCACGACCTGGACCTCCGGCTGCCGCCCGGGCAGGTCACCGTGATCGTCGGCCCGAACGGCTGCGGCAAGTCCACCCTGCTCGGCGGCCTGGCCCGGACCGTCGCCCCGCGCTCCGGCGCGGTGCTGCTCGACGGCAAGCCGCTCGGCTCGCTCCCCACCCGCGCGATCGCCCGGATCGTCGGCCTGCTGCCGCAGTCCGCCACCGCCCCCGACGGGCTGACCGTCCGGGACCTGGTCCGCTACGGCCGCCAGCCGCACCAGGGCCTGCTGCGCCAGTGGTCCGCCGCCGACGCGGAGGCGGTCGAGCACGCGCTCACCGCGGCCGACCTGCACGAGCTGGCCGACCGCCCGCTGGACACCCTCTCCGGCGGCCAGCGCCAGCGCGCCTGGATCGCGATGGCCGTCGCCCAGGACACCGACATCCTGATGCTGGACGAGCCCACCTCGGCACTCGACATGGGCCACGCCCTGGAGGTGCTGGAGATGGTCCGCGGGCTGACCGGCCGCGGCCGCACCGTCGTGCTGGTGCTGCACGACCTCACCACCGCCTGCCGCTACGCCGACCACATGGTCGCCATGCGCGAGGGCCGGATCGCCGCCCAGGGCGCGCCGCGCGACATCGTCACCCCGGAGCTGGTGCGCGAGCTGTACGGGGTGGAGAGCGCGATCCTCACCGACCCGGTGCACGGCACCCCGGTGGTCTGCCCGGTCGGCCTGGCGCCCCGGTCCTAGCCGGCGGGCGCGGCGCCGTCACCAGGTGACCGGCAGCTCCGCCAGGCCGCCGGTCAACTGGCTCTCCTTCCAGCGGAGTTCTGACTCCGGCACGGCCAGTCGGAGCCCGGGCAGCCGCCGGAACAGCAGCTCGAACACCACCTCCAGCTCCAACCGGGCCAGGCTCGCCCCGACGCACAGGTGCGGTCCGGCGCCGAAGGCGGTGTGCGGCGGGGGCGGGCCGACCCCCTCGAAGCGCTCGGGGTGGTAGCGGTCGGGGTCGAAGCGGTCCGGGTCCGGGTAGGCCGTCGGGTCCAGACAGGCCGGGCCGTTGGCGAACAGCACCAGGTCCCCGGCGGCGATCCGGCCGTCCCCGGTGTCGACGTCGACCACCGCCCAGCGCCAGACCAGCCCCAGGTCCGGCTGGCCGACCCGCAGCAGTTCCTCCACCGTGGCGGCCCGCCGCGCGGGGTCGGCCGACAGCGCCCGGAGCCGCTCGGGGCGGGCGAGCAACTGGAGCACCCCGGTGCCGATCCTGGTCACGGTGGTGACGTGACCGGCGAACAGCAGGGCGACCGCCCACAGCACCGAGAGGTTCGCGTCGATCAGGCCCTCGTCCTGCGCCCGCACCAGGTCGGTGAGGACGTCCGCGGCGGGCGCGGCGCGCTTGCGCTCCATCAGCGCGCGCACGTAGTCGTTGAGCCGCCCGAGCGCCGTCCAGACCCGCTCGGGTTCGGCGAGGTACACCACGTCGGCGGTCCACCGCCGGAACTCCGCCCGGTCCTCGGACGGGACGCCGAGCAGCTCGCACACCACGTCGACGGGCAGCGGTTCGGCGAGCAGCGCGTGCAGGTCGGCCGGGGGGCCGGCGGCCACCAGGCGGTCGATCCGGTGCGCCGCGAGCTCCTCGATCCGCGGCCGCAGCGCCCGGACCCGGCGCACGGACAGCGAGTTGGCGGTGACCCGGCGCAGGACCCGGAACTCCTCCTCCAACCGTTCGTGGTCGGTGCCCTGCGGGCCGTAGAACTGCCCGGTCGCGGAGAGCACGGGCGCCGCGGGCGGGTCGGGGTGGGCCCGGCCGAAGCGGTCGTCCGAGAGCATCCGGACGACGTCCTCGCGCCGGGTGACCAACCAGGCCGGGTGCCCGGCGAAGGTGCGCACCCGGGCGATCCCGCCGGACTCCTGGAGGGCGCGGAACTCCGGGGCCGCGGTCATCGGATCGGGCCGGTGGAAGGGGAGTTGCTTCGACATGGTCACCAGCCCCGGTCGTGCGGTCGCCGTTCCCGGCAGGGTACCGACCGGGCCGCCCGCGCGGCCGGTACCACCGGGGTGTGGCGGGTGTGCGCCCCGGGGCGCCCGGGGCGGTGGTCCGCGCCCGGCAGATCCGGGCGCGGCACCTTCAGCGCCCGTCGGTCCGGTACCCGTCAGCCCAGCGGGCGGCAGAGCAGCGCGTCCGGGACGCCGTACTCGAGCCACCGCCAGGTGTCGGCCACCCCGGCCAGGTACTCGCCGTCGGCGCACTGGCCCTTGTAGCTGCCCGGCGCCCAGTCGCTCCCGGCCGAGCCGCCGGTGCCGGGCCGGTTGTCGCCGTGGTCGAACCAGACCGTGCGGCCGCCGGTCGGCAGGGCGCCGGCGGCCGGGGCGCAGAGCAGCGCGGCCATCGCGTTGCCGTGCACGGCGTAGCCCACCGCGAAACTGCCGTCCGGGCACTGGAGCTTGTCGTAGCCGGACGCCCAGTCGCCCCCGGTGACGTAGCGCTGGTCGGTGACGGTCACCCAGTCCCCGGCACCGACGGCGGGCTGCCCGGCGTCGGTGCACAGGCCCCGGCTGCTGCCCCGGCCGAGACCGGTCAGGCGCTGGCCGTCCGGGCAGTCGCCCTTGCGGTTGCCGGGGCTCCAGTCGGGCCGGTCCAGCATGCGGGCGGACACGTTCTGGTCGGCGTGGTCGAGGTCGAGCATGTTCCAGCGGGCGACCGGGGCGACCCGGCCGGTGCGGGAGGGGGCGTCGACCAGCTTGTGCCAGTCGGCGGCGCGCCAGTCCCCGGGGTCGTCCAGGCCGAGTTGCCGGCCGGCGGTGTCGTAGGAGAGCAGCGCCCAGGAGTCGTTCGGCACGCCGTCGTGCTGCCAGCCGACCAGCGGCCAGATCGCGAAGTCGGTGTCGGTGGAGGCCAGCAGGTCGGTGAAGCGGTCGAACCAGGCCTGTTCCCGGCCGTCGGTCGAGCCGCGGCCGGCGGCGCCGAACTCGCTGACCCAGACCGGGGCGGTGAAGTGCCGGCCGGACCGGGTGACGAACAGCGCCTGCTGGTCGACCACTTGGGCGAGCTGGTCGGGGGTGAAGTCCTCGTAGCGCGGATCGCCGGTGGCGCCCGGGCTGCCGGTGGCCGCGCCGGTGTTGGCCGGGCCGGTGTAGGCGTAGAAGTGGGCGGAGTAGACCAGCTTGTCGGACCGGACCAGGGTGTTGGACAGGGTCTCCACCGGGGTGAGCAGCGGGCGGCCGTGGGGGAGTCCGGCGGCGGGGATGCCGTACCAGTTGATGCCCTCCATGATGACCAGCAGGTCCGGGTCGGCCTGCAGGATCGCGTTCCCGGCCTCCTCGAAGGCCGCGTACGCGTCGTGGCTGTCGCCCAGGCCCCAGTTGGGGTCGTCCCAGGTGTCCCGGCGGACCTCGTTGCGCAGGTCCGCGCCCACGACCCGCTTGTTCGCCCGGTAGCGCCGGGTCATGAACAGCCAGTCGTCCTCCCACTGCTGGGTGCTCTGGCCGCTGTTCCAGCGCTCGTTGCCGTCCAGTCCGCAGCAGAACCGGTAGCCGGTGGTGTGGTTGTTGAGGATGACCGCGAACCCGTCGGCGGTCAGCGCGGCCACCACGGCGTCGTAGACCTCCAGCGGGGTCATCCCCCGGAGCCGGGGGTTGGCGGCGACGGCGACGTCGGGCACGGTGCCGGTGTCGTGGATCAGCGCGTCGGCGAACGGCAGCCGGATCGCGTTCAGGCCCAGGCCGTGGAAGCCCGCCAGGATCCGGTCGATCGGTGCCCGGTCCAGGCCGAGCGGGAGGTTGTAGGAGACCTGGCCGGCCTGGTTGTCCGCCGGGTCGGTGGTCGGGCCGCTGCCCTCCCAGGTGCCCTGGGCGCCGGACCAGTTGCCGGCCCTGAGCTTGAACCGGTCGCCGTTCGCGTCGACCACGTACCGGCCGCGGGTGCTCAGCGGGCCGGTCCAGGAGGCGGCGAGTCGGGCGCCGGCGGGCGCCGGCGCGGGGAGGGCGGCGCGCGCGGGCGGGGCGGTGGTCACGAGGGCGGCCAGCAGGGCCGCCACCGCGAGCACGGCGGTGCGGGCTCTTCGAAGAGGGGTCACGGATGCTCCGGCGGGGGGTGACGGCGGCCAGGGGTTGTCGACGGTACGTCAAGAACACCGCTCGGGACGAGACCGCGGACAGCACCGAGCGGCGCAGCCCCCGTCGAAGGGGACTGCGCCGCTCGGTGTCGGCGCGCGGGCCGGTGGCTGCCGGGCTCGCGTCTCCGGTCGCCGACCGCGCCGGCCGGGAGGCCTACTCGAACTCGGTGCGGGCGATCAGGCCGTGCCAGGTGTTCCGTCCGACCAGGCCGTCCACGCCGCCGGCGTCCGAGAACTTGCGCTGGTAGGCCACGACCGCGTCGTAGGTCTTGCCGCCGAAGTCGCCGTCCACGAAGGTGGCGACGTCCTGGCTCGCGACGAGACCCAGCTGTACGAGGTCGGACTGCAGCTCCTTGACGCAGACGCCGCCCGAGCCCTTGCCGAGCGTCACGTCCGGGAGGTCCCAGCCCAGGTAGTGGTAGCTGCCGACCTCCTGCATGCAGGACTGCCAGTAGCCGGTCTGCGCCTGGGCCGGCGTCGCGGTCAGTCCGGCGACGGCTGCCACCACCGCGCCGAGCATGGCGGTGTTCCGTACGGCACGCCTGCCTGCTGCCTTCATGGGTCTGCCCTTCGAGTGGTGGGTGGGCCGGACGGTTCCCGGGTCGGCCGTCGGGGCTGCCCGGAACGGTCGGTCGTCCGACCCCGGCCCGCGTGGTTCGGGTGCTGGAGCTGTTCCCAGGGGGCCTGGGACGGGATCAGTTGGCGACGAAGCGCAGCACGGGCCAGGTGTCGGGGCCGACGAAGCCGTCCGGGGTCAGGCTCTCCTCGCGCTGGACGACGCGAAGGGCGTCCTGGGTCTTCGGCCCGTAGTAGCCGTCCACGGTCAGGTTGCTGCCGATCGTGTTGAGCAGGCACTGCGCCTCGACGGTGGTCCAGCTGAAGGTGGACGGGGACGGGGTGTCGGTGTAGCCGTTGTAGAAGCCGAAGTGCTTGTCCGACTCGGAGGGCTTGAACGGCGCGCCACCCTGCTCGTACTCGTGGCCGGCGCAGCTGATCGAGGTCGCCGCCGACGCGGTGCCGGCGGTGGCGATGCCGCCGGTGGCGAGGAGCAGGCTCGCGGCCGCCGCGAGAGCGGCCTTCTTCATGATGGTCATCGCAATCCTCCGTAGCCGGGCGCGGGCCGCGGTCGCCCGCCTCGCCCCGTGATCCGTCGGTCCACCCCGGAGCCGACAGGGAGGACTCTGCACCAGGCGCGGGCCCGTTCGGCGGGCTGGGACGTCGACCGGGGACGCCGCTGCTCGTCCCAGCGCGCTGACCTGCGGCTTGGGACACCCGACCGGTCATCCGGGGACGAGGAGGGGACACCGGAGGGACGCGGCGGGGACGGCGCGGGCCGGGGGCGCGGGCCGCCGTCGGCCGTTCGAGTGCTCCGGCCGGTCGGGTGCGCCGTCGTGCCTCGACCGTCCCGACTCCCCACGGGTTCCTCCGACCGTGGGCGAACGTTGCTCCTGAGGCTGGTGGGTTGGAATGAATCGTGGGCGGTTCTGTGCGGGCTGTGCCGAATTTCCGGGGCATTCGTAGTGCTGTTCGAGGTGCGGTCACCCTACGTGGTCGAGCAGCTTTGTCGACATAACGTTTGTTGTGTGTCCGCCACGTCTCCGGACTCAGATTCGCGCTGGTCGAAGCGGTCGAGCCGTGAGCATCCGTCAGGAGGCGGCGTCATGGAGACGTCTGATGCATCGTCAAAGTTCCACGTTCTGCCACCCACTTGGGTGAATTCCCTTTAAGCTCACGTTAACCACGGCGGTTTCAGGCCACGCTGTGGGCTCCCTCAGTTAGTCGGGCTATTAGGCCTTCCGGACGATGAGAGCAGGGATGAGAACAACGAATGAACTGATGAACGGCGCCGCACGCGGCCCGGACCGGCTGCGGCCCGGCCGGTCCGGCCGTCGCGCCGTGGGCCGCGTCGCGGCACTCGCCATCGTCGTGGGCGGCAGCTCGCTGGCGGCCGTCCCGTCGGCGGTCTCGCAGACCGGCGACGGGACGGTCACGGTCCGGGTGATCCGGGCCGTGGACAACTCGGGCACCTGGACGCCCGCGTTGGAGCCGAACATGGCGGGCGTCAAGGTGACGCTCACCGACGATGCCGGCGTCTCGATCGACGGCACAACGGCGGCGGACGGCACGGTCACCCTGTCGCCCGCGACCAGCAAGGCCACCGGTGGCAAGTACCGGGTCCAGGTGATCAACCCGAAGCCGGGCGTGCTCTTCCCGGCCTTCGCCTCCCGGCAGGGGCTGGACGGCGCGCCGACCCAGCTCAGCTCCAACGAGGAGTTCGTCGACCTCAGCGGGGGCAAGAACGTCTCGTACACCACCGGGCTGTGGAACCCGGCGGACTACTGCCAGAAGAACGCGCCGCTGGCGACCGCCTGCCAGACCGCGACGTACCAGGGCAAGTCCCAGCGCACGCTGGTCACCTACCCGTACAACTCGCGCGGCCAGGACGGCGCCCCGGGCAACGCGGTGACGACCGACGTCGCCACCGACGGGGACACCGGCACGATCTTCGGCATCACCTGGAGCAAGGCCGACAAGCGGGTGTTCTCCGCGGCGACGGCCAAGCGGACCACCGACTACGGCCCGGCGGGCTCCGGCGGGATCTACGTCACCGACATGACGCAGACCCCGGCGAAGACGACCGTCTTCACCACCGTCCCGAACGCGGGCAGCACCGCGCACGGGCCGGGGACGGACGACGCCTTCCTCGACGTGCCCGGAAAGGAGAGCCTGGGCGGCATCAAGATCACCGACGACGGCAAGGACCTGTTCGTCGTCAACCTGAACGACCGCAAGCTCTACCGCTACGACGCGACCACGCCGACGGCCTCGGCGCCGAAGGCCGCGTACCCGATCCCGGACCCGGGCTGCCCGTCGGCCGGGGACTGGCGTCCGTACGGCCTCGGCCTCCAGGACGGCGTCGGCTACCTCGGCGGGGTCTGCTCCGGCGAGTCCACCGGCAAGCTCAGCGACGTGCGCGCCCTGGTGCTGCCGTTCGACCTCGGCAGCGGGGCGTTCGGCAAGCCGGTGCTGGACCAGCCGATGGACTACCCACGGCTGTCCACCGTCGGTTCGGGCACCTGCGACGGGGCGGGCTGGTTCCCGTGGACCAGCACCTTCCCGGCCTCGCAGAACGGCAAGCCCTGCAACATCACCACCATCGCGTTCCCCGAACCGGAGCTGGGCAAGATCCTGTTCGAGACCGACGGCACGATGCTGCTGGCCTTCAAGGACCGCTTCGCCGACCGCGGCCCGGGCGCCCCGGCGCCCAACTCGGCCACCGTGATGTCCGGCGGCGACCTCGACAAGGCCTGCCTGTCGAACGGCATGTACGTGATGGACGTCAACCTCGGCTGCGGCAAGACCGTCCGCGGCGCCCGGTTCTTCTCCACCGGCTGGGACCAGGTCGGCCACCACAACACGGTGTTCGCGGGCGCGGCGCTCTCCAGGGTCGAGAGCACCGTGGCGGCCTCCGCCTTCGACCCGGACCACACCCCGGTCGGCTACGGCACCTCCTTCATGGAGCGCGCGGACGGCAGCCACGACCCGAAGTTCGGCCTGCGGCTGACCCCGGCGACGACCAACTCGCCGTTCGGCAAGGGCGCGGCGATGGGTGACCTCGAAGTGCTCTGCGACCAGGCGCCGCTGCAGATCGGCAACCGGGTCTGGTACGACCCCGAGCGCAAGGGCATCCAGAACCCGGGTCAGAAGCCGGTGGTCGGCGCCACCGTCAACCTCTACGACGAGTCCGGAAAGGTGGTCGGCACCACCAAGACGACGGCGCGCGGCGAGTACTACTTCGACGACAGCGACGTTCCCGGCGGCCTCAAGCCGCACACCAAGTACACCATCAGGATCGACAACCCCACCGACTACGCCAAGGGCGGCCCGCTGTACCACTGGGTGCCCACGGACCACGACGTCGGCGACAACCACTTCATCGACTCCAAGGGCATCGTCCCGGCCGGGGCCAGGTTCCCCGAACGGGCGCTGACCACCGGCGGTCCGGGGGAGAACGACCACACCTTCGACTTCGGCTACCGCCAGCAGGAGGGCGCGCTGAAGCTGGTCAAGAACGACCAGGACGGCAAGCCGCTGGCCGGTGCCAAGTTCCAGCTGTGGCACGAGACCAACGGCACCGACGGCCTGCAGACCAAGGGCACCACACCGGACACGCCCGTCGGTGACCCCTGCACGACCGGTGCCGACGGCATCTGCCAGGGCAGCGGTCTGCCCGGGACGTACTACTGGCAGGAGTTGAGCCCGCCCGACGGCTACTCGGCGCCCGACAACACGGTCTTCGGACCGCTGGTGCTCACCGCCGACAACCTGGACGACGGGGTCAGCGTCACGGCCGTCAACAAGCTGATCCCCACCCCGACGCCCACCGCGTCGGCGACGCCCACCCCGACCCCGACGCCGACCCCGACCCCGCCGAGCACGCCGGCCCCACCGGCGCCCGCCCCCGGCGGTGAACTGCCGCACACCGGTGCGAGCAGCGGGATGCCGCTGATCGCGACCGGCGCCGCGGTGCTGATCGTGCTCGGTACGGCACTGTTCGTGCTGGTGCGCCGACGCCGGGCCCAGCACCGATGACCGTCCCGCGCTGACGGGGGGACAACTCCCGCAGCGACGGGGTGACGCCCGGACCGGGCGGGTACGCGGACCGTGAGGACCGCGGACCCGCCCGGTTCCGCGCCCGACCGCACGACGTGATCCACGGATCGGAGAACCCGAGCGCATGGCCCGCACGACGAAGGCTGCTGCTTCCGCCACCGCCGCCGCCCGCCCGCCCCGGCGCAGGCGCACCCCCTGGTGGACGGTGCTGATCGCGCTCGCGGTGTGCGTCGCCGCGGTGGGCGGATTCCTCGTCTACCGGGCCGGGTCCGCCGACGCCGCGGAACGGCCGGTCACCACCGACGAGGCCGCCCGGCTGGCCCTGTCCCGACTGCACCTCTACCAGGCCAGCCCGGTGGGCACGGTGCTCACCGCCGACGAGGGCGGCGGCGTGCGGATCCGGGTCGAGGGCGTCGTCGACTACCGCACCCACCGGGGCGTGGGCCGCTACTGGTCCACCGGCGCCGGCGGCGGCCCGCTGGACCACGGCCTGATCATCTGGGACACCGACGGCCTCGGCCTGGCCCCCGAACCGGCCGACGACCACAGCCCGTACTGGCAGCAGGCCGAACACGTCCCGCGCAGCGGCTGGTCGCCCCGCAGCTACACCGCCGACCCGCTGGACGCCGGGCTGCAACTGCTCACCCAGGTCGGCGCCGACCGCCCGGACAACCCGCTGCTGCTCGCCCAGTCCGGCGCCCGATGGCTCGGCCGGGACCGGATCGCCGGCCACGACTACGACCGCTTCGCCGGCCCGCGCGCCCAGGGCGCCGCGCCGGACGGCAACCGCTCACCGCTCACCTACTGGGTGGACGGCGACGGCACGCTGGGCCGGCTCACCATGCGGATGGCGGGCGTGGGCACGCCGACCGCGGTGGACTTCTCCGGCCACGACGCCGAGGCCAAGCTGCCCGAGGCACCCTGGCTCACCGACTGACCCGGCTCACCGACCGGCCCGGCTCACCGAGCGACCAGGCTCACCGACCGACCAGGGGTGCCCGGACGCTGGTGCGCCCTGACCCGGGCGCACCGACCGCCGTCGGCCTCAGCGGCCCCGGGCGAGGGCCAGCCCGGCCGCCCGGCCGGAGAAGATGCAGCCGCCCAGGAAGGTGCCCTCCAGCGCGTTGTACCCGTGCACGCCCCCGCCGCCGAAACCGGCCACCTCCCCGGCGGCGTACAGACCGGGCACCGGGGCGCCGGCGGCGTCGAGGACCCGGGAGTCCAGGTCGGTCTGCAGGCCGCCGAGCGTCTTGCGGGACAGGATGTTGAGGCGCACCCCGATCAGCGGGCCGTGCGCCGGGTCGAGGATCCGGTGCGGCCGGGCGACCCGGGCGATCCGGTCGGTCAGCGACCGGCGGGCGTTGCGGATCGCCATCACCTGCACGTCCTTGCTGAACTCGTTGCCCAACTCCCGGTCCCGCGCCTCGATCTGACGCTCGATCAGCTCCGGGTCGAGCTCCGGGCCACGGGTGATCCCGTTCATCGCCGCGACCAGCTCGGGCAGGGTCCGGGCGACCACGAAGTCCTCGCCGTGCTGCTTGAACCGCTCCACCGGGCCGGGCGCGCCCTTGGCCAGCCGGCTGCGCAGGGCGAACCCCAGGTCGCGGGAGGTCAGATCGGGGTTCTGCTCCGAACCGGAGAGCGCGAACTCCTTCTCGATGATCGACTGGGTCAGGACGAACCACGAGTAGTCGTGGCCGGTGGCCAGGATCTGCCGCATCGCGCCGATCGAGTCGGCCCCCGGCACCCCGGACATGCCGGTCAGCCGCTGCCCGTGGGCGTCGAACCACATCGAGGAGGGGCCGGGCAGGATCCGGATCGCGTGGTCCGGCCAGACCGGGTCCCAGTTGTGGACGCCCTCGGTGTAGGCCCACATCCGGTCGCGGTTGACCACCCGGCCGCCGGCCCGCTCGGTGATCGCCAGCATCCGGCCGTCCACATGGGCGGGCACGCCGGAGATCAGGTGCTCGGGTGCCGGACCGACCCGCTCGACCGGCCAGTTGGCGCGCATCAGCGCGTGGTTGTGCCCGATGCCGCCGGAGGTCACCACGACCGCCGCGGCCCGCTGCTCGAACGGCCCGACCACCTCCCGGGAGGACTCCACCCCGCGCGCGGAGTCATCGGGTGCCAGCACCGCACCCCGGACGCCGACCACCGCGCCGCCCTCGGTCAGCAGCTCGTCCACCCGGTGCCGGAACGCGAACCGCACCAGCCCGGCGCGCTCCGCCCGCAGCACCGGCCGCAGGAACGGCTCCACCACCCCCGGCCCGGTGCCCCAGGTGATGTGGAAGCGCGGCACCGAGTTGCCGTGGCCGGTCGCCGAACCGGCGCCCCGCTCGGCCCAGCCCACCAGCGGCACCACCCGGTGGCCCAGCCGGCGCAGGTACTCGCGCTTGCCGCCGGCCGCCCAGGCCAGGTAGGCCTCGGCCCAGCGGCGCCCCCAGAGGTCCTCGTCGTCCGGCCGGTCGAAGGCCGCCGAGCCGAACCAGTCCTGCCGGGCCAGCTCCAGCGAGTCCTTGACGCCGGTCCGGCGCTGCTCCGGGCTGTCCACGAAGAACAGGCCGCCGAGCGACCAGAACGCCTGGCCGCCCAGATTGCGCCGGTTCTCCTGCTCGACGACCAGCACCCGCCGGCCGGCCCGCGCCAGCTCGTGCGTCGCGACCAGCCCGGCCAGCCCCGCCCCGACCACGATCACCTCAGGCTCGAACGGCATCCAGCTCTCCCTCCGGGGGAATCCCCGTCGCCCGGTCGCGACGGCTGCGCGGTCCCATGGTCACCGGCGGCCGGCGGGCCGGCACTAGGCTTGTCAGGTGGTGACAAAGAAGACTGTGCCGACGGCGCAGGACCCCTCGGTGGCGCGGCAGCGGGTCGTGGCCCGGATCCTGGCGGACGAGGCGGGCATGGTGGACGCCTTCCTGGCCGCCGTCGCCCGGGAGATCCCCGCGTACGCCAACCTGGACCCCCGGCAGCTCGAGGAGGTCCGTTCCATCATCGCCTGGACCTTCCGCCGGGTGCTCGAACTCTGGGCCGTGGACGGGGCGTTGGGCGCCGATGACCTGCGGATGTTCCGCGGTGTGGGCGCGGTCCGGGCCCGCGACGCCCGTCCGTTGCCGGCCGTGCTGCGCGCCTACCGGGTGGCCGCGCTGGCGTTCTTCGACCGGATCGGCGAGCGCTTCGCCGACGCCGTGTCCGTCCCCGAACTGAGTGCGCTCGCCCGGGTCTGGCTGACGGTGCTCGACCAGTCCTCCGAAGCGATCTTCGAGGGCTACGAGTCCACCGGGCGGATCCTCAGCGAGGACCGCGAGCGCTCGCTCCGCGGACTGCTCACCGACCTGCTGCTCGGGCGGCAGAGCCATGCCGGCACGCTGCGCGCCCGGCTGCGCGAGCTGGACGCCGAACTGCCCTCCGCCTTCGACCTGGTGGTGGTGAGCGCGGCCGACGACCCGGCGGGCGCGGCGGCGCTGGTCACCGCGGCCCTGGACGCCCGGGCCGCGGGCGAGCCGGCCGGCCCCGAACTCACCGCGCTGCACACCGTGCTGGACGGCGTCGGGGTGGCCCTGGTCAAGGCCGTCGACCCGGCGGCGCTGCACCGCCTGGCGGCCGGGCACGGGCTCACCGGCGCGCTGCTCACCGAGGTCACCGCCGCCACCGCGCCGCGCGACTACCGGCTCGCCGTCCACGGCGTCCGGCACGCCCCGGCACAGGTCCGGGCGGAGCGCCGGGTGCTCGACCGCGGCGACCTGGAGGTGGTCGCCCTGGTGACCGGACACCCGGACGCCGATCCGAGCCGGGTCGCCGGGGCCGTGCTCGGCCCGCTCGCCCGCGACGACTCCACCCGGCGGACGCTGGAGAGCGTGATCTACGCCGACGGCGCCGCCGGAGCCGCCGCCCGTCTGCACCTCCACCCGCAGACGGTCCGCTACCGGCTGCGCCGCCTGGCCGCCGCGACCGGCCGCGACCCGCGCACCCCGTGGAACCGCTTCGTCTTCCAGACCGCACTCCTGGCGGGCACGGGCACGGGCTCGGGCAAGGATCCGGGAGACAGGCCCTAAGCCCGGTCCGTCGAGAGCCGGGCCCGGAGCTCGCGCTTGAGCAGCTTGCCGCTCTGGTTGCGCGGCAGCGCGTCGACGAAGTGGACGCTCTTCGGGACCTTGTAGGGTGCCAGCCGGCTCCGGACGTGGGCGGTCAGCTCCGCCGCGGTGGGCGCGGCGGTGCCGGGCCGGAGCACCACGAAGGCGGTGACCGCCTCGATCCACTTCTCGTCCGGCGCCCCGACCACCGCCACCTCGGCCACCGCCGGGTGGCTGTAGACGGCCTCCTCGACCTCCCGGGAGGCGACCAGCACCCCGCCGGTGTTGATCACGTCCTTGATCCGGTCGACCACGGTGAGGTAGCCCGCCCCGTCGGCGACCACCAGGTCCCCGGAGTGGAACCAGCCGCCCTTGAAGGCCTCGGCGGTCTGCTCGGGCGCGTCCCAGTAGCCGAGGCAGAGCTGCGGCGAGCGGTAGACGATCTCGCCGGGGGTGCCGGGCGGCACCTCGGCCCCGTCCCGGTCGACGATCCGGGCCTCCACGAACAGCACCGGCCGGCCGCAGGACGCCGGTCGCTCGCCGTGCTCCTCCGGCCGCAGCACGGTGGTCAGCGGCCCGGCCTCGGACTGGCCGAAGCAGTTGTAGAAGCCGACCCACGGGACGTGCTCGCGCAGCCGGTCGAGCACCGCCACCGGCATGACCGAGGCGCCGTACTGGGCCTTGCGCAGCGAGGACAGGTCGTGCCGGTCCAGGTCGGGGTGGTTGGCCAGCGGCACCCAGACCGTCGGGGCCAGGAACAGCGAGCCGATCCGGTCGCGCTCGATCCGGCGGAGCAGTTCGGGGATGTCGGGCGCGTCCAGCAGCAGCACGGAGGCGCCGACGGCGAGGTAGGGCAGCAGGAAGACGTGCAGGGCGGCCGAGTGGTAGAGCGGCATGCAGATCAGCGGCCGGTCGTCCTCGTGCAGGTCGAGGGCCTGGATGCCGGAGAGGTAGGTGTGGATCAGGGCGCGGTGGGTCATCATCGCGCCCTTCGGCCGGGAGGTGGTGCCGGAGGTGTAGAGCAACTGGGCGAGGTCGCCCTCCTGCACCCCGGCGTCGAGGTCGGGCACCGGGCCGGCGAGCGCGATCCCGAGGAGGTCGGCGTCTCCGTCGCCGTCGCGCAGTGTCACCACGTGCCGAACGTCCAGACCGTCCCGGACCCGTTCGACCTCCGGGGCCAGCGCCGGGTCGGTGAGCACCGCCCGGCTGCCGGACTGGCCGAGCAGGTAGCGCAGTTCGTCCCCGGTGAGCGCGTAGTTGACCGGGACGTGCACCAGTCCGGCCCGGGCGCAGGCGAGGAAGGCGATCGCGTACGCGTCGGAGTTGCGCCCGTACGCCGCGACCCGGTCGCCGGTCCGCAGGCCCAGCGTCCGCAGGTGCCCGGCCGCGCGGCCGACCGCGTCGTCGAGCTGCCGGTACGTCCAGCTGCGGTCACGATAGGTGAGCGCGATGCGGTCGGGGTGGCGGCGGGCGCTGCGGCGCAGCAGGCCGTCGACGGTGTCGGCTCGGGGGTCGGTCATCGGCGCGGTCTCGCTTTCGGGTGCGGGGCGGCGGGGCGTGGTCCGGACGGCCGGACCGCAGGAGCAGCCTGCCCGCTCCCGGCCGCGCGCACCAGGGCGTCGTGCCCGGGTGTAGTGCGGGTCCGGCCGGGTACCCGCCCGGGTGACGACCGGTTCCGGGCCGCCGCCTCGGGACGGGCGGCAGGAAGCCGTCAAGACCCGTACCGTTCGTGTACGGCAGCCCGGGTTCGGAGGAGAATCGACGACGGGTGGGGGAGTCCGACGAGGAGGCCGGCGATGGAGAGCCTTGAACGCCGCTACGCGGTGACCCTGCCCGGGCCGGTCTGCGGGCACGGCCCACCGTCCGTCGTGGTGGTGCACCGCACCGAGGCCCTGGGGCCCGGCGGCGGGCCGGTCTGGGAGAGCCCGGGCGGTGAGCTCCGGGTGGAGATCGTCGGTGAGGTCGCGACCGTCCTCTCCGCTCCGGCCGGGGCGGCCCCCCACCCCTGCCTGCACGCCGTGCCGCTGCCCGACCGGGCCGTCCCCGCGCCGTGACGGCGTGCCCCGGGGACCAGCGCCCCGGGGACCACGGCCCCGGGGATCAGCTGTTGGCGCCGCGGGCGGCCACCGGCCAGCGGTCGACCGGCTCACCGGCCCGGACGACCTCCAGGGTGTCGGCCAGGTTCACCGGGGTGCAGACGTGCACCGGGACGACGGCCACCCGCGACCCCAGCCGGGGGGTGGGCCGGCCCTCCGGCAGGACGACGGTGGCGTGGTGCTCGGACAGCGAGGCCAGCACCGCGTCGGGGTGGTCCGGGAGGTAGCCGTGGCCGCGGACCCAGGGCGAGGTGTCGGAGCCCAGCACCTTGCTGCCAGCGTCCAGGACGAACCGCCCGGGAGCCGGGGTGCTCACCACCGTCGCCAGCGCGTACAGGGCGAGGTCCGCCGGGGTGCAACTGCCGATGGCCAGCTGGGTGGCGTCGTTGAAGACGTACACGCCCGGGCGCAGTTCGTTCACCGCGCCCGACCGCCACTGCCCGGCCGTCGGCGTCGACCCGCCGCTCACCACCGGCACGGCGAGCCCCGCCGACCGCAGGGCCGCCGCGGCCTCGCCGAGCGCCCGCTCCTCGTCGCGGGCCGCGTGCTCACGGGCCCGGGGGTCGTGACCGTAGCCGTGCCCCGGGAAGGTGAAGACGCCCGCCACCTCCAGCCCGGCGTCGACGGCGGCCAGGCCGATCGCGGCCGCGTCGGCCGGGGCGACCCCGGTCCGGTGGTGGCCGCAGTCGACCTCGATCATCACCTGCGCCGGGGCCGGCGCCCCGCGCAGCGCCCGCCCGAGGCGCCGGACGCCCTCCACGGAGTCCGCCCCGACCCGCAGCGCGGCGGAGTCCGCGAGGGCGCGCAGCCGACGGGCCTTGGCGTCGTCGACCCACAGGGGGTAGGCGATGAAGAGGTCCGAGACGCCGCTCCCGGCGAAGACCTCCGCCTCACCGACGGTGGCCACGCTCAGGCCCGTCGCCCCGGCGTCGAGCTGGCGCCGGGCGATCTCCGGGCACTTGTGGGTCTTGGCGTGCGGCCGGACCGCGAAGCCGCCGGCCCGGGCCGCCGCGCCCATCCGGGCGATGTTGCGCTCCAGGACGTCGACGTCGACGACCAGCGCGGGGGTCGCCGGTCCCTCGGGGAGATGAGTGCTCATGCCTCATGATCACGCCTCCGGGCCGATCCGCGGTTCCCGGGCCGCCCGCGCCGCCGGGGTCGGGGCCGGTGGCGGTGCGGTGCCCGCCGCCGGCCCCGGCGCCCGGGCGGATCAGGCCTCGGGCGGGATCGGGCCCAGGTAGGTGCCGCCGGAGGCGTCGAGGGTCTGGCCGGTCACCCAGCGGCCCTGCGGGCCCACCAGGAAGCCCACGACGTCCGCGACGTCCTCGGGCAGACCGACCCGGCCCAGGGCGGTGATCGCCTCCAGGCCGGCCATCGCCTCCGGCACACCGGTCCAGGGGGACGTCATGTCGGTCAGGATCACCCCCGGATTGACCGTGTTCACGGTGATCCCGCGCCGGCCGAGCTCATTGGCGAGCGGTGCGGCGAGTGCCGCCACCGCCGCCTTGCTGAGGGTGTAGCCGATCTGGACGGGTGAGCCGATCCGGGCGGCCGCCGAGGCCACGGTCACGATCCGGCCGCCGTCCCGCAGCAGCGGCAGGGTCCGCTGGATCACGAAGAGCGGCGCGCGCACGTTGATCGCCATCAGGCGGTCGAACTCCTCCTCGGTGATCCGGGCGATCGAGCCGGCCAGGTGGATGCCCGCGTTGTTGACCAGGATGTCCAGACCGTCCTGGTCGTGCTCCGCCAGACCGGCGGTGAGGCCCTCCAGCAGCCGGTCCACCGCGTCGCCGTCCCCGAACCGGGCCCGGACCGGGAACGCCCGGCCGCCGGCCTTGGCGATCAGCGCGACGGTCTCCGCCGCCGCGGCCTCGTTGTCGCCGTAGTGCACCGCGACCAGGGCCCCGTCGGCGGCGAGCCGCAGCGCGATCGCCCGCCCGATCCCACGGGACCCGCCCGTCACCAGTGCCGTCCTGCCGTCCAGTTCGCCCATGTCCGTGGTGCCTCCCCGCGCTGCCCCGGCCGCGTCCCGGCCGGGCCGGATCGTCACGGCCCGCTGCCGGACGACCTCTCATACATGCCCGGCGCCGACGGGCTGATGCCGCCGCCGCGGCTCCCGTCGGCCGGGGCCGGGATCGGGTGCCCGTACTCATGGGCCCGCCGGGCGGGCGGGTGCGTCCTGCGGACAGGGCCCTTCGTGGGCCGGCACCGGAAGGGGTATGATCGGGAGAGTTTCAAAGGCACCTCGTTCGGTGAGGCGTCTTCACGGACACAGGCCACTGACCCGACGACGTCGAGAGACGCCCAGGTTCAGGACAGATCTTCCCGACCTAAGGGTTGATCCCAAGTGGCTTCCCCGCCGGGGATCACGCCGTGGAGTGCCAAAGCTCTGACGAGTTGGGGTGAACCGGCGTCGCCGTCGCGGCGGGCCCGGTCCGCTCCTTGCCGTGTCGAGCGGCGCGATCACGCGCCCGACCGGGAGGAGGCGAGAGAGATGGACTCCAGTAGTAGTCCGGGCCACAGTCGGCCCCGCCATCGGCTTTCCGCCCTCATTCCCGGCGCGCGCTGACGCCGGTCGGTCCACTCGCGCGCGCCCTCCCCCCGGCCTCGGGCCGTCGGAGGTTCCACCATGACCCGCTTCGCCTTCCCCGCGTTCACGTCCGCGCGCACCGCCCACGACGGCGGCACCCCCGCGCGCGGCACCCGCCTGCTGCGCGGCTTCCGCCGGCCGACGCCGCACCTGCCGCCGCTCACCCTGCCCGCCGACGCGCCGATCGTCCGCGGCCTCCTCCAACTGACCCTCCAGGACGGCGTTCCGCGCCTCTACCTGCTCGACCACCGCGACTTCTCCGCCACCACCTCTCCCGACGTGGCCTACGACTCGCGGGTCCAGACCGCCTACCTGCTCGCCCTCCAGGGCCACGGCCCCGACCGGATCGCCGAGCACCTCGGCCTGCCCCTCGCCGCCGTCGGGCTCATCGCCCACCACGCCGCCCGCTGCGGCGCCCGGGGCCCGCGCAACACCGCCCCGCGCGCCTGCGCGCCGGGGCGGGGCCGCCTGTCGGCAGGGCGAACTCCCTGCTCCGGCCCGCCTGTTCGTCCGTCCGGCGGCAGTGGGGGCGGGGTGGCCGGCGTCGGCAGTCGAGCCGCCGACCGGTCGGGCGGCACCCGTGCGCGGCCGGTGTGCCGGGCCTGTCGGCCTGTCGCTCGCCGTCGGGCTCATCGCCCACCACACTGCCCGCGCGCCTGGGCGCCCGGGTGGTCCCGCCTGCCGGCAGGGTGAACTCCCGTCCTGCGCAGGCCCATCCGGTCGTGCAGGCGTCAGGACGGCGGATCGGCCGCCGTGTTCCGACCGGATCGTCGGGCGCCGCCCAGCTTGCGGCCCGCGCAACGCCGCCCCCGCGTGCGTGAGCGCCCAGGCGGTTCCGCCTGTCGGTGCGGCGAACTCCCTTCTCCCGCCGACCCGTTCCGGTGGTGGGGGCGGGTCGGCAGTAGGGCAGCCGATGGGGCGGGCATCTCGGCCTGCCCGTCGTCCACCGCACCGCCCCGGCAGGCGGCACTCCCGCGCGTCTGAGCGCCCGGGCGAACTCCCGTCCCGCGCCGGGCCCGTGCGGCCGTCACTCCGCGGCGGCGGTCGCGGCTCGGGCGCGGAGGGCGTCGACGGCGAGGCGGGCGGTGGTTCCGATGGCGGCGTCGGCGGCGGGCAGCGTGATGGTGGTGGCGGCGGCGCGGGTGAAGACGGCGAGGGCGTAGCGGCCGCCGTCGGGGTACTCGACGACGCCGACCTCGTGGCGCAGCGTGGGGAGGGTGCCGGTCTTGCCGTGGACGCGGACGTCGTCGAAGGGGAAGCCGGAGGCCAGGCGGTGCGGCCAGACCTGGAGGCCGAGGAGGCGGCGCAGGGCGGCGCCGTGGTCGCCGGGGCAGGCGTCGCCGTGCCAGACGGCGGCGAGCAGCGCGGTCATGTCGCGCGGGGTGCTGTGGTTGGTGAAGGCGGGGTCGAGGACCCTGAGGCGGGCGACGACGGCGGGGTCGACCGGGGAGTCCGGGCCGGTGTCCTCGGCGAGGGCGCCGATGAGGTCGCGCATGTGGTGGACGGCGACGGTGCGGCTCAGCCCGAGGTCGGCCATGGTGCGGTTAACGGTGTCGAGGCCGATCTCGTCCCACAGGAGGTCGGCGGCGGCGTTGTCGCTGACGGCCACGGTGAGGTAGGCGAGGTCGCGCAGCGAGAGGCGGGCGGGGTCGAGCATGGCGGCGAGGCCGGTCCCGCCGGGGGTGCGGCCGGTGGCGGGGACGTCGACCTGCCGGGTCAGGTCGACGCGTCCGGCGGCGGCCTCGCGGTAGAGCGTCACCAGCAGGCAGAGCTTGTGGACGCTGGAGGTGCTGACGGCGGTGTCGGCGCCGAGGGCGATCTCGGCGCCGGTGTCGAGGTCGCGCGCGTGCAGCCAGCCGGTGACCCCCGCGTCGGTGAAGGCCGCGGCGATGCGCGTGCGCGCGGCTCGGCCGTGCGAGGTCCGGTCGGGTGCGGTCCGGTCGTGCGGGGCACGGCCGGCGGCCGGGTGGTCGGCTCTCGTGCGGTCGCTGGTCACAGCGGGAACTCCATTGCGGGCCGGGGGTAGAGCGGGCGGTGGGGCGGCTGGGGCAGCAGGCCGCCGGGTCCGGTCAGCGCCTCGTGGGCGGCCTCCGCGAACAGCCGGACGGCGGGCCCGCCCCGTCCGGCCGGCCAGGCGGTCGAGGTCCGCCAGGCCAGGGGGGAGCCGGTCAGCGGACGCCAGACTGTACCGGGTGGCGGCGCGGTGCGCGGCACCAGGGCGACGGCGCTGCCGGTGAGCACGAGCGCGCCCGCGACGTCCGGCCCCGGCGGGTCGACCACGGCCTCCGGGGTACAGCCGTGCCTGGTCAGCGTGGTGAGCACCTCGTCGTACAGGGCCGGGGCGGTCGCGCGCGGGGGGAGGACCAGCCGCAGGCCGGTCAGTTCGGCCACGGCGAGCTCCGGGCGGTCGGCGTACGGACTGCCGGCGGCGAGCAGGACACCGAGCGGCTGGTGCAGGACGGGCCCGAAGGCCAGTCCGTCGGCCGGGCAGGGGTGGCGGACCACGGCGACGTCGACGGTGTGCTGGGCGAGTTCGCGCACCACGGCCGCGGCGGGCAGTTCCCGCAGGTCGAGCCGGGTGCCGGGGGAGGCGCCCTCGAAGCCGGTGAGCAGTGCGGCCAGGGCGGCCGGCCCGAGTTCGGGCGGGACGGCCGCGCGCAGGGTGCCGGCCCGTCCGCTGCGCAGGTCGGCGGCGGTGGCGAGCAGCCGGGCGGCGCTGTCCAGCGTCTCCTCGGCCTCGGCGAGCAGCAGCCGGCCCGCCGGGGTGAGGGTGACGCCGCGCGGGCCGCGGTCGAACAGGGTCACGCCGAGTTCGCGTTCGAGGCGCTGGATCCGCTGGGAGAGCGAGGGCTGGGCTATCCGCAGGCGTTCGGCGGCGCGGCCGAAGTGCCGCTCCTCGGCGACGGCGCGGAAGTGGCGGAGGTGCCCCAGCAGGTCCATGGCCAGCCATCATAGGTGTTTTCTAATCGTCCGTTTCACGATTGTGGTCTTGGACCGGGGCGTCACCGACCTGTTTAGCTGAGCGCGACGGCGCGATCGCGGCGACACGGACGACCCTGGGAGACCACCGATGACACCCGCCCTCCACCGCCCCCGTACCACGCTGCCCGCCGTGGCCCTGCTGGCGGCCGCGCTGGTCGCGGGCTGCGCCCAACCGGGCAACGCCTCGACGCCGCCGGCGGCGTCCGCCGCAGCCGCGACGACGGCGACGGCCGCGACCGACCGGGCGGAGGCCTCGTTCGCGGCACTGGAGCAGCAGTTCGGCGCCCGGCTCGGCGTGTTCGCGGTGGACACCGGCAGCGGGCGGGAGGTCACCCACCGGGACGGGGAGCGGTTCGCGTTCGCCTCCACGATCAAGTCGCTCGCCGCCGGGGCCCTGTTGAAGAAGGCCTCCGACGCGGACCTGGACAAGGTCGTCCACTACCGCCAGGAGGACGTGCTGGCGTGGGCGCCGATCACCTCGCAGCACGTGGCCACCGGCATGCGGCTGCGGGACATCGCCGCCGCCTCCATCCAGTACAGCGACAACACCGCGGCCAACCTGGTCGTCGCCGAGCTCGGCGGTCCGGCGGCCGTCCAGCAGTCCCTGCGGGACCTGGGCGACTCCACCACCAGCGTGGACCGCACCGAACCGACCCTCAACGAGGCGACCCCGGGCGACACCCGGGACACCAGCACCCCGCGCGTCCTCGCCGCCGACCTGCGCCGCTACGTGCTCGGCGACGCCCTCGGCGCGGACCGGCGCAACCTGCTGACGGACTGGCTGGTCGGCAACACGACCGGCGGCCCCTTCGTGCGCGCGGGCGTGCCCGCCGACTGGAAGATCGGCGACAAGACCGGGAACGCCGGCTACGGCACCCGCAACGACGTCGCCGTGGCGTGGCCCTCGGGCGGGCGCAGCCCGATCGTGATCGTCCTCCTGTCCGACCGGGGCAAGGCCGACGCCACCTCCGACGACGCCCTGCTCGCCCAGGCCACGAAGACCGTCGTCAGCGCCCTCGGCTGACCTCCACCGACCAGGAGCCCGCCCACGATGATCAGCCCCACCCGCCGAGCCGCCACGGAAGCCGACTTCACCCGGCGCAGGCTCGCCCAGCTCGCCGTCCTCGGCATCGCCGCCGGGGCCGCACCGGCCGTCCTGCCGGGCACCGCCTCGGCCGCCCCCGCGGCCGCCCCCGGCCCGGCCCCCGCAGCGGCGTCGAGGAGAACGAAGGCGCCGACCGCCGCCGGGGCGCACTACGACCGTGCCCGCCGGCTCGCCGCGGACGACCCCGTGCTGTGCGCCCTGGTGACCGCACTGACCCCCGGCTCCGGCCTTCCCGACCTGCCCGCGCCCCCGCCCGTCAAGCTGTTCGACAACCTGGTGCTGCTGAGCGTCGGGTGGGTCTCGGCGATGGCGCTGCTCACGGACGAGGGCGTCGTACTGATCGACGCACTCACCTCGCCCGCCGACGTCGAGGGCGTCATCGTCCCCGGGCTGCGGTCGGTCGGCGCCGACCCGGCGGAGATCCGGCACGTCGTCGTGACCCACGGCCACGCGGACCACTTCGGCGGCGCGCAGACCCTGGCCGACCGCTACGGCGCCCGGGTGCACATGGCGGCGGCCGACTGGGACCTCCTCGCCCGCACCGGCCCGGCCGGCGCCCCCGTCCGCGACCTCGACATCGCGGACGGCGCCCGGCTCACGCTCGGCGGCACGACGATCGAGCTGCACCACACCCCGGGCCACACCCCCGGCACGGTGTCCCCGGTCATCCCGGTCCGGCTGGGCCGCCGGCACCACAGCGCGATGCTCTGGGGCGGCCTCAACCCGCCCTCGACGGTGGCCGACCTGCGGACCTACCTCGCGTCCGCCCAGTCCTTCCGGACCGTCATGCGCCGGGCGAACGTGGAGGTCGAGCTCTCCAACCACCCGAACGACCACGGTCTCGAACGCGTCGAGCAGCTGCGGCGCCAGCCGCCCGGCGCCGCCAACCCCTTCCTCCTCGGCGGCCCCCGCACGCAGCGGTACATGGCCGTCATGGACGCGATGCTGCGCGGCCGCATCGCCGACGCGGAGGCGGCCGGCTAGCGGCGGCGGCCCGGGCGAGGATCCAGGAGGCAGGCCGTAGGCTGCTTCCCCGGGCGGAGTTCGGGGGAGGGACGGCATGGGAGCCGAGGCCACGGGCGGGACGGACGGCGGGCCGGCGAGGGCCTGTCCGCGCTGTGAGCGGCCGCTGGTACGGCAGTTCACCCGGTCCGGGGCGTACGGCGGCACCAAGGAGTGGTGGACGTGCGGCGGTTGCGGGTTCCTGGGGCGTCCCGACCGCCGGGGCGGCCCCGTTCTCCATCCCTTCCGGTACCTGACCGGAGAGGACGGGGACTGCGTCTTCTGCGGCGGGGAGGAGAGCAACCGGGCGAGTGAGTCCTTCCCCTGGGACGGCCGGTGGTGCGAGTGGATCGTCTGTGCGGCCTGCGGCCGGGAGAACGTGCGCCGGGCCGACGGCGGGCCCTGGTAGCGCCCCGTCGGCACCACGGGCCCTCTCCCGCACCGGGATTCCGGACCCGCCCCGCCCGGACCCGCCCCGCCCGGACCCGCCCCGCCCGGACCCGCCCCGCCCGGACCCGACGCCCGTGGCCCACCGTGCACCTGCGCGGTGGGCCACGGGCGTTCCGTCGTCGGTGCGCAGGCGGTGGTGCCGTTACCCGGTGGTCCGTTGGGCGCGGTGCGCGGCGACGCGGACGCGGGTGGCGCAGCGCGGGGTGCAGTAGCGCTGGGGGGTGCGGCGGCCGGTGTCGATGAAGTAGCGGTCGCAGCCGGGGGCGGCGCAGCGGCCCCAGGCGCAGCTGCCGCGTTCGCTGAGCCACAGGCCGAGGGCGAGGGCGGCGGTGGAGAGCAGCCAGTGGGTGAGGCCGGCGTCGGCGGGGGCCCGGGTGTGCAGGGACCACGGGCGGCCGGGGAGCCGGACCAGGTGGGGGCGGGGCGGGTGGCGGTCGAGGAGGGCGTTGATCGCCTCGGCCGCCCGGTCGACGTCGTCGGTGTCGAGGACGGCGGTCACGGCGGCGGTGGCCCGGCGCAGTTCCCGGGCGTCGGCCCCGGTGAGCCGGAAGGGCGGGCCGCCGTGGCGTTCCAGGAGGGCCTGGAGTTCGGCGGCGTCCGCCTCGGGGTCCTCGGCGGCGTCCGCGGCGGGCGTCGCGCGGACGGTGTTGGCGAGGTCGGCGAGGAAGTGGAGGCCGCGGGGGTTGTCGTCCTCGGGGGGCTTGGGCATGGGCACCATGGTAACGTCAAAATCATCAGATAGGCGTTACGAAGGAGTGGCATGCGATCCCCGGAGTTCCCGGCAGTGACGTCCGTGCTCGTCGTCGGCGCAGGGCCCGTCGGCCTGGCGCTCTCCCTGCTGCTGTCCGGGCACGGGGTGGCGCACCTGCTCGTCGAGGCGCACCCCGACACCTCCCGGCACCCCAAGGCCCGTGGCGTGTCGGCCCGTTCGATGGAGGTGTTCCGGCGGTGCGGCCTGGAGGAGGAGATCCGGCGGGCCGGCCTGCCGGCCTCGCAGGTGTCCTTCTACCGCGGCCGCACCCTGGTCGACCCGGACTTCGTCCGCACCGGGGTGACCGTGCCGGACGGCCCCGAGCGGACCCCGTCGCCCGGACTGATCTGCTCCCAGGACGTCCTGGAGGCCGTGCTCGTCCGGCGGGCCCGCGAACTCGCCCCGGACGGCGTCCGGTTCGCGACCCGGCTGGTGTCCCACCGGGAGGACGGCGACGGCGTGCACGCCGTGCTGGAGGAGCGGGACGGCGGGGCGCGGCACACCGTCCGGGCCGACTGGCTGATCGGCTGCGACGGCGCGTCGAGCACCGTCCGGGAGGCCGCCGGGATCGCCATGGACGGGCCGACCGGCCTGGGCCACTTCCTCAGCGTCCGCTTCGAGGCACCGCTGGGCGAGGTGGTGGCCGACCGGGCCAGCGCCTCGTACTTCCTCACCGAGCCCGGCCGGGGCGGCTTCCTGGCCGTCGACAACGACCGGCGGTGGATCTACCAGTACCCGTACGACCCCGGGCGCGAGCCGGTCGAGTCCCTCCGGGACGACCACCCCCGACTGGCCCGGCTGATCCGGGTGGCGGCGGGCCTGCCGGAGCTGCCGGTGACCGTCCTGGACACCACCACCTGGCGGATGGACGCCCGCCTGGCCGCGGCCTACCGGCGCTCCCGCGTCCTGCTCGCGGGCGACGCGGCCCATGTGACGCCCCCGACCGGCGGGCACGGCATGAACACCGGCATCGGCGACGCCGACAACCTGGCCTGGAAGCTGGCCGCGGTCGTCGCGGGGCGGGCCGGCGGGGCGCTGCTCGACAGCTACGAGGCGGAGCGCCGCCCGGTGGCCCGGCAGGTGATCGACCTCTCGCTCGCCAACTCCCGGGCCCGGACCAGCTACCGGATCGACGACGAGCTGCTGCTCAGCGCGGCCTACACCTCCGGCGCGGTGCTCTCCGAGGCGCCGCCGCGCCCGGCGCTCGACCCGGAGCGCCAGCATCCCGAGGGCGTCCCGGGCACCCGGCTGCCGCACCTGCGGATCGGCGCGGGCTCCACGCTGGACCTGGTCGGCCCGGGCTTCACCCTGTTCACCGCCGACGGGGCCTGGCAGCGGCAGGCCGACACCGCCACGGCGGCCGGACTGCCCGTCGCCCTGCGCCCGCTGCCGGCGGATGCCGCGGCGCGGCTCGGGCTCGCGCCCGGCGGCGCGGCGCTGGTCCGGCCCGACGGCCATCTCGCCTGGCGCGCCGGGCGGTTGCCGGCCGACGACGCCCGGGTGCTCGACGTGCTACGGCAGGTCCTCGCCCAGGGCTGAGCCCACCGGGACCTCCGTGCACCGCGCGGCCTCGACGAACGGGGCGCGGAGCTCCGCGAAGCGCTCCATCAGCGGGTCGCGGAAGTAGCCGCCGATCAGCTGTGACCAGCCGGCCGGCAGCCGGTCGGCGAGGGCGAGCAGCCGGGCGCCCTCCTCCCCGGACAGGCACCGGCTCTCCCGCAGGCAGTGCTCCAGGAGGTCCCGGTCCCGCCCGCGCTGCGCCTCGTCCTTGCCGGACCACTCCACGACGACGTCCCGGGCGAGCGACGCCGCGATGTGGTGCGGGTGGTCGCAGAGCTCGGCGTTGACGTCGCACCAGCCCTGCTCCAGGGCCCGCACGGCCGAGCGGAGCACCGCCCGGTCGAGGGCGACCCGCTCCAACTCCCGGCAGTGGCCGAGCAGGGCCCGGGCGCGGGACCGCAGGAGCGGCGTCGCCGACCGCTCCAGCGGGCCGTAGCCGGTCTCCACCGCCAGGGCGTGGCGGGCGAGTCGGGCACCGCGCCGGTCGTGCTCGACCTCCGGCAGCCCGCGCACCGTCGCCGCCAGGGCGTCGGCGGCGCGCAGGAAGGCGGTCGCCGGGTCGGTCGGCGTGCCCGGCCGCCGGAGGTCGGGCACGGTCGGCTCCTGGACGCGCGCCGCCCCGACGGCCGCGCGGGTCGGCCGGAGGCCGGCGTCGAGCACGGCCGCCGCCGCGCGCCCGCCGCCGCGCCTGGCCCAGCGGGCGGTGAGGAAGCCGATGGGGAGGGCGAGCAGGGCGGGGACGGTGGTGCCGAGGTCTACCGGGTTCACGGACCCGATGGTGCCGGTTCCGCTACGGCGGCCGGAGGCGGCGACGGGAAGTGCAGCAAAGTGATCGGTACCCTGCGATGTTCCGATCGCTCACGATCGAAGCGTTGCAGGGCTGTTGCCTGCGGAGTGAGGCGAGTCACGGTGGCGGACAGTGTCTCATGATCGGATGGTCCGATGAACGAGTTCGGAAGGGCCCGCCCGTCATCGACGGCACGGGGGCTGGTCGCCGTCGTCGCCGTCACGCTGCTCGCGGGGTGCGGCACCCGGTCGGCCGGGACGGCGGCGCTCCCGTCGGCGGCCGGCAGCACCGGGCCGTGCGGGGTGGTGTCGGCCTCGCCGACGGCGGGTGCGCCGGGCGGGGTGCGGATCACCGCGGTCGGTCCGGCCTGCGCGGAGTACGAGGTGACCAACGGGGCGTCCGAGACCTCCGACATCACGGTGGTGTTCGGACGGTCGGGCGCCTCCGGGGGCCTCCTCGACAACCTGGCGCAGACGACCGAGGGGATCGCGCCGGGAGCGAGCGCCCAGGGGCGGGTCGACCTGGACGGGACCGGCACCGGGGTGAAGGTCCTCACGGTGCGCAGCGTGCCGAGCGCCGAGGCCTCGCGGCCGGACGGGCCGTGCCCGGCCTCCGGGGTGCGGGTGAGCACGGACGCCGGGGACGCGGCGATGGGGCTGCGGGTGGTCGGTCTGCACCTGCGCAACTGCGGGACGGCTGCGGTGACCGTGAACGGGTACCCGGAGCTGCAGTTGCTCGACCTGGAGCACCGACCCGTCGACGGGGTGCAGCTGCTGCGCGGGGGCGCCGGGATCGCGAGCGGCACCGGCGCGGACGACCCGCCGCGGGCCGTCGCACTGAAGCCGGGGGAGGGCGCCCGCGCCTCGCTGGTGTGGCGCAACACCACCGGGGCGGGGGACCCGGTGAACGCCCCGTACGTCCGGGTCCGGGCGATGCCGGGGGCGGCGCCGGTGATGGTCGTCCCGGAGCTGGACCTGGGCACCACCGGGCGGCTCGGCGTCGGCGCCTGGGTCCGGGAGGAGGGCGAACCGCCGCCGGCCACCAGGCGGCCGGGGCCGCTGCCCACGGCACCCGTTCCGCCGGGCGGAACGGGCGGGCCGGGCGCGTCGGGCGGTCCGTCGGCACCGGGGCGGTGATCACCCGTCCGGGGAGGTCCGCCCGCCCGGCGCGGGGGCGGCGCCGTCCGGGAGCCCCGGCCGGGGCAGCACGGCGGCGCCGAGGGCGAGCCACCCGGCCGCGAGCAGCCAGCCGCCGAGCACGTCCAGCGGCCAGTGCACCGCGAGGTAGACCCGGCTGAGGCCGACCGCGACCGCGAACCCGACGGCGCCCGCGAGGGCGGCCCCGGCCGCGGCCGGCCGGGCCCGGGCGACGGCCAGGCCGAGCAGCCCGGCGCAGACCGCCGCGGTGAAGGAGTGCCCGGAGGGGAAGGAGAAGCCGGACGCAGCGGTGGCCCAGCCGGCCCGGGGCGGCCGGGGGCGGGCGAAGACCTGCATCAGTCCCAGGCGCACCAGCTGACCGAGGGCCAGCCACAGCAGCGGGGCGAGCAGCAGCAGCGTCGCCCGGCGGCGTGGTCGCGGCGCGGGCAGGGCCCGGACGGCGAGGGCGCCGGCGGCCAGGGTCAGCAGGTAGGGCACCACCGCGGAGCCGAGCGAGGTGACCACCACGGCCGCCGTCCGGGCCGCGGCCGGCCGGTGGGCGGCGCTCCAGTCGTCGGCGGCCCGCTCGAAGCCGTACGGGGCCCAGCCGCGGTCGGCCAGCAGGGCCGCCAGCGCCGCGAACAGCAGCAGGGCGACGGCGGCGGCCACCGGCCGGCGGCGCGGCCGGGCCGCCGGGTGGACCGGTGGGCGGGCGTTCGCCGGGCGGGGGCCGGGCCGGTCGGACGAGGTCGGCGGGCGGTTCATCGGGTCGGGCACCTTTCCGGGGGGCGGGGTGACCGGTCCGCGCGGCCGGGCCCCGGGCCCCATGGTCGGGGTCGGGGGCGCCCGGTGGCACCGGGCCACGCCGCGGCGGGGTCAGCCGCTGCCGGTCGGCCGGAACATGCCGACCGAGTCGTGCCGGGCGACGTCCTGGAAGCCGTAGTGCTCGTAGAGCAGGCGGGCGGGCCCGTCCGCGATCAGCGAGACGTAGGCGCTGGCGGGCGCCCGCCGGTCCAGCTCCGCGGTGAGCGCGGCCATGATGCGCTTGCCGAGGCCGCGCCCCTGGTGGGCCGGGTTGACGCAGATGTCGACGATCTGGAAGGCGGTGCCGCCGTCGCCGATGATCCGGCCCATGCCGATCGGCTCGCCCCGGTGGTGCAGGACCACGCCGTACCAGGTGTGGGGGAGGCCGAGCGCGACGGCCTCCGGGGCCCGGTCGGAGAGGCCGGCGTCGGTGCGCAGACGGCGGAAGACCTCGACGGTGGGAACCCCGGGGCGCAGCTCGTAAGGGTCATTGATGCTCTGCATGCATTACATGCTAACGGGTGGGGGTGCGGGCCCCCGGCCGGGCTCCCGAGCACCGCGGGCGGTCGGGGGAGCCGCCCGGGGCGGGCTCGGGGGTCGGTCGTACCATGTCCGACCTGGGGGTTTGCCGAGGCGGCAGGGGCCGAGGGGAGAGCGGGGCGCGCCGCAGGGCGGCCGGGGGAGTGACGACGGCGGGGACGGGCCGGGAGGAGACGGCAGTGACGGCAGGAGTGGGAACCGTGTTCCGCGGTGAGGAGCTGCCCGCGAAGGAACGGTTCGACTGCTGGCGGGAGTTGCTGGAGCGGACGCGCGCCTGCGACGCGACCAGTGCGCACGCCGACGACTTCCGGGCGGAGCTGCGGCGCTCCGAGCTGGGCGAGGTGGTCCTGCTCGGGACGGCCTTCCCCGCCGTGCGGTTCCGGCGGACCGAGCGGATGGTGCGGCGCTCGGACGCGGAGGTCTACCACCTGTCCTTCCTGGCCGAGGGCAGCATGGCGCTGACCCGGGGCGACGGCCCGACGGAGTCGCTCCGCCCGGGCGAACTGCACCTGGTCGACAGCTCGACGCCCTACGACCTGCGGACCTACGGGGTCTCCGGGGTGGGGGTCGACTTCCCGGTCGCACTGCTGCCGCTGCCGCCGGAGCGGCTGCGCGGGCTGCTCGGCCGCGGGATCGCCGCGCGGTCGGGTTCGGCCGCGCTGCTCTCGGACTTCCTGCTCGGCCTGGACCGGCAGGCCGCCGCCCTGGGACCGGCCGAGGCCGCCCGGATGGGCG
>NZ_JBFBGS010000070.1:0-43374 GCF_040684795.1 Kitasatospora sp. NPDC089797 | reverse complement strand
CCGCGCCGACGACTTCAGCCGCGCCTTCCGCACCGCCTACGGCCTCTCCCCCCGCGACCACCGCCGACAGGCCCTCACCACCGCCACGGAAACGGAGGCGCCGGGGTGAAGCACCGCCCCGGGAACGGAGCGTGACGTTCCGCCGACGGACGGTCAGCGGGCGGGATAGGCTCCGAAGCGGCCGGACGGACTCACGATCACGCGTGGAGGCGGGCATGACGTCGTTCGGGCGGACCCTGCGGCTGCTGCGCCGCCGTGCGGGAGTCTCCCAACCGGCTTTGGCCGCGCGGGTGTTCGTGTCCCAGTCGACGATCAGCCGGTTCGAGTCGGGCGGCCGGACGCCCGATCCCACGCTGGCCCGCCTGCTCGACGAGGCGCTCGCGGCGGGCGGGGCGTTGGCCGCCCTGCTGCCGGCGGACCCGGAGCGGGCCGCCTTCGAGGCCCGCCGACCGGGCCTGGTGGACCGGACGACGATCGCCGAGGCGGAGTCGGGCCTCGTCGAGCTGCGCAAGCGCGAGGACGCCTCCTCCTCCGCGGACGTCACGCCGATGGTGGCCGCGCGGGCCGAACTGGCGGTCCGGATGGCGAAGGACGCGCCGTACGCCCTGCGCGGTGCGGCGATCGCCGCGGCCGCGATGGGGGCCGCGTACCTGGGCTGGTGCCACTTCGTCGCGGGACGCTACGAGGCCGCGGAGCAGACCCTGGACCGCGCGGTGGCCTACGCCTACGAGTCGCAGGCCCCCGACCGCCTGGAGCGCACCATGAGCTACCGGGGCGTGCTGGAACTGGTGTGGGGCAGCCCGACCGCCGCGGCGTCCATGCTCGGCGCCGCCCGCCGCGACAGCCGGGCCCACCCGGCGCTGCGGGCCTACGACGCCGGGCAGCAGGCCCGGGCGCTCGCACACGCCGGGGAGACCCGCGAGGCTGACCGGCTGCTGCTGGACGCCGACCGGCTGGCCGACCGGATCGACTACTCCGATCTGCCGGTCGGCGCCTACTGGTACACCCCGGGGTGGCTGGCCCTGCGCCGGGGCGTGGCGATGCTGGCCCAGGGCCGCCTGTCCTCCGCGCAGCACGAGATCGAACAGGGCTACTCCGCCATGCCGCCGGAGCACCAGCAGGCCCACTGGGCGCGGCAGTGGGTGGACGCCCTGGCCGTCGAGCGGGCGCCCGCCGATCTGATCCTCCCGGCGCACCAGCGCGGCCGGAGCGACGCGCCCCCCTCCCGCGCGGCGCGTTCGCGCCGGCCCTGACCGGCCCGGGGGATCAGCCCAGGTCGATCACGGCGGCCCGGCCGTCGTGGTCGCCGGTGGTGACGGAACCCCGGTCGTACGCGTTCCCCAGGTCGACGGCTGCGCCGCACCGGCCGGCCCCGGTGACCACCACGGCCGTGCACAGCTTGTCCCGCGCGGAGTCGAACGACACGTAGTCGTGGGTGAACGACCAGGAGCCGTCGGGTTCGTGGTACAGGCCGGGCCGTTCGGCGCTGAGCGCGGCGGTCCAGACGAAGCCGCCGGCGAACCGGGCCGGGCCGAAGACCCGGCCGTGGTCGATGAGCGGCGCGAAGAACGGGGCGTCGGCGAAGGCGTGGTCCGAGGCGTGGGGCTGCTGGCGGTGCGGCGTGGGGGTGCCGTGGGCATCGGGGAGCAGCGCGTGGTAGCCGCTGGAATGTCCGGCACGCGACGGGAATCCGGCGCGTTCCATGGCGGCGGTGAGCTTTTCGACGGCCTGATGCGGGGTGGGGGAGGACCTGTCGACGAGAATGACATTGATCGGTTCGTCGAGCGTCTTCCCGTCGTACGGGTGGCCGAGCCAGTCGGAGATCGGGCAGTCGTCGGGGAATGCGCAGTGCTCCTTCAGCATCCACTTTCCGAGCGGGCCGAATTCCGAGGTCGGTGCGGTGTCCGTGGGCCGGGGCGGCGTGCTGGTCGGGCCGGCCGCCGACGCCGGTGCCGCGGTGAGCAGTGCCGCACAGAAGGCGGCGGCCAGTGCCATTGACCGGGTGCGTGTTCCCATGCCCTCTCCCTGGAGAAGTCGTCGGAGATCGCGGCGCGGAGGGTGTTCCGGTCGCGGATCCCCACCGTAGGGGCGGCGCCGGCCGGGCGGTGGACCGCGGAGCGGATCGGCATACTATTCCGCTTCGGCACAGTGGCCCGGCGGCGATTGACGGCGGCTCGACAAACGGCTGGGATGAGGGAAGTCCGCCGCAGCCGTGGAATTGCCGGAGTGCGCGGACGATCCACCCATCGATCACCTGGAAGGGGAGTTCCATGCGTTCCACGGGTTCCGTCCCGACCACCCGCCGGACGTCCGTGCGGGTCGGCGCGGCACTGCTCGGACTGGCCGCCGCGACGGCGCAGTTCGCGATCGCCGCGCCCTCCGCGTCCGCCGCCCCGGCCACCTCCGCCGCAGCCCCCGCGGCCGCCGGCGCGCCGTTCCGGGCCGGCGGCGTCGTCGAGGCGAGCGGGCAACTGGACGTCTTCAGCCGGGCCGCCAACGGCGACCTGGTGCGCAGCTACCTCTCGCCGTCCGGAACCTGGGCGGAGTACGACCTGACCGTCAACGGCGCGGCCCCCGCGCTCGGCGGCAACCCGGTGGCGGACGTCCGCCCCGACGGCACCCTCGACGTCTTCTACCGCGACGTCAACGGCCATCTGTCCCAGTCCTGGCTGTCCCCGGGCACCACCGCCTGGCAGACCGTCGACTTCTCGGCCACCGGTCGTGCCCCGCAGTCGATCACCGGCGATCCGGCCGTCCTGGTGCACCCCGACACCGTCAGCGTCTACACCGCGGACTCCGCCGGCGACCTGAACGAGTCCTACCTGAAGACCGGACAGCCGTGGGTCACCTGGGACATGACCAAGGCCGGGGTGGCCGGGAGCGTCACCGGTCAGGTGGCGACCGCCGTCCGCCCGGACGGCACGCTCGACCTGTTCTACCGCGGTGGCGGCGGCAACCTGGAGGAGACGTACGGCCCTTCGAACGGGAGCAGCTGGCAGCACTGGACGTTCCTCTCCCGCAACACCGGCAGCTGGCAGCCCAGTGCCGTCACGGGCACCCCGTCGATCGTCATCGACCCGGCCACCGGGAGCGAGCACCTCTTCGTCGCGGCGGCCGGCAGCGGCGACCTGTTGCACGCGGAGCTGCCCACGAGCGGGGGATGGCTCCTGAGCGACCTGACGGCGGCGGGTGCCGCGACCACCCTGGCGGGCAGTCCGTCCGCCGACATCCGGCCGACCGGCACCATCGACGTGTTCTACCGGGCGGCCCCGACCGACCACCTCTACCAGACGTACTACGGGTGGAACGGCGGCTCCAGCTGGGCGGGTTACGACCTGAGCGCCGGCTACGGACCGGCCGCGATCGCCGGGGACCCGTCGGCGGTGCTGGAGCCGCGGAGCAAGGCGCTCCACGTGTTCGCCCGGGCGGCCGCCGTGCCGCACCTGATCGGGGACGCCCTGCCGGCCAACAGCGTGTGGCGCAGCACCGACCTGACCGCGGGCGGCTTCGCGCCGGTGCTCGGCGGGAACTGACCCCGGCCCGGGACGCCCGGCCCCGGCGGGGGTGACGCGCGGACCGGCGATCCCGTACCCGGGGTCGCCGGTCCGTCTCCGTCGGGTCGCCGAGGGCCCGACCGTCAGGTCGGCCGGCTGGCGGTGAGCAGGTCGTGCAGCAGCGGCAGCAACTCCTCGGGGTCGGCCGCCGCGAGCTCGGCGAACGCCCCGCTGGAGCGGGCCAGGATCACCCCGGCGAAGGCGGCGGCCGCCAACTCGGCCCGCAGCTGGGGCCGGTCGACCTGCTCGGCGGTGAAGCGGTCGCGCAGCGGGTGCACCATCCGCTCGTAGAGGTAGCTGCGGGAGGCCTGCTGGACCTCGGTGTTGTCACCGGGCAGCACGGCGGCCTGGAAGGAGGGGCCGGGGCCGCGCTGGGTGAGCCGGACCAGCAGGGTGCGCAGCCGCTCCTCCTCCAGCAGGTCGGCCGGCGGCTCGGCGCCCAGTTCGAGCCGGACGGTGGCCAGGTAGAGCTGGGTCTTGCCGCCGAAGTAGCGGGCGATCAACGCCGGGTCCACGCCGGCCCGTTCACCGATCTCCCGGGTGGTGGTGCGGTCGAAGCCGCGCTCGGCGAAGAGTTCCAGGGCCGCCTGGATCAGCAGCTCGCGGCTGCGGGCGGCGTCCCGTCGCCGGGGCGGCGCGGGCTCGGTCCGGCCCTCGGTCCCGCCGGAGGAGCCGTCGGACGGGTCTTCGGAGGGCCCGGTGGCGGCCCCGGCGGCGGTCACCGGTCGGCCCCGGCCCGGAGCACGGGCACCTCGGCCTCGCCGGTCACGGCATCGGCGATGCTCTCTTCCACCATCAGCTCCTCGTCCACTCGCGCACCGCCGCGGGCGGTGGCCGCCGCGCTGAGCCGCGGCAGGACGATGGTAATCAGCCCGATCACCACCCACACCACGCAGCCGATCAGCGCCGCGTCGCGGTAGCCGCCGTCGGTGGGCAGCAGCTGCCCGGGCGCGGTGTGGGCCTGGAGCACGGCGCCGCACAGCGCGCTGCCGGTGGAGTAGCCGATGGTGCGCAGCAGTTGGTTGAAGCTGACCGCACTGCCGACCTCGCCGGCGGGCACCGCGGCGACGATCAGCCCCGGCATCACGGCGAAGGTGCAGCCGACCCCGAGCCCGGCGAGCGCCATCACCAGCAGGTGGCCCCAGAGCTGGTCGCGGGCGACCAGGAAGACCAGGACCGAGACCAGCGAGACGGCGCAGCCGATCGGCAGGACCAGGGCGGAGGAGGTGCGCCGGGTGAGGGCCGGCACCATCTTGCTGGACGCCAGGCTGGCGCCGGAGAAGGGCAGCAGCACCAGCCCGGCGACCACCACCGAGGCGCCCAGCCCGTAGCCCGTGGCGGTCGGGGTCTGGACGTAGCGGATCACCAGGGAGATCAGCAGGTACATCCCGACGCCGCCGACCAGCCCGGCCACGTCGGCGGTGAGCACGATCGGGTTGGTGAGGCTGCGCAGGTCGACCAGCGGGTGGGCGGTGCGCAGCTCGTGCCGGATCCAGGCGGCGAGCAGCAGCACCGAGACCGCCGCGACCGTCCAGAGCCGACCGCTGCCCCAGCCCCAGCTCTCGCCCTCGCTGAGCACCAGCAGGAGCCCGACCAGGGCCAGGCCGAGCAGCACCGTACCGGGCACGTCCAGTGGCCGCCGCTCGCGCGGCGCGGGCCGGGGCAGCACCAGGGCGGCGAGCACCAGGGCCAGGCCGCTGATCACGGCGCCGAACCAGAACCCGGCGTGGATGCCGAAGGACTGGGCGATCAGGCCGGTGATCGGGTAGCCGAGGCCGACGCCGGCGACGGTGGTGATGGACAGCAGCGCGACCGCCGAGCGGGACTTCTCGCCCGGCAGGGCGTCGCGTGCGGTGGCAATGGCGAGCGGGGTCAGGCCGACGCCGACGCCCTGCAGGGCCCGTCCGGCGATCAGCCACCAGAACCCGAGCGGCAGCGCGGCCAGCACGCTGCCGAGCACCACCACGGCGGCGGCCACCAGGGTGACCGTACGGCGGTCCGGCCCGTCGCCGAGCCGGCCCAGCACCGGGGTGGCGACCGCCCCGACCAGCATGGTGATGGTCAGCGACCACTGGGCCTCGGCGAGCGAGACGTGGTCGACGGCGGCGATGGTCGGGATCATCGGGGCGCCGAGGCTGCTGATCACCGCCACCACGGCGCTGAGGAACACCAGGACGGGCACCAGGGCCCGCTCGCGTCGCGTCGACAGGCCCGTTCGGGTCTCCATGGACGCGCCCTCCCTTGTCACAGATCGAGAATCCGAACCGGGGAGCGGGACGCCGTCCCCGGCCACCCCGGGGGCGCAGGTGGCCGAGGGATGTCATCAACCGATGTCATCGGATGATGTCTTCAGATGATGACATGCTGCGGAGGGCAGGTAGAAGCCGGGGCGGCCGTGGCATGCCTCACAGGCCGCCGGGGCCGCGGGGCCGGCTGTGCGACTGCGAGCCGGCCGGCCGAGCCGGCCCCGGATGGCGGAACACCCCGCCCGTCCGGCAGATTGGTCCAGACCAGATGCGGCCGCCTCGTACCGGCCTCCCGTACCGCCCGCCCGCTGTACCGCCCGCTGTACCGCCCGCCCTCCGTACCGCCCGCCGAGAACGAAGAGTTGACGAGTGATGGACGAACTCCCGGTCGACCTCCCCGTCGGGGCCCCGCCGCTCCCGCCCGTCCCACCGCTCCCGCCGGGTCCCCGGCCGGGCCGGGCCGGGGAACCGGCGATCTGGTCCCGCAACTTCCGGTACTACTTCACCGCCCGCAGCGCCGGCCTGCTCAGCTGGGCGATGCTGCCGGTCGCGGTCACGGCCGGGCTGCTCCGTGACGGGTACGGCCTGGACACCGCGGGCTACGCGATGGCCTTCCTGGTCGGCCCGTTCGCCGGGCTGGTGCTGTTCGGCGGGGTGCTCGCCGACCGCTTCACCGCCCGCCGGATGATGATCGCCGCCGACCTGGCCAACCTGGCCGCCCACGTGCTGCTCGCGCTCCTGTTCCTGCACGGCATCGACCACCTCTGGCAGCTGTACGCGCTGCTGGCGGTGACCGGCACCGCGAACGCCATGTTCCAGCCGGGTGCCGCCTCGACCGTCCCGCTGGTGTCCCGGGACGTGCAGGGCGCCAACGGGGTGCTGCGCACCTCCGAGGCGCTCACCGGGCTGGGCGGCCCGGCGCTGGCCGGTGTCCTGGTCGGGTTCGGCGACACCGGCTGGGTGATGGTGCTCTCCGGCGTCGCCTACGGCACCAGTGCGGCGTGCCTGGGGGCCCTGCGGCTCGGCGCGGTGCCCGCGCCGCCCGCCGCCCGGGGGCTGTGGCGCAACCTGGCGGTCGGCTGGCGGGAGTTCCGGTCCCGCAGCTGGCTCTGGGGCGTGATCGTGATCTGGATGGTCTTCGCGGTGCTCTCCTGGGGGCCGCAGCTGTCGGTGGCCGCCGGCGTGATCGTGCCCGCGCACGGGCCGGCCGCCTTCGGGCTGCTCAACTGCGCCCTCGGCGCGGGCACGGTGGCCGGGGGCCTGCTGGCGATCCGTTACAAGCCCGAACGGCCGTTGGCGGCCGGGGCGGTGGCGATGCTGACCTACCCGCTCTACCCGCTGGGCATCGTGCTCGGCTGGCCGGTCTGGCTGCTCGCTGCGGCCCAGGTCGCGGTCGGGGCCGGGGTCGGGGTGTGGGGCGTCATGTGGGCCACCAGCGTGCAGACCCAGGTGCCGGGCGAGGTGCTCAACCGGGTCCACGCGTACGAGGTCGCGGGTTCGGTCGGGATGTACCCGATCGGCAGCGCGGCGGCGGGCCCGGCCGTCCGGGCGTTCGGCACCGACCGGGTCCTGCTGGTGGGCGTGGCGGTCGCCGTGCTCACCGCCGTCGCCCTGCTGGCCGTCCGCCCGATCCGGACCCTGCGCCGGGTGCCGGACCGGGTCTGACCGCGGCGGTGCGCCGGGCTCACCCGCGGGGCAGCAGGGACTCCCACACGTCGCGCTCGGCGGTGGCCGA
This sequence comes from Kitasatospora sp. NPDC089797, assembly GCF_040684795.1. NCBI lineage: Bacteria > Bacillati > Actinomycetota > Actinomycetes > Kitasatosporales > Streptomycetaceae > Kitasatospora > Kitasatospora sp. NPDC089797. Next base: position 35,839 of record NZ_JBFBGS010000070.1, on the reverse strand, counting down.
CCAGACCACGTCGCCGTGGCCGTAGCCCGGCACCACCCGGTAGTCGACCCGGGCGCCGCCGGCCCGGACCAGCCGGGCGCCGAGGTCGTGGTCCCCGCGCCCCGACTCGGCGTTCACCCACACCACATCGGCCCGGATCGCCGCCCAGTCGATCCGGTAGGCATCGGTCCGGCCGGCCCAGAGCGCCGCCAGGTCGCGCAGCAGCGCCGTCGGTTGCAGGCCGCTGCCGAGCCGGGCGATCGCCTGCTGCCAGACCGGCAGCGGGGTGTGGGTGAGCGCGAAGCGGTCCTCGGCCGGGGTGGCGCCGAAGGTGTAGTGGCCGCCGCTGTGGCCGAGGTGGTGGATCCAGTTGGCGGGCCCGGGGAGCTCCCGGGTGCGGACCAGGGCGTAGTGCAGCAGCCCGAGGTTGCTGAACTGCCCTGCCCCGTCCGTGGGTCGGGGTAGGCCGCTGGGGCCGTCCGGGTCGGCGGCGGCGCGGGCGAACAGGCCCTTCAGGCCGGGGTCGACGGTGTGCCCGCCCGCCGCCAGCTGCTGCTGGAGCAGGTCGGTCAGGGCCTCGGCCCGGGCGGCCGGTTCCGGTTCCGTCCGCGGGTCGTAGGGGCCGGTGGTGTCGAGCACGAGGACCCGGCGCGGGGCGTCGTCACCGCCGCGGGCGGCGGCGGTGGCCAGCGCGAGGGCGGCCCCGGCGGAGTGGCCGAGCAGTTCGTACGGCAGCCCGGTGACGGACCCGACCGCGGTGACCACCCGGTCGAGGTCCGCCCGGTGGCCGTCCAGACCCCAGTCGGCGCACCGCGGGCCGATCCGGTCGGCGGTCAGCGCGTCCTCGCGTGGGGTGGTGCCGACGACCAGGTAGCCGTGGTCGGCGAGGAAGCGGGCGAGGCTGCGGCCCTGGGCGGTGCAGTAGTTGGCGGCGACGTTGAGTCCACCGCCCGGGAGCAGGTGGACCACCCGGTGCGCCGGACCGTCGTCGCCGAGGACGTCGACGGTGAGGGCGTCCCCCGCGCCGACCGGGACGACCAGTCGGCGGTGGCCGGGGCCGACCCGCAGCACCGTCGGGTCGCCGCACCCGAGTGCCGTGCCCAACGCCTCGACGACGTCCGTGCCCACCGCTGTTCCTCCCCTGCCCCGGTCGTTCGCGCCGCCGGACGGCGCTGAGCGGCGTCGACCGGCGTCGAACAGTGTGGCGCATGACCGCGGTCGGCGGCGAGGTAGCGTTGAGTAGAGATGGCATGTACGCTGCGTGTCGCTGGTTGAACAGTATGCGGGCCTGGCCGCTGCTCCGTGGGGGGAGTCACGCCCAGGCCCGGTCGCCGGCCTGGGCCCGGTCGCACTCGTGGGGGAGTTGCGGCCGGGCCCGTCGCCGGTTGAGTTCCGTATGCCCGCTCAAGAGCCCGCCCAGACATGACAATTGTCCAGCGGGACGGCGATTCCGGGCGCGTCCGTCCAGAACCGCAGGTGGCGGTCCGGTGCTCCGCCCCGCTCAGGCCGACCGCGCCGTGGTCGGGGTGTCGGCGCCCCGGAGCCGGGCGTCGCGCCGGGCGCGCCCGGGGGTGGGGCCGGTGCCGAGGACCCGGCCGTCCGCTCCGAGGGCGAGCCAACTGCCCGTCGGCGTCCCCTCGGGGGCCGGGGCGGCGAGGGCGGCGTCGAGTCCGGCGCCGGAGGGCGCCGGCAGCGGGAGCGGCAGGCCCTCGCGCCACTGGGCGGTGCTGCGTTCGCCGCCGGACCGGCGCCGCCAGTGGAGGTGCTGGACGACGATCAGCGGCCCCAGCGCGGTGAGCAGCGGGAAGCCGGTGGAGAGCAGGCCGAGGGCGAAGCAGGCGCTCACCGCGCTGGTCACCAGCAGCCCGGTGAGCGCGGCGCACCAGGCGGCCGTCCGGCCGTACGCCTTCGCGGCGACCAGCGGGAAGAGCACCAGCAGCAGCAGGTCGCCGAGGCCGACGGCGACCGGGTGCGGCCCGCCGGTGAGCGCCAGCATCGGGGCGAACGGCCGGTCGTGGACCTGCTCGAAGAAGCGCGTGGTGGTGTCGGTCAGCGTGCTGGCGACCAGGTCGTACCCGGTGAGCACGCCCGCCAGGGCGGCGGCGTGGGCGGCCCGCAGACCGCTCTGGGTCCAGAGGTTGGCGACACCGACCACGGCGACGGCGATCAGCAGGTCGCTGCCGGCCCGGGCGCCGCCGGGGTGGCCGGTGAGCGCGGCGAGCGCGGTGGCGGCGGTGCCGGCCAGCGCGGCCGCCCAGGACCAGCGCGCGGCCCGCGGCCCGGTGGCGGCGAGCAGCGGGGCGAGGGTGAACTGCACGGCCAGGCAGAGGACCAGGCCGAACACGGCGGAGACGGCCGCGCCGGGCAGCGCGGTGTACAGCAGCGGGGCGGCCACCACGCCGACGCACAGCACGGCGATGTCGCCGCCGGTGTACACCCCGACCGGCGGCCGGGGCATCCGGACCCGGGCGAGGTACCGGGCCGCGACGGCGGTCTCGACGGCGACGGCGGCGCTCAGCGCGGTGAGCGCGAGGGGGCTGACGTCCATTCAGTGCCTCCTGGGGCCGGGGTCGCCCACGCTCTCGAAGCTGTGTTCGCGCAGGTCGGCGCGGACGGGGGTGGTCGGCGGCAGGGCGGCCCGGTCCTCGTGCAGCACGATGTCGGACAGCCGCAGGCCGGCCGCCGCGGCCCGCTCCTCCAGCCGGCCGAGCAGGCCGGTCGCGGGCAGTCGGGGCACCAGCAGGTGCAGCCGGGCGGGGCCGTCCGGGCCCTCCGGCCCCTCGGTGAGGGCGTACCGGGCGGGCAGCGGGACCTCCGGCTCGGCCTCCACCAGGTCGAGCACCTCCCGGGCGGTGACGACGGTGCTCAGCGGGCCGGTCCAGCGCCCGAGGATCTCGGAGGTGGCCGGGAGGTGGGCGAGTTCGCAGTCCGGCGGCCCGGCCGGGAGGCGGACCAGGTCGCCGGTGGCGTAGCGCAGCAGCAGGGTGCACTCCCGGTAGGGCACGTACGGGGTGTGCACCACCGTGCCGGTCCCGCCGGGCGCGGTCGGCTCCAGGGTGACCGGGTCGAGCACCTCCAGGTGCCCGAACTCGGTGGTGTGGTGCAGATGGCCACGGGTGCACGGGGTGGCGCCCGAGGGCAGGATCTCGGTCATCAGGTACCCGGAGGAGACGTCGGCGCCGAACGCCTCGGTGGCCCGGCGGCGCAGCGGCGCGGACAGCACCTCGCCGCCGACGCTGATCGACTCCAGGCCGAAGTCGCCGCCGTGCCACTTCCGTTGCTCGGCCTCCTGGACGAGTGCGGCCAGGTAGGAGGCCGAGGTGGTGAGGTGGGTGACCTGCGGGGACCGGCCGGGCAGGCCGAGCGGGGCGGCGAGCCGGTCGAGCGCCAACGCCGGTTCGATGGTGCCCAGTTGGACGAAGGCGGCACCGGCGCGGGTGGTCGACTCCTCGGCGTAGAGCAGCGGCAGGGTGGCGCGGGAGCAGCCCGCGTAGGCCACGGTGTGGCGGGGGCGCAGGCCGAGGCCGAGCACGGCGGAGATGGTGCTGAACGCGATCGCGCCCTCCATCTCGGCGCGGGAGAACCAGACCGCGGTGGGGGTGCCGCTGGTGCCGGTGGTGAGGGCCATCAGCGCGGGCGCCGACGCGTCCGAGACGAAGGCGGCGGGCAGGGCCCGCAGCGCCTGTTTGGGGGTGACCGGGACGCGCGCCCAGTCCTCGGGCTCCAGCGTCGCCGGGTCGAGGTCCAGGGCGGCGAACAGGCGGCGGTAGTAGGCGGTGTGCCGGGCGGCGGTGCGGGTGGTGGCGCGCAGGCTGCGCCGGGTCACCTCGCGGCGCAGCTGGGGGTCGACCTGCCCGGCCCGGCCGGGCAGCAGTGCGGAGTCCTCGCCGGGTTCGCCGAACTCGGCGATGGTGGCGACCAGGTCGCGGGCGAGCCGCTCCAGGTCTCGCGGGCGGATCCGGCGGTTCGTCAGGATGGCTGCGCCGTAGCGTAGTTGGCTCAGTGCGGTCGCGAACACGGGCTGCTCCCCGGGCCAGGGTCGGACGGTCTGTCACCCGGCCCTGGCCGGGGTCGGCCGGGTCAGGCCATGTGCAGGAACATCGCGGCGGTGAGGGTGCTGACGGCGTACTTGAGGTAGTGCTTGACCATGCTCGGTTCCTCCTTCGGGCGGGCGTACGGCCGGGGCGGCCGGGCGCGCGGCGGTGTCGTCCGCGGCCGTGGAGCGGCCGGCGGGCAGCGGCAGTCTAGGGGCGGTTCGGGCCCGTCGAACAGCCCATGTGCATGAGTAATTCTCCGATGATTCATCTCAGTTGTCCGCGCGGGGGCTGTGGAGCGCGGACGCTAGAAGTCCCAGGCCGGGAAGGAGTAGTCGTCCCACAGGGCGCGCTCGTCCTCGTGCGGCGCGTACCGGACGCTCGGTTCGAGGTCCCAGATCCGGGTCGCCCGGTCGTCCGCGGTGTACTCCGGCCAGCCCGGCTCGCCCCGGCGGGCGAAGTCCGTCCAGGCGCCCATCATCCGGTCGGACAGCCGGGCCAGCGCGGGCCGCTGCTCGGCGACGGTCTGCGCGCCGCGCGGGAACGCGCTCAGGTCCAGGCCGCCGAAGACGAACGGCAGTTCCAGGGTGTGGGCGGCCCCGAGGTTCTGCGCGGCCGGCAGTCCGTCCTGGTAGGGCACGTGCCAGTCGAACTGGTACACGAAGGTGGGCCGCCAGTGGGACTGCGCCTCGGCGAGCCGCAGGGTGGGCACCCGCTCGGTCTGGTCGGTGAGCATGGCGTTGACCACCCGGCCCTCCGCGAGCCCCGGCCGGTTCGCCGCGTAGTGGTCGTACATCTGCTGCTTGCGGTCGGCGAGCACGGCGGGCAGGGTCCGGTAGGCGCTCAGCGGCAGGTTCAGCACCGCGGGGTTGAACAGCGCCCAGTAGTCGGTCTCGTTCTCGTTGGTGCCGGTCATCACGTCGACGTGGCGGGCGCTGCCGGCCGCGATCCGGTCCACCACCGGGCCGGGCACCAGTGCGCCGTCGATGTACGGCCCGAAGAACACGGCCGCGGCCGGCCCGGACAGCCCGCCCTGGGCCTGTTCCTGGAGGTCCAGGACCTGGCGGGTGGTCAGCCGGTCGAGGTCGGCGACCGCGTGGATGCCGCCGGTCGCGAGGACGTGCGCGGCGGCGCGCTGGGCGGAGCCCGCGGTGTGCACCAGGTAGCCCGGCCCGCTCTCGATGATCGCCCGCCGGAACAGCCGCTCCGGGTGGTCCCCGGCCAGCAGCGCGCTGATCGAGATGGCGCCCGCCGACTGCCCGAAGACGGTGACGTCCGCCGGGTCCCCGCCGAAGGCGGCGATGTGCCGGCCGACCCACTCCAGGGCCGCCTGCTCGTCGCGCAGGCCGTTGTTGCCCGACCCCGCGTAGGCCGGGTCCAGCCCGCCGAGTTCGGTCCAGCCCAGGATGCCGAGCCGGTAGTCCAGGTTCACCACCACCGCGTCACCGCGCACGGCCAGCCGGCCGCCGTCGAACACCGCCTCCTCGGCGCTGCCCAGTTGGTCCGCCCCGCCGTGCAGGAACACCATCACCGGCCGGTGCCCGCCGCCGGTGCGCGGTGCCCACACGTTCAGGTGGAGGCAGTCCTCCACGCCCTCGCCGCCGGCGCTCAGGTCCTCCGGGCAGCCCGGCTTGGCCTCGGTGGCGGCCAGGGTGCCCCGCCAGGGCGCGGCCGGCTGCGGCGGCCGGAACCGGTTCGCGCCGGTCGGCGCCGCCGCGTACGGGATCCCGAGGAAGGCGCAGCGGCCGTCCTGCGCCACCCCCGCCACCCGGCCCAGCGAGGTCACGGCGCGGCAGCCGCGCCCGTCCGGGCCGGGGCCCTGGGCCCCCTGGGCCTGCGCCGTGCCGATCGTCGGGGCCAGCGCCAGCAGCGTGGCCGCGGCCGTCGCCGCCCATCTCTTCACCGTGTGCACGCGCACCTTCCGGCACTCCTCCGCGTCCGCACGCGTAGCCCCCGGGCGGGGCCGCGCCGTGCTCTGCGGCCAAGCCTGGCGCCCGGCCTGACACCGTGTCATAGGCGCGCGGGTGGAGCTTCCCGGTCTCCACCCGGGGATGGAGGCGGGTGGAGACGGCGGCCGGGTGCCCGGCCACCGTCTGCTCTCCACCCGGACGTGGCGCCGGGTCAGGCGGTCGGGCTGAGGGTGGTGTCCAGCCAGTCGAAGGTGACCTGCTGGAACCGCGCCATCGCCCCCATGTGGCAGTGCTCGCCCGCGCCCTCGGCCTCGGGGAGGGTGACCAGGGTGTTCGGGCAGGTCAGTGCGGCCCGGACGCGCTGGGGCTCGCCCCGGAAGAACTGGTCGTCCTCGGCGTCCAGGATCAGGGTGGGGCAGTCGATGAGCTGGGCGATCCCGGTGAGGGTGTACTCGGCGGTGCGGCGGATGTAGTCCGGGGCGGAGGTGGCCCCGAAGGTCCACACCCCGTTGCGCAGCGCCCAGCGGAGCTGGGTGCTGACCTGCTTCAGCAGCTCCAGGACGGGGACGGCGAGGTCGTCGCGCCCGCTCTCGACCCAGTCCCGCAGGAACGGCGGCATCATCCGGGTGTGGGCGTCGTGGTAGTCGAACAGGCCGTCGTTCAGGACCAGGGCCGCCAGCCGGTGCTCGTGGGCGGCGGCGCGGGCGGTGAGGTAGCCGCCGAGGCTGTAGCCGAGCAGGGCGATCCGGCCGGGGTCGATCTCGCTGCGGGTGAGCGCGTAGTCGATCACCGGGGTGACCACGGCCTCCCAGTCGGGGCGGAAGGTGAGTCCCTGCTCGCGCAGCGCGGCACCCTGGCCGGGCCCGTCGTAGGCCAGCACGTTGTAGCCGCGGCGGATCGCGGCCGCGCCGACCACGAACCAGGCCTCCTCCAGGGTGGAGTCGAAGCCGCTGGTGAAGACCACGGTGGGGCGGGGGAGCCCGGAGTCGTCGACCAGGAAGAGGTAGCCGGGCAGGGTGGTGTCCTGGTACGGGATCCGGACCGCCTCGACGGGGGTGTCCAGCAGCGTCGAGGCGGTCGCGAAGGTTTCCCGGGAGGCGGTGGAGAGCGCCTTGACCTCGGGGTCGTGGGCCGGGTCGTCGCGGCGGTAGAACTCGGCGGTGCGGTAGTAGTTCGAGGCGCGCAGCAGGGCCTCGCGGGCGCTGACCCGGTGGCCGGCGGCCAGTGCGGCGGACCCGATGGCGTGGACGCGCTGGGCGGTCCGCTTCCACTCGCGCAGCCAGGCGTCCTCGTCACCCTCGGGGACGTTGCGGAGGGTGGTCAGGACCTCGCCCAGGTCGGAGCCGCCGTCGTTGGCGAAGCCGGCCGCGCGCAGCGCCTCGAAGGAGAAGGACTCGTCCTCGTACAGGAATCGCATGGTGCACCCCAGACCGTTTGTCGAGACGGAACCGTTCCGTCTCGCCTTCGGGTTCGACGATAGACCTCGCCCAGTCGAGACGCAACCGTTCCGTCTGAGGTAGGTTCGGGGCATGCCCAGAACCCCCGCACCCCAGCCGCCGACGCCCGCCGCCCCCGACCGCCCGTCCGGGCGCAGGCTCCCCGGCGGGCCCGTGCTCCAGGACTCGGTGACCGAGGCGATCGCCGCCGCGTTCTTCGAGGAACTGGCGGCGACCGGCTACGCCCGGCTCTCCCTGGAGGCGGTGGCCAAGCGGGCCGGGGCGGGCAAGGCGGCGATCTACCGCCGCTGGTCGTCCAAGCTGGAGATGACGGTCGACCTGGTCTCCGCCGTCGCCGTCGACGCCTCCGGGCCCGCCGACACCGGCACCCTGCGCGGCGACGTGCTCGCCTTCCTCACCGATGTCGCCGACGCCCTGCGCCGACCGCTGCCCGCCCGGATCATCCCCGACCTGATCGCCGAGGGGCACCGCACCCCGGAACTGGCCGAGGCGCTGTTCAGCGCCGTCCGCGACACCCGCCGGGGCAAGGCCGTCGAGCTCCTGGAGCGGGCCGTCGACCGCGGCGAACTCCCCGCCGACCTGGACCGCGGGACCGCCCTCGACCTGCTCGCCGGCCCGCTCTACTGGCGCCTCGCGGTCGTCCACACCCCGACCGCCCCCGACCACCTCGACCGCCTCGCCGACAAACTGATCGCGGCCTTCCGCGCGTAGGGCCCGCCTCCCGGATCCGGCGAGGATCCGGGAGACGGGCCCCGGGGCACGGAAGGCCGCGACAGGCGCCGCTCGGTCCGGTCAGGCGGCCGGCCCGGCGGTCATCAGGGCGGTGATCCCGGCGGCGAGCTCCGGGCCGAGCTCGCCCCAGCCCTCCTTGTAGCCGTACACGCCGGCCAGGGTGCGGGCCTCGTAGTCGCCGTTGAGGATCTCGACGTCGTCGGGCGTGATCAGGCCCGGGTGGGCGACGCCGACGGCCGCGGAGACCTTGAGCAGCTCCTTGCGCAGGGTGCGCAGGTAGACGGCGGCCCGGGTGGACTTGGAGGCCGGGTCCAGGCCGCGGGCCAGCCACGGGTTCTGGGTGGCGATGCCGGTGGGGCACTTGTCGGTGTGGCACTTCTGCGCCTGGATGCAGCCGATCGACAGCATCGCCTCGCGGGCCACGTTGATCATGTCGACGCCCAGGGCGAAGGCGACCGCGGCGTTCTCGGGCAGTCCGAGCTTGCCCGAGCCGATGAAGGTCAGCTCGTCGGTCAGGCCCAGCTCGGCGAAGGTGCCGTAGACCCGGGAGAAGCCCATCCGGAACGGCAGCGACACCGAGTCGGCGAACATCCGCGGCGCCGCGCCCGTGCCGCCCTCGCCGCCGTCGACGGTCACGAAGTCGACGCCCCGGTCGCCGCGCGCCATCCGGGCGGCCAGCTCCTGCCAGAAGCCCAGCTCGCCGACCGCGCTCTTGACTCCGACCGGCAGACCGGTCTCGGCGGCCAGCAGCTCGACGAAGTCCAGCATCGAGTCGACGTCCCCGAACGCGGAGTGCCGGGACGGCGAGGCGCAGTCCCGGCCGACCGGGATGCCGCGGATCGCGGCGATCTCCGGCGTCACCTTCGCGCCCGGCAGCATCCCGCCCAGCCCGGGCTTGGCGCCCTGGGAGAGCTTGATCTCGATCGCCTTGACGGGCGCCCCGGCGACGACCTCCTTCAGCTTGGCGAGGTCGAAGGAGCCGTCCTCGTTGCGGCAGCCGAAGTACGAGGTGCCGAGCTGGAGGACGAGGTCGCCGCCCTGGCGGTGGTGGGGGGAGAGGCCGCCCTCGCCGGTGTTGTGCATCGTGCCGGCCTCCGCCGCGCCCTTGTTCAGGGCGGTGATGGCGGCGCCGGAGAGCGAGCCGAAGCTCATCGCCGAGATGTTCACGACGCTCGCCGGCCGGAACGCCCCGGCCCGGCCGCGCGGCCCGCCCAGCACCTTGGCCGAGGGCAGCGGGGACTGCGGGTCGTGGAGGTCGGGCAGGGTGCCGGCGAAGGTGCGCTGCTTGACGTAGGCGTGCCCCTGGACGTGCTCGACGTCGAGCTCGGTGCCGAAGCCGAAGTAGTTGTTCTGCTCCTTGGCCGAGGCGTAGATCCAGGTGCGCTGGTCGCGGCTGAACGGGCGCTCCTCCTCGTTGGAGGTCACGATGTACTGCCGCAGCTCGGGGCCGATCGTCTCCAGGAGGTACCGGGCGTGCCCGAGCACCGGGAAGTTCCGCAGCAGCGCGTGCTTCTTCTGCAGGAGGTCGCGGGCGGCGAGCACCGCCACCGCGGTCGCGGCGGCCGCGCCGATCTTCCGGGCTTGCATGGAGGTTCCTCCTCGGTGCACGGCCCCATCGCCGTCGGTGGGGCCGTCGTGTCGTGCCGGGCGTGGGCCGGCGGGCACACGGGGTGCCGCGCGCCCGCCGGGGAATGCCAACCGATCGTAGGAGGCCCCCCTGAGCGCGCTGCGTCCAGGGGGGCCTCGGTGCTCGGCGACGGCGGGTCAGCCGGTGTACCGGGTCGTGTGGTAGCCGCCGGCTTCGGTGCGGTCCACCTCGGCGTCGCCCCAGGTGTGGGGCACCTTCAGGCCCCAGGCCTCCCGCAGCAGCGCGTGCTCCCGCTTGTCCCTGGTCACGTACCACTGGCCCATCCGGCACCAGGCCAGCGGCTCGTCCGACTCCGTGGCCACCGCGCGGATCAGCTGGGTCGCGTGCCGGGCCACCTCCGACTCCAGGTACTGGTTCATCCGGTAGGTGGCCTGGTCGCCGTGCTGGAACATGGCGTGGTCGGAGCCCTCCTGCTTGTGCACCCGGCCGTGCTCCAGCGCCACGCTGCCGGTGCGCGCCACCGGCTCCCGGTGGGCGTTCTTCCCGATCCCGGCGTTCAGCCGGTTCAGCAGGTCGACCTTCTCCCGGGTGGCCTCCGGGATCTGGCCGCCGCTCGTGCCGCCCTGGGCGGAGTACGCCTCGTGCAGGTCGTAGTCCCCGGTGTAGAGGTACTGCTTCCACCGGGGGTCGGCCTTCAGGAGCTCCAGCGCCTCGCCGCCGCCCTCCACGGTCATGTCGATCGGCACGTACGGTTCGCCCCCGGTGCCGGTGTGCACGATGTCGGGGTGCAGACCGCCGGGCGGGTTGTCGATCCGCACACCGAGCAGGCCGGCCGGGCCCCAGTGGCCGACGAAGCCGCTCAGGTCGTTGTCCTTCAGCCAGTTCAGGACGCGCTCCGCCTCGTCGGCCTGGTACTTCTTCTCGACCGAGCCGGGCTTGATCGACTTCTCCAGGATGGTGTGCGGCTTGGCCTTGGCCCCCTCCCCGATCCGCTTGATCGAGTACACGCCGGTCTCGCGCACGGCGATGGTGTACTTGTGCTTCCTGCACACCTCCGAGATGGCGGCCAGGTGGTCCTGCCACACGATCCTCCGGAGGATGCCGGCCCGGGGGCCGGGCGTGACCCGCTCCCCGTCGAAGGTGCCGGCCGTGCTGCGGGCCGCCACGTTGTGCACGGTCAACTCGGGCCGCACCTGCCTGGCGGCCGGAGGGTCCGGCACCCGCTGGACCGCCGCACCGGCGCGGCCCCGGCGGTCCGCGATCATCCGCCCCGTCGCCGCGTTGCCGACCGTGCGCTGCAGGTCGGTCGCGGTCCCCGGGGACCCGACTCCTGCCCCCGGCCCCACCCGGGTGGCGGCCCGCCGGGTCGCGCCCGCCTCCTGCCGGGGGCGGCCGGCCGTCTCCTGCGGCTTCCTCGCCTGCATCCTGATGCCTCCTCGGTTCCCTTCGCCCCCGTTATATCGGGAGTTCGCCCGGAGGAGGAGGGCACTTCCGGACGTGCGGTCGGGGCGCGGGCGCCTCGGCCCTCCCGGGGGAGGGTTGCCGCCGGTTTAGTTGTAGGGACACAATGATGACAGCAACACAATCAATCCTGGGAGCGCCCTCATGTCCGACGCCCGGCCACGGCCGTGGCTCGTGCTCGCCATCTGCTGTCTGAGCCTGCTGATGGTCAGCCTCGACGTCACCATCCTGAACGTGGCCCTGCCCGCCATCCGGAGCGACCTGCACACCTCGGTGTCCGGGCTGCAGTGGACGATCGACGCCTACACCCTGGTGCTGGCGAGCCTGCTGATGCTCTCCGGCTCGACCGCCGACCGGATCGGGCGGCGCCGGGTGTTCCGGATCGGGCTGGTGGTGTTCAGCGCGGCGTCCCTGCTGTGCAGCCTGGCCCCCGGGCTCGGCTGGCTGATCGCGGCGCGGATGCTCCAGGCGGTCGGCGGATCGATGCTCAACCCCGTCGCCATGTCGATCATCAGCAACACCTTCACCGACTCCCGCCAACGCGCCAAGGCGATAGGCGTCTGGGGCGGTGTCGTGGGCATCAGCATGGCGGCCGGGCCCCTCATCGGCGGGGCGCTGGTGGAGTCGGCCGGCTGGCGCGCGATCTTCTGGATCAACGTCCCGGTCGGGCTCGCCGCGCTCTTCCTGACCGGCCGGTACGTCCCGGAGTCGCGGGCGGCCCGCCCGCGCCGGGCGGACCCGGTCGGCCAGCTGCTGGTCGTGGTGCTGCTCGCCGGGCTCACCTACGCGATCATCGAGTCGCCGCAGCGCGGCTGGACCTCGCCCGTGGTGCTCGGCTGCGCGGCGCTGGCCGTGGTCGCGCTGCTGGGCCTGCTCAGGTACGAGCCCCGGCGCACGGACCCGCTGATCGACCTCCGGTTCTTCCGCTCCGCGCCCTTCGCGGGGGCCACCGTGATCGCGGTCGCCGCCTTCGCCGGACTCGGCGGCTTCCTGTTCGTCAGCTCCCTCTACCTCCAGGACGTCCGGCGGCTCGACCCGCTGCACGCGGGGCTGTTCATGCTGCCGATGGCCGTCATGGCGCTCGTGACGGGGCCGTTGTCCGGCCGGATGGTGGCCGCCCGGGGGCCGCGCACCCCGCTGCTGCTGGCCGGGACGGCCCTGAGCGCGAGCGCCGTGCTCCAGGCGGTCGGCTACTCCGAGCACCTGCCGACCGGCCTGCTCGTGCTCGCCTTCCTGCTCTTCGGCATCGGCTTCGGCCTGGTCAACGCGCCCATCACGAACACCGCCGTGTCGGGGATGCCGCGTGCGCAGGCGGGCGTGGCGGCGGCCGTCGCCTCCACCAGCCGGCAGGTCGGCCAGTCGCTGGGCGTGGCCGTGATCGGCGCCCTGATGGCCGGCGCGGCCGACGCCGGCCCGGCGGCCTTCGTCGGGGCGGCCCGGACGGCCTGGTGGATCATCGCCGGTTGCGGCGTCGCCGTGCTGGTCGCCGGTACGCTCACTTCCGGCCGCTGGGCCCGGGCGACGGCCGAGCGCACGGCGGCGCGGCTCGCCGCCGAGGAGGTCGGCGCCGGAACCAGGACGGCGAAGGAGAAGGTGGACGCCTGATGGACGCCCCCCACACCGGCGGACACCCGGAGGCGGGTGCGGCCGACCCCGAGCTGGCGGGCCGGGTCTGGCAGGGGATGAACGTGCTCGTGCTGGAGCGCCACAACCGCCGCAAGGCCGTCGCCGACGCCCTCGGCATGAGCTTCGGCCGGGTCCGGGCCCTGCGCCGCCTCGCCGCCGGCCCGATCACCCTGCGGGAACTGGCCGAACGCCTGACCGCCGACCCGCCGTACACCACCGTGATCGTGGACGACCTGGTGCGGCGCGGCCTGGCCGAGCGCATCACCAACCCCGCCGACCGGCGCTCCAAGCTGGTCCACCTCACCGAGGAGGGCGAGGCGAAGGCGGCGCTGGCCACCGGAATCCTCACCACCCCGCCGGACGCCCTGCTCGCGCTGCCGGCGGAGGACATCCGCGCGCTCGACCGGGTGCTGGCGAAGCTCCTGGGCTGATCCCCGCGGGGGCCCCGGCCGCGCCCGCGGGGCCCGGGCCCGTCAGCCGTAGGGGACGACGGCGACCGGGCAGTGCACGTGGTGGATCGCGGCGTGGGCGACCGGGCCCAGGTGGTGGTGGCGCAGCGGCAGGTGGCGCAGCCGGCGGCCGATGACGAGGAGGGAGGCGGCCGAGGCCGCGTCGACGAGGTCGACGGTGGGCTTGCCGCGCACCAGGTCGGCGCTCACCCCGACGTCCGGGTAGCGGGTCCGCCAGGGGTCCAGGGTCTCGGCGAGGCCGTTCCACTCGACGCCGGCCAGCTCGCCCTCCAGCCCGCCGATGGCGTCGAAGGCCATGTACTCGCTGCCGGCCGGCGGGGACCAGACGTGGACGACGCGCAGCGGGGCCGCGCGCAGGGCGGCGGCCCGGAAGGCGAAGCCCAGCACGTGGTCGGTGGGGTGGGCCAGGTCGATGCCGACGGTGACCGGGCCGGCCGGTTCGTCCTCCCGGGCGCGGACCAGCACCACCGGGCAGGCGGAGCGGCGCAGCACCTCCTGGCTGACCGACCCGACCAGGAAGCCGCGCAGGGCGCCCAGTCCGCGCGAGCCGAGCACCAGCAGGGCGGCGTGCTGCGAGGCGGCCTCCAGGGCCTCGACCGGGTCGGCGGACACCGGGGTGGAGGAGACCGGGACCTCGGGCGCCAGGACGCGCAGCGCGGACTCGCGCTCGGCGAGGTGGGCCAGGGCCCGCTGGTGGGCCTGGTCGCTGACGGCCGCGTCCCGCCCGTGCGCCGGCCGGGCCTCCAGCACTTCCAGCGGGACGCCGCGGCGCCGTGCCTCGTGGGCGGCCCACTCGGTGGCGGTCAGGCTCTCGGGGGAGCCGTCGAAGCCGACCACGACGGGGCCGGTGGCTGATTCGGGTACGGAGGGTCCGGTCACGGCACGCTCCTCGGGTTCGGCGGCGCCGGGCCGCGGCCGCTACCGGCCGCCGGGCTCGCCTCGGGTCGCCGCCCCAGTATCGGCGGTGGCCGGGGTCGGCGCCTCCCGGGGCGCCGGTGGCGGCCCGTCGTCGGCGGGGCCGGTCGGGCGTGCGGGCCCGGGCGTCCGGCCGGGGGCGGTTCAGCCCGCGGCGAGCAGGCCGGCGACCAGGGCGCGCAGCCCGTCGCGGTAGGTGTCCCGGGCGGTGAGGTCCTCCCAGTGGTCGGCGACCTGGGCGAGGCGGGGGTGCCGGGCCGGGTCGAGGCCGGTGAAGACCTGCTCCCGGTAGGTCGGGCGGTCGTCGTCGGCCCGGCGCCGGGCGGCGGTCGTGCGGACCACGATCTCCCCGGCGGTGTAGTACCAGATCGCCCGGTAGCCCTGGACGGCGCGCTCCGGGGTCAGGCCGCAGTCGACCAGCCCGTCGACGATCCGCTCGACGAACCAGAGCGCGTGGGTGGAGAACAGGTCGTCGGCGGCCAGCACTTCGACGATCCAGGGGCAGGCGGCGAGCGCGTCGTGGATCGCGGCGGCCGCGGCGAGGACCCGTTCGCGCGGGTCGGCGGGCAGCTCGACGGGCCGGAGGGTGCGGGCGGCGTAGTCGTCCAGCAGCAGGACGAGCAGCTCCTCCTTGTTGCGGACGTGGTGGTAGAGCGCCATCGGCGTACTGCCGATGTCGGTGGCCAGGCGGCGCATCGTCAGTTTCCCGACGCCCTCCTCGGCCACGATCCGCCGGGCCGTCCCGACGACCTCCTCCCGGGAGATGCGGGGAGGCCGGCCGGGGGCCCTGCGGGGGGCGGGGGAGGGCTGCTGCATGCGCTCATCATGCCCCGCCGGGTACGGGCGGCTCGACAGCGGTGAGCCTCCGGAGGTAGTTTCCTTACGCGTATAGAAACTGCCTCGGGGGACCCCGCACCGCATCCCGACCGGAAGGAACCCGCTCATGACCACCACCCCGATCGCCGCCGTCGACCTGTTCGCCGCGGCGCTGCACATCCGGACCGACGGCGGGGTCCGGGCCGCCGGGCGCCGGACGGTCGACGGCGACCCCGGCACCTGGCACCTGGCGACCTTCCACGTGGAGACCGACGCCGACGTCCACGCCGACCACTGGGAGATGCACCCGGAGGCGGACGAGGCGGTGTGCTGCCTGGCCGGCGGTGTCCGGGTGTTCTTCCGGCCGGTCGAGGACGGCGCCGAGGAGGAGACGGTCCGGCTGGGGGCGGGCAACGCCGTGGTCGTCCCGCGCGGCCGCTGGCACCGGCTGGAACTCGACGGCCCCAGCGACCTGATGTCGATCACCCTGCGCAGCGGGACCCGGCTGGAGCGGCGCTGACCGGGAACGCCGCGGGCCCGGCGGACAGGAAGTCCGCCGGGCCCGTTCGCCGTGCCTGCGCGTGGGTCAGTCCTGGGCGTCGACCCGGGCGGCCCAGCGCCGCTCGACGTTGCTGAAGCGCCAGTAGGCCAGGGCGCAGGCCCAGACCACCACGAACATGGCGACCAGCAGGTAGCCGACGTTGTCCAGGCTGATGTCGGAGATCCAGCCGGTGACCGGGTCGGTCAGGTCGAGCTTCTCGTGCAGCACGCTGACCAGCTCGATGGTGCCGATGACGAAGGCGACCGCGATGGAGAGGCCGGTGATGGTGAGGTTGTAGTAGACCTTGCGGACCGGGTTGGAGAACGCCCAGTGGTAGGCGAAGTTCATGAAGGTGCCGTCGAGGGTGTCGAACAGGCTCATGCCGCAGGCGAACAGCAGCGGCAGGCAGATGATGGCGTACCAGGGCAGGCCGGAGGCGGCGCCGGAACCGGCCATGGCCATCAGGGCGACCTCGGTGGCGGTGTCGAAGCCGAGGCCGAACAGCACTCCGACCGGGTACATCTGGCCGGGGCGGCGGATGGACTTGGTGAGCCTGCCGAGGATGCGGTTCATGAAGCCGCGCTCGTCGAGGTGCTTCTCCAACTGCTTCTCGTCGTACTGCCCGGCCCGCATGGCCTTGTACACCCGGTAGATGCCGGCCAGTGCGAACAGGTTGAGCGCGGCGATCAGGTAGAGGAAGGTGCCGGAGACGCTGGTGCCGATGACGCCCAGCCACTGGTGGGTGGCGGACTGGTCGTCCACCAGGGTGCCGACGATCTGGGCGCCGCCGGCGACCAGGGCGGCCATCGCCATGACGATGGTGGAGTGGCCGAGCGCGAACCAGAAGCCGACCGACACCGGCCGCTGGCCGTCGGCCATCAGCTTGCGGGTGGTGTTGTCGATCGCGGCGATGTGGTCGGCGTCGAAGGCGTGCCGCATGCCGAGGGTGTAGGCGGTGATGCCGAGCCCGACGCCGAAGGTCTGGGTGCCGATGGTGTAGTGGTTCGGCGCGACCAGCAGGAACAGCATGCCGAAGGCGACCACGTGCATGGCGACGATCACGCCGAGCAGGGCGGCGGTGCGGACGGTGTCCCCGCGCTGCCAACGGGGCGGCAGCGGCAGGGAGGACGACGGGGGTTCTTCGGTGAGGGTCATGCGTGCGGGCCTTTCCGGTTCCTCGATGGGGGCGCCCCCCGGGGAACGCGGGGAACACCGTAGGGGCTCGCTCGTTCGGTCGACAAGCGTTTGCAGCTGCGAAGAGGTTGCAATAAGGCAAAACCGGGACTTCGGGGGCGAAGCGCCGCCGCGCTGACGTCGTCTCACCATGCGGACGATCGAGTGATTCACTGGCCCGGCTCCAGGAGATTGCCTCTAGGCTTGCCCGTACAGCTGGTTCGCCCCGTCCGCCAGACGGGGCGTCGTAAGAGGGAACCCGGTGACGCCTTTCACACGGCCAGTCCGGGACTGCCCCGCAGCGGTGAGCGGGAACGACCGCCGTCATACGCACTGGACCCGGGACGGGTCTGGGAAGCGACGGCCACTAGGTGTCCGCCCTTCGTCTCCACGGAGGTCGGTCGTGCCCGCGAGTCCGAAGACCTGCCCGCTGTCCGTGCGCGACCGAGTTCGCGCGCGGCCATCCGGTGACCTCGAGGGCGGGTCGGCGTACATACCAGGCGGAGCCGTGCCCGTGCACGGTCGTCCGTGCGGTACGTCATCCCTTCGCGCCCCCGTGCCGTCCCCGGGACCATGAGGAATCAGGCTCGCGAAGGAGAGTCCCTTGACAGCGAAGTCCGCAGCCGCGGCGACCGTGGCCACCGCTTACGGTTACCCCCGCCAGGGTCGTAACCGGGAACTGAAGAAGGCGATCGAGGGCTACTGGAAGGGCGCGGTCACGGCCGAGTCGCTCCAGCAGACCGCCGCCGAACTGCGCAGGGAGAACTGGGCCGCGCTCGTCGAGGCGGGCATCGGCGAGGTACCGACCGGCGACTTCTCGTTCTACGACCACGTGTTGGACGCCTCGGTGGCCGTCGGGGCGATCCCGGCCCGGCACCGGGACGCCGTCGACGCCGACCCGCTGGACGGCTACTTCGCGATGGCCCGCGGCAACCAGGATGTCGCGCCGCTCGAGATGACCAAGTGGTTCGACACCAACTACCACTACCTCGTCCCGGAGTTGGGCCCGGACACCGCCTTCGCGGCGAACCCGGCCAAGCCGGTCGGCGAGCTGCGCGAGGCGCTCGCGCTCGGCCACACCGCCCGGCCGGTGCTGGTCGGCCCGGTCACCTACCTGCTGCTCGCCAAGCCCGCCCCCGGGGTGGCCGAGGACTTCCAGCCGATCACCCTGCTGGACCGGCTGCTGCCGGTCTACGCCGAGCTGCTGGCCGCGCTCAAGGCCGCCGGCGCCGAGTGGGTGCAGCTGGACGAACCCGCCCTGGTGCAGGACCGCACCCCGGCCGAACTGAACGCCGCCGCCCGCGTCTACCGCGAGCTCGGCGCCCTCACCGACCGGCCCAAGCTGCTGGTGGCGAGCTACTTCGACCGCCTGGGCGACGCCCTGCCGGTGCTCGCCAAGGCCCCCGTCGAGGGCCTGGCGCTGGACTTCACCGGCCCGGCCGCGGGCAACCTGGACGACCTGGCCGCGGCCGGGGGCCTGCCCGGCAAGCGACTGGTCGCGGGCGTGGTCGACGGCCGCAACATCTGGATCAACGACCTGGAGAAGTCGCTGGCCACCCTGGCGACCCTGCTCGGCCTGGCCGACCGGGTCGACGTCGCCCCGTCCTGCTCCCTGCTGCACGTGCCGATCGACGCCGCCGCCGAGCGCGACATCGACCCGCAGATCGCCCGCTGGCTCGCCTTCGCCCAGCAGAAGGCCGTCGAGACCGCCCTGCTGGCCCGCGGCCTGCGGGAGGGCACCGGCGCGGTCACCGCCGAACTCGCCGCCAACCGCGCCGACCTGGCCTCGCGCGCCAACTCGCCGATCACCCACGACCCGGCGGTGCGCGCCCGCACCGCCGCCGTCACCGAGGCCGACGCCCGCCGCGCCCAGGCCTACCCGCAGCGGGCCGAGGCCCAGCGCGCCCGGCTCGGCCTGCCGCTGCTGCCGACCACCACCATCGGGTCCTTCCCGCAGACCACCGAGCTGCGGGTCGCCCGCGCCGACCTGACGGCCGGCCGGATCGACCAGGCCGGCTACCGGGAGCGGATCGAGGCCGAGGTCCGCGAGGTGATCGCCTTCCAGGAGAAGGCCGGTCTGGACGTCCTGGTGCACGGCGAGCCCGAGCGCAACGACATGGTCCAGTACTTCGCCGAGCAGCTCACCGGCTACCTGGCCACCCGGCACGGCTGGGTGCAGTCCTACGGCACCCGCTACGTGCGGCCGCCGGTGCTCGCCGGGGACATCTCCCGCCCGCACCCGATGACCGTGGACTGGTTCCGCTACGCCCAGAGCCTCACCGACCGTCCGGTCAAGGGCATGCTCACCGGCCCGGTCACCATGCTCGCCTGGTCCTTCGTCCGCGACGACCAGCCGCTCGGCGAGACCGCCCGGCAGGTCGCCCTCGCCCTGCGCGACGAGGTCACCGACCTGGAGGAGGCCGGTGCCGCCGTCGTCCAGGTCGACGAGCCGGCCCTGCGCGAGACCCTGCCGCTGCGGGCCGACGCCCGCCCGGCCTACCTGGACTGGGCCACCGAGTCCTTCCGGCTCGCCACCTCCGGCGTCCGGGCGGACACCCAGATCCACACCCACATGTGCTACGCCGAGTTCGGCGCGATCATGACCGCGATCGACGAGCTCGACGCGGACGTCATCTCGCTGGAGGCGACCCGTTCGCACATGGAGGTCGCCGGTGAGCTCGCCGGGGCCGGCTACCCGCGCGAGGTCGGCCCGGGTGTGTGGGACATCCACTCCCCGCGCGTCCCGAGCACCGAGGAGGCCGTCACCCTGCTGCGCGCGGGCCTGGCGGCGATCCCGGCCGAGCGGCTCTGGGTCAACCCGGACTGCGGCCTGAAGACCCGCGGCTGGACCGAGACCCGCGCCTCGCTGGACAGCCTGGTCGGCGCGGCCCGTCACCTGCGGGCCGAACTGGCCGGCTGAGCGTGCGGACGGGGCGGGCGCGGGCCGTTCGGCCGCGCCCGCCCCGTCCGGTCCGCCGGTCGGCTACAGGCCGAGCTGCTGGTGGATCTCGGTGGTGACGGTGGAGAAGTTCATGGTCATGAAGTGCAGCCCGGGGGCGCCTTCGGCCAGCAGCCGACGGCACATTCCGGTGGCCTGCTCGATGCCGATCGCCCGGACCGCGGCCGGGTCGTCCTGGTGGGCGGACATGCGCGCGGAGAATTCCGCCGGAATGTTCGCGGTGCTCAGCGTGGGGATGCGCCGGAGCGACCGGATCGTGGTCACCGGCATGATTTCCGGAATTACCGGAATGTCACAGCCGGCGCTCGCCAGGCGGTCCCGGAATCGGAGGTAGCTGTCCACCTCGAAGAACATCTGGGTGATCGCGTAGTCGGCCCCGGCGCGCCACTTCGTGAGGAAGTGGCGGATTTCCGAATCCCAGTCCGCGGACCTCGGGTGCATTTCCGGGAACGCGGCCACGCCGACGCAGAAGTCCCCGGACTCCTTGATCAGCCGCACCAGGTCGGCGGCGTACTCCACCCCCTCCGGGTGGCGGGTCCACTCGCCCAGCGGGTCGCCCGGCGGGTCGCCGCGCAGCGCCAGGATGTTGCGCACGCCCTGGTCGGCGTAGTGGCCGAGGATGTTCCGGAGCTCGGCGACGCTGTGGTCGACGGCGGTCAGGTGGGCGGTCGGGGTGAGCGTCGTCTCCTGGGCGATGCGGCCGGTGATGTTCACCGTCCGCTCCCGGGTGGAGCCGCCGGCGCCGTAGGTCACCGAGACGAAGGTGGGGGAGAGGGCCTCCAGCCGGCGGATCGCATTCCACAGTCCGGCCTCCGCCGCGGCGCTCCGGGGTGGCATGAATTCGAACGAGTAGGACCGCTTTCCGGTGGCAAGGAGATCGCGGACGGTGGCCGCCCGGTCGGTGCGCGTGGAGGGTGTCCCGAGTGTCATGGCAGGACAGTAGCCGCTCGGCCGGAATGGTGTCGGCGGAAGTCCACAGTGTGATACGGGAATGTCCGGAAAGGATATCCGGGGCGGTTCGGGGAGTCGCTCGGAGGCCGCACAATAGGAGCATGGAAAGACATTCGTACGCGCTCCCCGGCCTGCCCGACTGGGGCCGGTGCGCGGTGCTGGGAATTCTCAACGTCACCCCGGACTCGTTCTCGGACGGGGGGTGCTGGCTCGATCCCGGCCGGGCCGTGGAGCACGGGCTCGGGCTGGTCGCCCAGGGCGCCGACCTGGTGGACGTGGGTGGGGAGTCGACCCGGCCCGGCGCGCGGCGGGTGCCGGTCGAGGAGGAGCTCGCCCGGGTGCTGCCGGTGGTGCGCGGACTGGCCCGGCAGGGGGTGGCGGTGAGCATCGACACGATGCGGGCCGAGGTGGCGGAGGCCGCGGTGGACGCCGGGGCCCGGATCGTCAACGACGTCAGCGGCGGGCGGGCCGACGACCGGATGGCCAAGGCGGTCGCCCGGGCCGGGGTGCCGTTCGTCGTGATGCACTGGCGGGGCCAGTCCGCGGAGATGGACCGGCTGGCCGGGTACCGGGACGTGGTGGCGGAGGTGGTCGCCGAGGTGGGGCGGCAGGTGGACGCCGTGGTGTCCGCCGGGGTCGACCCCTCCCAGCTGATCGTCGACCCCGGCCTCGGCTTCGCCAAGGGGCGCGGGGACGACCTGGCGCTGCTCGCCGCCCTGGACGCCTGGGCCGTGCTGGACCGCCCGCTGCTGGTCGCCCCGTCCCGCAAGCGCTTCCTCGGCGACCTGCTGGCCGACCCGGCCACCGGCGAGCCGCGACCGGCGCGGGAACGGGACGACGCCACCGCGGCGGCGGCCGTGCTGGCCGCCGCCCAGGGGGCGTGGGCGGTGCGGGTCCACGAGGTGCGGGCGACCGCGGACGCGGTACGGCTGGAGGCGGCCCTGCGCGCGTCCCGGTCGCCCGCCGGTCAGTCCTCGGTACGGCGCAGCAGGTAGGTGTCCATGATCCAGCCCTTGCGCTCGCGGGCCTCCCCGCGCAGCCGGGCGATCTCCGGGGCGGCCTCGGCGAGCGGGCCGGAGACCAGGATCTCGTCCGGGCCGCCCAGGTAGGCGCCGTAGTGCACGTGCACGCCCTCGGGGTCGAGGCCGGTGAGGGCCGCCTGCCCGTCCAGCATCACCACCGCGTCCTCGCTGCCCGGGCCGAAGCCCTCGGCGGCCAGCCGGCGGGCGGTGGTGATCCGCACCGGTCGGCCGACCCGGGTGAGGGTGGTGCGGTGCTGGGCGGCGAGCACCGAGACGCTGCTGATCCCGGGCACGACCCGGTACGCGAAGGCGTCCGGCTCGGTGGCCAGCACCTCGTCCAGGACGGCGGTCACGCTGTCGTAGAGGCTCGGGTCGCCCCAGACCAGCAGCGCGCCGGTCTCGTCCGGGCCCAGGTGCTCGGCGACCAGCCGGCCGACCAGCTCGGCCCGGCGGCGCCGCCAGTCGTGGACCGCCTCGGTGTAGGCGGGGGTGGTGCGGTCGCGCTCGGCGTCCGGCACCTCGACCACCCGGTGGCCGGGCCGGCCGTGCTCCTCGATCATCCGGCGGCGCAGGTGCATCAGGTCCTGGCGCTGCTGGTTCTTGTCGAGGAGGAGGAAGACGTCGGTGCGGGCGAAGGCCTTGACCGCTTGGAGGGTGAGGTGGTCCGGGTCGCCCGCACCGATGCCGATGACGATGATCTGCCGCATACCGCGATTCTGCCGGATGCCGCCGGGCGGATCGTCCGCGGACCGCCCTGACCTGCGGCGTCCGGGGCCCGCGCGCACGGCGTGGACCGGTCCGGCGACGGGGACGTGACCTTCCGCACGCTGGGCTCCCGGGCGGATCGGGGCGATTGACGGCCCCCCGGGGCGGGCCTAACCTACCGGACGTAGTGATGGCGTAAGGAAGCCGGTGGGACTCCGGCACGGTCGCGCCACTGTGAGCGGGCCCTCCTCCGGGCGGCCCGTGAGTCAGATACGACGCCATCACGTCCGCCCCAACGAGAACGGGACGCACGATCCCCGAAGGAGGCTCAACTGTGAGCACCAGTATGCCCGGGCCCTCCGCCCTGCCCGTCCCGGTCGTGGTGCCGGCGTCCAAGGCGGTCGCCTGGCTCGTCGTCACCGCTCTCATCGCGCTGGCCGTCTACTACTTCATCGGCGTCGACCAGGGCGCCTACTCCGTGTTCGGCAAGGACATGCACATCCACGAGTTCGTCCACGACTCGCGGCACTTCCTCGGCTTCCCCTGCCACTGACGACCGGAAGCAGCGAACCACCCGACATGGAGAAGAGACTCATCCTGCGCGGCGTCCTCGCCGGCGCAGTGGCCGGCCTGCTCGCCTTCGTCTTCGCCCGGATCTTCGCGGAGCCGCAGATCAACGCGGCGATCGAGTACGAGAGCGGACGCGACGACGCGCAGGGACTGCTGGACAAGGCCGCCGGACTGCCGATGGACATGGGCGGACCGGACATCTTCAGCCGCACCGTCCAGGCCAACGTCGGCATCGGCGTCGGCATGATCCTGTTCGGCACGGCGATGGGCGCGCTGTTCGCGATCGCCTACACCGTCTGCCTGGGCCGCACCGGCCGGCTCCGCCCGCGCACCCTGGCGATGCTGGTGGCGCTCGGCGGCTTCCTCGGCCTGTACTTCGTCCCGTTCATCAAGTACCCCGCCAACCCGCCGGCCATCGGGCACCCGGAGACCATCCGGGACCGCGGCAACCTGTACCTGGGCATGGTCGTCTGCTCGATCGTGTTCCTCGTCCTGGCGGTCTGGCTCGGCAAGCGCCTCCAGGCCCGGTTCGGGAACTGGAACGCCACCCTGCTGGCGGCCGGCGCCTTCGCCGTGGCGATCGGCATCGTCATGGCGGTGCTCCCCCCGCTCGGTGAACTCGCCGACAACGTCCAGCAGTTCGGTCACCACGCGACGGAGACCCCGCTGCCGTTGACCGACGACAAGGGCGCCATCGTCTACCCGGGCTTCCCGGCGGACACCCTGTTCGAGTTCCGCTTCTACTCGGTGGCCGCGCAGCTGCTGCTGTGGGGCACGCTGGGCCTGCTCTTCGGGCCGATGGCCGAGCGCCTGCTCAGGAGCCGCGCCGAGGCCACCGCCCCGGCCGAGGCCGGACCCGAGCCGGTCGGCGCGGCATGACGCCGACCTCCCCGACGCCCCCGAGGGCCGTGACGCCGCAGCGCGTCGCGGCCCTCGGGCCGTTCTTCGCGTTCGAGACCCACGGCACCGACGGACCGGTCGCGCCCTGGCGGTCGATGGCCGAACTGCTCGACCGGCCGGCGGCGTCGGCGGAGCGGGTGGCCGGCGCCCGGGGCCACCTCGCCGCCGCCGGAGGGCAGCCGCCCGAGGCGGTCGAACGGCGGGTGGCGGCCTCGGTGACCCACCTGGGCCTGGCCGCCCGGGTGCTCTCGCCCGCGTTCGGCGTCGCCGTGCTGGACGGGGCGCTGTTCGGCTACGGCCTGCGGGAGGCCCGGTGGCAGCCGACCCCCGGCGGGCTGTTCCCGCTGTCGCTGCCGGCCCGGGCGGCCGTCCCGCTCGCCGATCCGGCCGAACTCGCCGAGCGGTTCGCGGCGGAGGTGCTGGACGGCGCGGTCCGGGAACTGACCGAGGCCTTCGCCGCGTTCGGCGTCCCGCCCCGGATCGGCTGGGGCAACGTGGCCTCGGCGGTCAACGGCGCGGCCGCGGCCGTGGTCCGCAGCGCTCCGCAACTCGCCGGACGGGCGCGGCAGTTGGCTGCCCTCCTGCTGGACCGGCCGCCGCTGCGCGGGGCCGGCACGGTGGCCGCGGACGGCACCCGCTTCCGTCGGCGCAGCTGCTGCCTGATCTACCGGGCCGCCCCGGACCGGGCCGGCGGGCTGTGCGGGGACTGCGTCCTCAGCGCACCGCCGGGCGTCCGGGGCGCCGCGCCGCGGTCCTGACGGTGCCCGCAGGAGCCGGTGCCCGGCCCGGACGGCCCCGGCCCCCGGGTCACAGCGCGACCGCTCCCACCACGGCGGCCGCCGCGATGACCAGGACGCCCACGATGTTGACGGCCATGTCCCAGTGCCAGGAGCGGCGTCCGGCCTCGACGTCCGGGACGAAGACCGCCGGGTCGTCGGGGGCGTAGTGGACGGTGACGTCCCGGCCCCGCGACCGGGTCGGGTCCGCCAGCCCGGACTCGCAGTAGGCCGTGACGGACCTGCCGTCGAGGGTGGTGAAGGCGACCACCGGTACCACCTGGGTGGTGGTGTACCCGTCCTCGTCGACGGTGGCGCTCCGGAGCACGGCGATCACCCGGCCGGGCACGGCCGCCATGCCGGCCAGCCGGGCGAGACGGCCCTTCCGGTCGCGGATGTTCCCGGGCAGGTGGTACAGCCCGGAGAGCGCCCAGGGCCCGCAGAAGCCCAGCAGGGCCCACGGCCAGCCCCGGTCGATCGCGACGGCGACGACCGGACCGGCGTAGGCGAGGAAGAGCGCGAAGGTCGGCCAGCCGAGTCCGCGCTCGCCCTCGGTGGGGTGGTTGACGAACTGGAAGGCCTGGGGGCGGCCGGGCGGGTAGTGGACCCCGATCTCCCGGCCCGTCCAGGCCACGCTGATCCGCTCGCCGTGCTCACCGTCGTTGGTGACGGTGAACTCCTGCCCGGTGGACGGGTCCCGGAAGGAGACGACCACGGAGATCCCGTCGCTCGGGGAGCTCCCGTGCCGGGGCTCGTCCACCCGCTCGATCCGCCCCTGCGCCCGGACCGTCCGCTGCGCCCGGGTCGCCCCGGCGAGCGACCGCCCGTACCCGACCAGCGCCAGCGCGACGAACACACCGCACCACAGCACGAGGTATCCGTGCCATCCCATCCGACTCTCCTCCTGCTGCTCCGGGGGCGGCCACCGACCACACCCCCTGCCGTGCCCCCGTCGTGCCGAACCGTGCGCTCCCGGGGCGGTTCACCGTGCGGGCGAGCGCCGTACCACCCGGCCCTGTCGGTCCGCCTCCAGCGACGCCGTGCCGTCGGACCCGGTCACCACGACCCTGATGACGGGGGAGCCGGTGAGGCCTTCGGCGATGACCTGCCAGGTCCGCGGGGCCTGGACGCCGAGGGTGGTGGTGGCCTCCTCGACCAGGGCGGGGAACCGGGCGTAGGGCAGTTCGCGGGGGTCGAGCCCCGAAGCCGGCGTGCCGACGGGCGCGTAGAAGACCGACAACAGGCGCTCCTGCACGACGACGGTGAGCGCCCGGCGGGTGTCCCCGTCCTGGGTGAGCGTGCCGAGGGCCCGGTCCAGCTCGCCCTGGTCGAGGAACGACCGGCCCGGCCCCAGGGAGACCGATCCGAGCGCCGACGAGACGACCGCGGTCGACGACGTGACGGAGACGGACGGCTGCCCGGTCGACGACGGCTGCGCGGTGCCGTCCCCGTCGAAGAGCTCCGCGCGGAAGAGCAGGACCACCGCCGCAGCGCCCGCCAGCAGGCCGAGGAGCAGGAAGAGGCCGAAGGCACAGCCCTCCGGGGGCTCGACCACCTTGGGCGCCGCCGACTCCGGTACCGCGTCGGGGCGGGCCGACGCCGCCCGTTCCGCCCACTCCGGCGTCGGCCGCTTGACGATGCGCACCCGCCACGGCCGGTCCGGCGGGTACTGGACCACCACGACGCCGCGCGGCCGGTAGTCCGGCAGGTCCACGAGGTTGATGTCCTGGGTGATCCCCACCCGGTACGGCGACTCGTCGTCCGGGACGACGGTGAGCTCGAACCGCACCGGCACCTCGCTCGACTCGCCCCCGACGGCCTCCCGGCTGTCGATCGTCGCGAGCGCCGTGCGGAGCACGACCGCCGCCTCCCGGGCACGCCTCGGCGCACCGGCGAGGAACACCAGCAGGGCGTAGACGGGGGGCGCCACCACCCCGGTGACGAGCAGGGGCGGGTGGTCGAGGATCCCGCCCACGACGAGCGCGGCCAGCGACGTCCCGACCACGCCCCCGGTGAGGAGGCCCTTGGCACAGGCGAGGGGAGTGTTGTGCGTGGCGGGCGGCACACCCGTGGTGGTCGTCACACGAGCGATTCTGCTGGTTCCGGGGGGTCGACCGCCAGACCTCAGGAGCCTTCTCCTGTCCCGGACTTCGACGCGCGGCCGGCGGAGCCGCGCGGGCCCGCGACCCCGAGGGGGAACGCCGGTGCCCCGGCCCTCCGCGACGGAGGCCGGGGCACCGGCGGGCTCGGGTGGGTCAGGGCGTCCGGTGGGGGTGGAAGCCCTGACCGGTCTTGCGGCCCAGCAGGCCGGCCTCGACCATCCGGGAGAGCAGCGGCGGCGGGGCGTAGAGCGGCTCCTTGTACTCGTCGTACAGGGAGCGGGCGATGGCCTCCACGGTGTCCAGGCCGATCAGGTCGGCGAGTTGCAGCGGCCCCATCGGGTGGGCGCAGCCGTGCACCATGCCCGCGTCGATGTCCGCGGCGGTGGCGTGCCCGGCCTCGGCCATCCGGATCGCGGACAGCAGGTAGGGCACCAGCAGGGCGTTGACCACGAAGCCGGCCCGGTCCCGGGAGCGGACGACGTGCTTGCCCAGGGTGTTCCGGGCGAAGCCCTCCACCCGCTCCAGCACCGCCGGGTCGGTGTGCAGCGAGGACACCAGTTCCACCAGGGGCATCACCGGGGCCGGGTTGAAGAAGTGCAGCCCGAGCACGTGGGAGGCGCGGTCGGTCGCGATGCCCAGGCGGGTGACGGGGATCGCGGAGGTGTTGGTGGCGAGCACCGCGTCGTCGGCGACGAGCACCTTGTCCAGGGTGGAGAGCACGTCGTCCTTGACCGCCTCGTCCTCGACGACGGCCTCGACCACCAACTGGCGGTCGGCGAGCGCCTCCAGGTCGTCGGCGAACAGCAGGTGCGCCCAGGTGTCCTCGCGCTCGCCCGGGTCGATCCGGCCGCGGTCGACGGCACGGTGCAGGGAGCGGTCGATCCGGCCGCGGGCGGCCCGGAGCGCGCTCTGGTCCTTCTCGCACACGATGGTGTCCAGGCCGGCCCGGGCGAAGACCTCGGCGATGCCCGAGCCCATCTGTCCGGCGCCGACGACGGCGACCCGTCGGATCTCGTTCATGACTGCCTCCGTACTGGGCGGGTGGCCGCGGTGCGGGCGGCCACCCGCCGGGTGGTCACTGCGCGGTCGGTCGCCGCGCGGTCGGTCGCTGTGCGGGGGTTCAGGCCGCGGCGCGGATGCGGACCAGGTGGCGGGCGTACGCCTCGGTGGTGAGGAAGGCGGGCAGTTCCGCGCCGAGCGAGGTCTCCTGGAGGATCCGGACGGCGTTGTCGAGCAGGTCGGGCTCGACGCCCTCGGCGAGCAGGGTGGCCCGCTCCCGGTCGATCAGCCGCCGCACCAGGTCGGCGGTGGCGAGCGAACCGCCGGTCAGCCGGGTGCAGTGGTGCTGCCACTGCCAGATCTGGCAGCGGGCGATCTCGGCGGTGGCGACGTCCTCCATCAGGCCGAAGACGGCGACCGCGCCGGAGCCGCCGAGCCAGGCGGTGAGGTAGCGCAGCGCGACGGCGACGTTGGCGCGCAGCCCCTGGTCGGTGGGCAGGCCGACGGACAGCCGGTGCACGCCCAGCAGGTCGTCGGCGGTGACCTCGACGTCCTCGCGGGTGCGGTCGAGCTGGTTCGGGCGGTCGTCGAGGACCGCGTCGAAGGCGGTGCGGCAGGTCGCCACCAGGCCGGGGTGGGCGACCCAGGAGCCGTCGAAGCCGTCCCCGGCCTCCCGCTCCTTGTCGGCCCGGACCTTGGTGAGGGCGACCGCGTTGGCCTCCGCGTCCCGCTGCGGGATGGCCGCGGCCATCCCGCCGATGGCGTGGGCGCCGCGCCGGTGGCAGGTGCGCACCAGCAGCTCGGTGTAGGCGCGCATGAAGGGCTGGGTCATGGTGAGGGTGGCGCGGTCCGGCAGGACGTAGCGCGGGCCGTGCTGGGCGAAGTTCTTGATCAGGCTGAACAGGTAGTCCCACCGGCCCGCGTTCAACCCGGCGGCGTGGTCCCGGAGTTCGTAGAGGATCTCGTCCATCTCGAAGGCCGCGGTGATGGTCTCGATCAGCACGGTCGCCCGGATCGTGCCGTACGGGATGCCCAACTCGGCCTGGGCGAAGGTGAACACCTCGTTCCACAGCCGGGCCTCGAGGTGGTTCTCCAGCTTCGGGAGGTAGAAGTACGGGCCGCTGCCGAGCTCGATCTGGCGGCGGCCGCAGTGGAAGAGGTAGAGGCCGAAGTCGACCAGCGCGCCGACCGCGGGGCGGCCGTCGACCAGCAGGTGCGCCTCGTCGAGGTGCCAGCCGCGCGGGCGGACCACGATGGTGGCGGGGGTGCCGCCGACCCGGTAGCGCTTGCCCTCGGGGGTGGTGTCGTCGATCCGGCGCTCGATCGCGTCGACCAGGTTGAGCTGGCCGCCGATCAGGTTGTGCCAGGTGGGGGAGGTGGCGTCCTCGAAGTCCGCGAGCCACACCTTGGCGCCGGAGTTGAGCGCGTTGACGGCCATCCGGCGCTCGGGCGGGCCGGTGATCTCCACTCGGCGGTCGTGCAGGCCGGGCCCGGCGCCGGCCACCCGCCAGTCGGCGTCCTCCCGCACGGCGCGGGTGCCGGCGAGGAAGTCCAGGGTGCCGCCGGCCGCCAACTCGGCCCGGCGGCGGTCCCGTTCGGTGAGCAGCTCGGTGCGTCGGGCGGCGAACCCGTCGTGCAGCCGGGCGAGGAAGGCGAGGGCCTCGGGGGTCAGGATCTCCTCGAAGCGGTCCTCGGGTTCTCCGAGGACCTCGACGCGATGGGGCTGGCTCATCAGATACCTCCGTGGATGCCCCCGGCTTTAGCCGGGGGAGGAAACGGAACTCCTGCGGAGCAGGGCAAGCGGCTGCGATTCGCCGCAGGGCGGATTGCAGTGCTCTGAACCGCAGATTTGGTCTTTACATCGGGTCTCGCTACTTTGTGAGAATGGCGAGCACCCATGTGAGGCGGGCTTTCAAGTTCCGCTTCTACCCGACGGATGCGCAGGCGACTGAGCTGTCGCGCACGTTCGGGTGTGTGCGGCTCGTGTACAACAAGGCGCTGGCCGCCCGTTCCGAGGCGTGGACGATGCGTCAGGAGCGAGTGAACTACAACGCCACCTCGGCGATGCTGACCGAGTGGAAGAAGACCGAGGAACTGGCGTTCCTCTCGGAGGTCTCCTCTGTCCCGTTGCAGCAGGCCTTGCGGCATCTGCAAGGGGCGTTCTCCAACTTCTGGACCAGGAGGGCGAAGTACCCGACGTTCAAGTCGAAGAAGAAGTCCCGTAGGTCGGCCGAGTACACCACCAGCGCGTTTCGGTATCAGGACGGTCGGCTCACGCTGGCCAAGATGACGGAGCCGCTGGACATCGTGTGGTCGCGGCCACTCCCGGAGGGGCAGTCGCCGTCCACGGTGACCGTGTCGCAGGACGCGGCTGGACGGTGGTCCGTTTCCCTGTTGTGTGATGACCGCCCGTCGATGCTCGCGCCCGTCCCTGCGGCGGTGGGCATCGACGCCGGGATCACCAGCCTGGTGACGCTGTCCACCGGGGAGAAGGTCACCAACCCGAAGCACGAACGCCTCGACCGGGAACGACTGGCCAAGGCACAGCGGGATCTCGCCCGCAAGGCCAAGGGCTCGGCCAACCGGGAGAAGGCCCGGCGCAGGGTCGCCCGTGTCCACGCGAGGATCGCCGACCGGCGCAGGGACTTCCTGCACAAGCTCACCACTCGACTCGTCCGTGAAAACCAAACGGTCGTGATCGAGGACCTGACCGTCCGCAACATGCTCAAGAACAAGAAGCTGTCCCGGGCCATCTCGGACGCTTCGTGGACCGAGTTGCGGGCCATGCTGGGGTATAAGGCCCAGTGGTACGGCCGCGAGCTGATCACCGTTGACCGGTGGTTCCCCAGCTCCAAGCTGTGCTCGGCGTGCGGAACAATCCGCGACGAGATGCCCCTCAACGTCCGCGAGTGGACGTGTGGCTGCGGCGTGACCCATGACCGGGACGTGAACGCGGCACGCAACATCCTGGCCGCCGGGCTGGCGGCAGCAGCCTGTGGAGACGGTGTAAGACCTCAACGGAGCACTCCGGGCGGGCGGTCGTCGGTGAAGCAGGAAGTAGTCCCAACCGTTGCGTCACGCGCAGCGGCTCAGCCGTGAGGCTGAGGGGAATCCCCAGCGTTCACGCAGGGGAAGAAGTCAACCGGTTCTCCAGGAAGCATGGGGGGTTGGTGAAGGGCCCGGCGGCCACGTCCCTCAACGCGACCGCCGGGCGGGTGGGCGGGCCGGAGCCGGAGTCAGCTGCTCCGTGGGTGTCGGCCCGCCCGGGGTGGCGCGTTCCGGCGGGCCCGCTCGACCCGCCGGACGGCCTGGCTCAGTGGAACTGCTCGGCCTCGGTGGAGCCGGTCAGGGCGAGGGTCTCGGCCGCCGGGTTGAGCGCGGTGGAGACCTGGTCGAAGTAGCCGGTGCCGACCTCGCGCTGGTGCTTGACGGCGGTGTAGCCGTCCGGGGCGGCCGCGAACTCGGCCTCCTGGAGGTCGACGTAGGCCGTCATGCCGTGCTCGGCGTAGCCGCGGGCCAGCTGGAACATCGAGTGGTTGAGCGCGTGGAAGCCGGCCAGCGTGATGAACTGGAAGCGGTAGCCCATCGCGCCCAGCTCGCGCTGGAACTTGGCGATCTGGTCGTCGTCCAGCGCGGCCTTCCAGTTGAAGGACGGCGAGCAGTTGTAGGCGAGCATCTTGTCCGGGTGCTCGGCCTTGATCGCCTCGGCGAACTCGCGGGCCTGCGCGAGGTCCGGGGTGCCGGTCTCCACCCAGATCAGGTCGGCGTACGGGGCGAAGGCGAGGCCGCGGGAGATGACCGGCGCCATGCCGGGCTCGACCCGGTAGAAGCCCTCGGCGGTGCGCTCGCCGGTGCAGAACCGGGCGTCGCGCTCGTCCACGTCGGTGGTCAGCAGGTTGGCGGCGAGCGCGTCGGTGCGGGCGACGATCAGGGTCGGCACGTCGGCGATGTCGGCCGCGAGGCGGGCCGCGTTGAGGGTGCGGACGTGCTGGGCGGTGGGCACCAGCACCTTGCCGCCGAGGTGGCCGCACTTCTTCTCGGAGGCGAGCTGGTCCTCGTAGTGGATGCCCGCGGCGCCGGCCGCGATCATGCCCTTGGTGAGCTCGAAGGCGTTCAGCGGGCCGCCGAAACCGGCCTCGGCGTCGGCCACGATCGGCACCAGCCAGTCCGGGCCGTCGTTGCCCTCGACGGCGTCGATCTCGTCGGCGCGCAGCAGCGCGTTGTTGATCCGGCGCACCACCTGGGGGACCGAGTTGGCGGGGTAGAGGCTCTGGTCGGGGTAGGTCTGACCGGCCTGGTTGGCGTCGGCCGCGACCTGCCAGCCGGACAGGTAGATCGCCTGCAGCCCGGCCTTGACCATCTGGACGGCCTGGCCGCCGGTGAGCGCGCCGAGCGCGTGGATGTAGTCCTGCTCGTGCAGTTGGCGCCACAGCCGCTCCGCGCCGCGCCGGGCCAGGGTGTGCTCCTCGCGCACCGTGCCGGACAGGCGGACGACGTCGGCCGCGGTGTAGGTGCGCTCGATGCCGGCCCAGCGGGGGTCGGACGCCCACCGGGCGGCCAGCGCCGCCGCCTGCTGCTCCTGCTGCTGCCGAACGGACTGGGTCATGGTGATCCAACTCCCGGGGATGCTGTGCGAAGGGTGTGAGGCACCTCTCACCGGGGTGATGAGAGGGCGGCCGGACGGCGCCGGGCAGCGGTGGAACACCGCGGGACGTGGTCGCCCGGGCAGCAGCTCATGGCAGTTGACCTGCCGTTTCGGTGCTGTCCTGAGCGCCTTCCGGCCGCAGCAACGACTCTGGCACTCAGTGCCAGTCGGCGTCATCGATGGAGCGGTGCCAATTTCTGCGAAGCCTCTGCGGCGAATCGGCGAAGCTTGCGAAGGTCCGTCCGGGGCGGGCCCGGCTAGACTGCCCGCCACCGGGCAGGCGAAGGGAGAACGGGACGATGGGCAAGGCCTTCGCTGGTGCGCGACTGCGCCGCCTCCGGGAGGAACGCGGGCTGAGCCAGGCCGCGATGGCCCGACTGGTCGACCTCTCGCCCAGCTACCTCAACCAACTGGAGCACGACGCAAGGCCGTTGACCGTCGCCGTGCTGCTGCGCCTGACCGAGGCGTTCGGCGTCGAGGCCGGGTACTTCGCCCCGCCGGACAGCGCCCGGCTCACCGCCGAACTGCGCGACGCCCTCGGCGAGGAGCTGGCGGCCGGCCGGATCACCCCCGGGGACCTCGACGAGGTGGCCGCCCGACTGCCCGCCGTGGCCCGGCTGTTGACCGACCTGGGCCGCGGGCGCCGCGCCCAGGCCGAGCGGCTCGCCGTCCTCGCGGGGGAGCGCGGACCGGCCACCGCCGAGGTCCGGACC
Organism: Kitasatospora sp. NPDC089797; assembly: GCF_040684795.1. Lineage (NCBI taxonomy): Bacteria > Bacillati > Actinomycetota > Actinomycetes > Kitasatosporales > Streptomycetaceae > Kitasatospora > Kitasatospora sp. NPDC089797. The sequence continues at coordinate 2,795 of NZ_JBFBGS010000070.1, read as the reverse complement.
CCGCACGAGGAGGTCCGCGAGTTCTTCTACCGCCGCCAGAACTACGTGCATGAACTCGACACCGCGGCCGAGGAGTCGGCGGCCGACATCGGGCTCCGGCGGGGCGAGGTGCGGGCGGTGCTGGCCGAGCGGCTGGCCTCCGCGCACGGCGTCCGGCTCGCCTCCGGCGGGGAACAGCTGCACCGGTACGACCCGAAGGCCCGGATCCTGCGGCTGTCCGACCGGCTGCGCCCGGGCCAGCAGGCCTTCCGGCTGGCCACCCAGCTCGCCTACCTGGAGCACGACGCCCTGCTCTCCGAACTCGCCGCCCAGGACGCCGCGGACGGCACGGCGGCCCACTCGCTGACCCGGATCGGGCTGGCCAACTACTTCGCCGCCGCCCTCGTGCTGCCGTACGCCGCCTTCCACGCCGAGGCGGAGTCCGCCCGCTACGACATCGAGCACCTCGCCGACCACTTCGGCGTCGGCTACGAGACGGTCTGCCACCGGCTCAGCACCCTGCAGCGGGCCGGACTGCGCGGGGTACCGTTCTCCTTCGTCCGGGTCGACCGGGCCGGGAACGTCTCCAAGCGCCAGTCGGCCACGCCCTTCCACTTCTCCCGCACCGGCGGCACCTGCCCGCTGTGGAACGTCTACGACGCCTTCGCCGCCCCGGGCCGGGTGCACGTCCAGGTCGCCGCGATGCCGGACGGGCGCCGCTACCTCTGGACGGCCCGCGCGGTCACCCGCTCGCCCGGCGGGTGGGGGCGGCCCGGGAAGACCTTCGCCATCGGCCTGGGCTGCGAGATCCGGCACGCCCACCGACTGGTCTACTCCACCGGTCTGGACCTCGGCGACGAGGCCGCGGCCATCCCGATCGGCCTGGGCTGCAAGGTCTGCGAGCGCCCGGCCTGCGCCCAGCGCTCGGCCCCGGCGATCGGCCGTCCGCTGGCCGTGGACGAACACGCCAGCACCTTCGTCCCGTACGCGGTGCGGGCCGACCCGGATCGCCAGGGTTTCTGAGCCCCCGCTGAGAACGAGGTGTCGGAATGGCCAAGAAACCGGAGAGGCCGTCGGGGCGGTAGCGCCGGGGTGCCATGATGGCGCCGCCATGACCGACCTGGATGTTGAGCCCGCGCCGCCGGTGCGCGCCGCCGCCCTCGACCTTCGCCTGCTGCGGGCCCTGCCCTTCGCGACGGTCTGCGTCGCGCTGGCCGCCGCCGGGCACGGGCTCGCGGCCGGGGACCGGACGCCGCTCGGGGCGCTGCTGGCCGGCTGGGTGCTGGTCGGGGCGGCCGCGGTGCTCGGTGCGCGGCGGGAGCGTTCGGCCCGCGCGATCACCGGGGGACTGGCGGGCGGTCAGGCCGGTCTGCACCTGCTGTTCCACCTGGCCGGGGCCTCCCGGCCGGCTCCGGCGCGGGGCGGCATGGCCGGGATGCCGGGGATGACCGTTGGGGCGCCGGGGACGGCCGGGCACGCCGGTGCGGCGATGTCGCACGCCGCCGTCGCCTCGGTCCACCTCGGCTTCTGGTGCCGTGCCGGGTGGGGCGGGCTGAGCGCGCCGATGCTGCTGGCGCACGCGGCCGCGACCGTCGCCGCCGGGTGGTGGCTGCGCCGGGGCGAGGTGGCGGTGTGGGCGCTGGTCCGGCACGCGGCCCGGAGCGCCGCGGCCGCGGGACGGGCCCGCGCGGCGCGGCTGCGTGCGCTGCCGGCCCTGTTCGCGGCGCTGCGGGAGGGACCCGGCGCCCGGCCGGGCCCGGGCGGGGAGCCTCCGGCGGCCGGTGCCGACCGGTCGGGCCGGCCCCGGCCGGGGGTGCTGCGGTACGCGGTGGTCCGGCGGGGCCCGCCGTGCCGCGCGGCCGGCTGACCGGGATCCCCGGGGCACGGCCGACCGCTCCCGACCCCCGATCACCGCCGCGCGCGGTCCGTTCCGCGTGCGCCCTCCCCTGGAGAACAGCCGACCCATGAGGACCCCCTCCGCGCTCCGCCTCGCCGCCGCCTCCGCCGTCGCGGCCGCGACCGTGCTGGCCGCCGCCGCGACCGCCTCCGCGCACGTCATCGTGGACCCGTCCAGCGTCCCGAAGGACACCACCGACCAGACCTTCGCGTTCCGGGTGCCGAACGAGGACGACGACAACAGCACGGTCAAGGTGGAGATCGACTTCCCGACCGACCACCCGGTTCCGTCCGCCCTGGTCGCGCCGGTGCCGGGCTGGACCGACAAGATCACCACGACCAAGCTCACCACCCCGATCCACACCGACGACGGCGACGTCACGGAGGTGGTCTCGCAGATCGTCTGGACCGGCGGCCAGATCGCCCCCGGGCACTACCAGGACTTCACCGTGGAGTTCGGCGCCCTGCCCGAGGGCACCGACAAGGTCGTCTTCAAGGCGCTCCAGACGTACAGCAACGGCAACGTGGTGCGCTGGATCGACGAGCCCCAGGCCGGCCAGCCGGAGCCGAAGAACCCGGCCCCGGTGCTCACCCTGACCGCGGCGACCGGCGACGACGGGGACTCCCCGAGCGCGGCACCCGGTGCCACCGCGGGCGTGAAGCCGGCCCCGGCCGCCAAGGGCGGCAGCGCCACCACGACCACCACCACGACGACCACCGCGGCGGCGGGCGGCAGCGACTCGACCGCCCGGGGGCTGGGCATCGCGGGCATCGTGGTCGGCGTGCTCGGTACGGTGGCGGGCGTGCTGCTCGGCCGCCGCGGCCGCGGAGGTGACGCGGGCACCTCGGCCTAGCGGACGGCGGAAGGCCGGTACGGGAGGCGTGTCCTCCCGATCCGGGCGTCCCCCCTACCCACCCCC